>NZ_CALMZC010000069.1 GCF_937873765.1 uncultured Thiothrix sp. | reverse complement strand
TCATTGGCGAATTCATTAATCAGATGTTTTTCAACTCTTCTGGTGCATGACCCAAAAACTTTGTTGTAACAGACTTGTGAATAGAGTCAAACTTCAATTGTGAGTTTTTGTATACAATTTTTAAAAGGATTGAGTACAAAAATAGGGCATGCTAGATTTAATTAATCTGCCAACACAAGGTTAGCAATGGAAACAATCTTAGTGGAGTGGGCTAGTCTCGCCATACGTTGGATACATATCATTACCGCCTTTGCATGGATTGGCGCTTCTTTTTATTTCAATTGGTTACTCAATCACCTCCTTCAAGCCGATGATCAAAAAATTGCAGGTCAGCTCTGGGCTTTGCATGCTGGCGGCTTTTTCAATATTGAAAAGCGTAATATTGAGCCGGGTCAGTTACCTGCGCCTCTGCATTGGTTCAAGTGGGAATCGTATTGGACTTGGATAAGCGGTTTTACTTTATTAGTCATTACTTATTATTTGGGTGCAGATGCTTATCTGATTGATGCTAGCGTTTTAGCTTTACAACCTTGGCAAGCTATTCTAATTAGTTTGAGTTTCTTAGCAGGAAGTTGGTTGGTCTATCACTACTTATGGAAAAGCGAGTTTGCACGCCGGAAAACCAATCTAGCTATGCTCATCACAGCAGGCTTTATTGTGCTGCTGGCGATAGCGTTGACGCATATTTTTAGTGGGCGTGGCGCATTTCTACAAATGGGTGCGATATTGGCAACTTGGATGACGGCGAATGTATTTTTCGTGATCATGCCCGGCCAACGTAAATTAGTAAAAGCCACTGTCGAAGGTTTACCCCAAGACAAGCGTTTAAGTGAAGAGGCAGGCTGGCGTTCGTTGCATAATAATTATCTGACCTTGCCAGTGATGTTTTGCATGATTAGCAATCACTATCCAGCAAGCTTTGGTAGTCACTGGAATTGGCTGGTACTGATAGGTTTGTTCGGAGTGGGTGTGTTAGTGCGCCACTACTTTAATGCACGTACTAAAGTCGGTAATTGGAAGCCTGTTTGGTTACTAGTGCTTGCTTTCGTGATTTTTGCGGCTACCGCTTTATTGGCTAGTTACCCACAACTTAAATTGAGTTTGGAGCAAGCTTCTGCAATTAGTTATAGTCAAGTGCAACCGATTTTTGCGCAGCGCTGTGTGGCTTGCCATGCCGCTAAAACGACTCATCCTGCTTTTCCGGTCGCACAAAAAGGTGTGCTCTTAGAAACCGAAGAGCAAATACGTAAACAAGCCGCTTTGATTACGGTGCAAGTCTCTTCTAAAGCGATGCCTTTAGGGAATCTTACGCAAATGACTGAAGAAGAGCGTGCTTTGGTACTGAAATGGGCGCAGCAAGTACAACCATGATAAGGTTTTAACTTGCTCCCTCAGCTTTTGAGAGAGTATGAAGATCAATGACTGCCATGATGCCTTATCCCCGCGATTTAATCGGGTACGCTGATCAAGTGCCGCAAGCCAATTGGCCGGGTGGAGCGCGTATTGCTGTTCAATTTGTGTTGAATTACGAAGAGGGCGGCGAGAACTGCATTCTGCACGGGGATGCTGCTTCGGAGACTTTTCTATCCGAAATTATTGGTGCGCGGGCTTATGAGGGGATGCGTCACCCCAGTATGGAGTCTATTTACGAATACGGCAGCCGTGTAGGGTTCTGGCGGATTTATCAGCTATTCCATGATCGGCGGATTCCTATCACGATTTTTGGAGTGGCGATGGCTTTGGAGCGTAATCCTCGTGCGGTCGAAGCCATGCTAAAAGCTGAGTTTGAAATTTGCAGTCATGGCTGGCGCTGGATTGATTATCAGTTCATGGACAAAGAACTCGAACGTGAACACATGCAGCGTGCGATTGAAAGTATCGAGCGCATGACGGGGGAGAAGCCTAAAGGTTGGTATACCGGACGAAATAGCCCGAATACCCGTGATTTGCTGGTTGAGCAAGGCGGATTCGTGTATGACGCGGATGATTATAGTGATGACCTGCCGTTTTGGGTGAAAGTACAGGAGCAGGATCATTTAGTCGTGCCGTATACTCTTGACACCAATGATATGCGCTTTGCTAGCCCACAAGGCTTTAATAGTGGTGAGCAGTATTTCCAGTATCTGAAAGATGCGTTTGATGTGCTGTATGCTGAAGGGGCTAGCACGCCGAAGATGCTCTCTATTGGTTTGCACTGTCGAATTGTCGGGCGGCCTGCACGCTTTGCTGCGTTGCAGCGTTTTGTGGCTTATGTGCAGCAGCATCAGGATGTTTGGTTGTGTCGGCGTATTGATATTGCTGAGCATTGGCAGCAAGAGCACCCAGCACCAATAGGAGCTTCAGCGTGAAAATATCCATTACTCAGTTAAATGCTTTAGATCAAGTGAGCTTTGTCAGTTTATTAGGGGGTATTTATGAGCATTCCCCGTGGATGGCAGAACGCACTTGGCAAAAGCGCCCTTTCGCTGATCGAGAGGCTGTATTGCAAGCTTTTAGAGCCACTTTAGCAAGCGCTTCAGAGGCAGAGCAATTAGCCTTGATTCGAGCGCATCCTGATTTAGCGGGTAAAGCGGCTTTGCGGGGTGAATTAACCGTGGCGTCGAGCAAAGAGCAAGCAAGTGCTGGCCTAGATCAATGTAGTGCTAAGGAGTTAGCACGGTTTACCGAGCTAAATGCTGCTTATAAGCAGAAATTTGCTTTTCCTTTTATTATGGCGGTGAAACATGCAACGCGAGCGCAGATTCTGCAAGGATTTGAAACACGCATTAAGCATGATTTAGCACAAGAGTTTGCTATGGCCTTAGAACAAATTAATCGTATCGCAGCTTTTCGGGTTAATGATCTGGTGGAATAGATTAAGTACACCTTAGACCCAGTTTAGGCTGCATTAAAATTAAAATAGGTATTAAAATTGTCTGATCTACTCAATCAATTACAAATTTATTATATTGATTTGGCTCAACCACGTTTAGGGGCTGCGGCAATTTCAGCAACGGATGAGTTTTTTGCGCCTCTATCACGAATGCTGAATCCAGAGCCAGCAGTGTTCATTCCGGGGAAATACGATGAAAATGGTAAGTGGATGGACGGTTGGGAAACTCGTCGTAAACGTGGCGATGGTTATGATCATGCAGTGATTCAGATTTGTCCGGGGATGATTCATGGTTTGGACATTGATACCTCGTATTTTACAGGCAATTATGCGCCTTCAGCGAGTGTTGACGCTTGCTATAGCCCAACTCCACCCAATGAGCAAACACGCTGGACGCAAATTTTAAGTGCGCGTGCTTTACAGGGTAATAGCCATAATGCTTTTGCGATTGATTCGCGTGAGACTTGGAACTATTTACGCCTGAATATTTATCCTGATGGTGGTGTCGCCCGTTTTCGTGTCTATGGACAAGTACGCCAAGATTTATCAGCTTTAACAGAACATCATGAGTTGGATTTGGCTGCTATGTTGAATGGTGGGCGGGCGTTGTGTGCTAGCGATATGCATTACGGTCATATCAGCAATCTCATAGCCCCCGGACGAGGGATAAATATGGGGGATGGTTGGGAAACACGGCGGCGGCGTGAACCAGGGTTTGATTGGGCAATTATTCGCTTAGCGG
Organism: uncultured Thiothrix sp.; assembly: GCF_937873765.1. Classification (GTDB taxonomy): domain Bacteria; phylum Pseudomonadota; class Gammaproteobacteria; order Thiotrichales; family Thiotrichaceae; genus Thiolinea. The sequence continues at coordinate 7,605 of NZ_CALMZC010000069.1, read as the reverse complement.
GTGTGGGTGAAATTTCACGCTTAGTCTTAGATACAGCGCATTTTAAGGGTAATTATCCTTATGAGTGCTCGGTGTACGGCACACTTTATACGGGTGGGAATGAAAATAGTATTGCCGCACAAAGTTTGTATTGGCAAGAGTTATTACCACCGCAAAAAATGGCTGCTGATACCGAGTTTACCTTTGTAGAAGAATTGAAAAAAATCGGTTTAGTCTCGCATATTCGCTTGAATATGTATCCCGATGGTGGGGTGAGTCGTATTCGTGCTTTTGGTCAATTAAGGGTGCAATAAGATGGCTTATATTTTAAAGCCTGAACCTCTAACCGCTGCCACTTTTGCACCCTTTGGGGATGTGATTGAAACTACAGGGCGCGAGTTTTACTTAATTAATTATGGCAAAACTGAGCGTTACAGTGATTTGGCCGGTTTAGATACTTTAGAAAATGGCGGCAAACCTACTATCAGTATTTTTCGCTCGCAGCCAGTTCAATTTCCCTTGCGCATTGAGGTGATGGAACGCCATCCGCTAAGTAGCCAAGCCTTTATTTCTTTAGAACGTCAACCCTTTTTCACGCTAGTTGCACCAACTGGTGAACAGCCCGTCTTAGAACAGATGCGCTTATTTTTAGTTGGTGCTCATCAAGGAATTAATTATCGTCGTGGTGTTTGGCATCATTATATGTTTAGTCCAGCAGGGGTACGTGATTTTATTTGCTTGGATCGTACCAGTGGGACTGGTAATAACTGCGACGAACATCGTTTTAGCGAAGAAATTCTAATCGAGGCCTGCTAAGCTCAAGTCTATTAATTAAGGAATCTTGCCATGATCGTATTAACTAATAAAGATACTGGAATTGAAATCGGGACTATTACTGAAACACAGCTACAGTTTTTAATCGACCAATTAGAAGAAGAAAATCCAACTGATACTGATTATTGGCTCAATCGCACTGAACTAGAGATTTTTAAGGAAAATGGTGCTGACCCAGAGTTATTAGCTTTATTGGAAAAAGGGATGGGTGAGGCTGAGGATATGGAGGTCAGCTGGTCACGAGGTTAAAGCTTATCAAACTATCCATGAAGGATTTATATGCTTTCACTAAAAAGCTAACCGCTCGTTTCTCCTTGAAAAAAAGGCAAACTGCTATAGTTTATTATGTTTATATAAATCCTAATAAAGACTGGAGGCGACTGGTCTTAGAGCAAATTGATGATGTAAAAAATACACATGTATTAGATGTCGCAGATTTATATATAGTAGTTTCAAACCCTGATAAGGTTAAAGATGTAGATAGATTTTTTGAAAAATTAAATTATATCTATAAAGAAATAGAATTTTATGCGGAAAATAAATTTGAGTATTGGGGGCTGTTGCGTGTTTGGCATCTTGCTCAAGAAAATGCTAATTATAAGTATTTAGCCTATTTTCATACCAAAGGTATGACCCATCCAGATCAGCAAAGAGTTAAAATTGAAGAGGTTTTAACTAATGCTACCTTTCAACCTTGGCAGTCGTTAGTGAAGATTTTTCAAACCAATCAACAAGTCAATAAAATAGGTCTGTTTCCTGCTAGAAAATTAAATGCTCAGGGTAATATGATTCGTGGTGGATGGATTTGGTATAATTTCTGGTGGGCGCGCGCTGAGTATATTAGATTGTTAGAGCCACCAAAAATAAATCCTAAGCATCGCTATTATTATGAAGAGTGGTTGTCTTATCCAGTCGTCGACAGCTCGGCTAAATACTATGATAGCTGGTCAATTTATAGCATGAGCATGACTGCTTACACCAATCAAGAGACGCTCGACCATACAGAACGCTTGCTCACCGAGCCTGCGTTTAAGCAGTGATCTTCTGCATCTGGTGTTAGCCGTGATCATTCTCGAATCCCATTGTGTTCATATCTAAGCTGAAAAAAATATGATACACCCTAGGTGTGGTCAGCTAGCAGCTATGCTAAACTTTTCGGAAAATTTTCACAGCTAGAGCATTTTTAATGACAAATCATTCTTCCAAACTGCAGCGATGGCGTCCCTGAGTTCCCTCTAAACTCAGCCATTTTCTTAATCCTTTCGTTTGGAACTTGTCATGAATCAAGACACATTTGCTAGTTATTTTGCCCAAGGCTTTAATCGCGTTCCTGTTAGCCGCACTATTTTGGCTGACTTGGATACCCCACTTAGTGCTTATCTTAAACTCGCCGATGCGCCTTACTCTTATCTGTTTGAGTCTGTACAGGGTGGGGAAAAGTGGGGACGTTACTCGATGCTGGGTTTACCCGCGAAAACTATCATCAAAGTCTATGGCCTACGTGTGGAGATGCATCGTGCTCATCAAGCGATAGAAAGCTTTGAGGTAGTTGATCCGCTTGCATGGATTAGTGAATTTCAAGAGCAGTTTAAAGTACCTGATTTAGCCAACTTGCCGCGTTTTACGGGGGGGTTAGTCGGTTATTTTGGTTATGAAACAATTCGCTATATCGAAAAAAAGCTTGCCAAAGGCAAGGAAAAGCCTGATCCGATTGGCACACCGGATATCCTGTTGATGGTATCGGATGAGGTCGTTGTCTTTGATAGTTTACGTGGTGAACTACATTTAATTGTACATGCTGAAGAACAGGGCTATGCAATAGCTCAGAAAAAATTAGATACTTTAGAGTATCAATTGCAAGCAGCCCGCCGCTTATATCAAGCTACTCCAATATCGCGTCAAGTTGAAGAGAGTGATTTTATTTCGGGTTTCACAGAGCAGGGTTTTAAAGAAGCTGTGTTAACTGCTAAGGAATACATCAAAGCGGGTGACATTATGCAAGTGGTGCTCTCGCAACGTATGAGTATTCCGTTTGCCGCCCCACCTTTAGATTTATACCGTGCGTTGCGTCGTTTGAATCCCTCACCTTATATGTATTTCTTAAATTTGGACGACTTTCATATTGTCGGTTCTTCACCCGAGATTTTAGTGCGCCTAGAAGACGAAACCATCACGGTACGCCCCATTGCAGGCACGCGCCGCCGTGGTGATACCGAGCAGCGCGATCAGGAACTTGAGCAAGAGCTGCTGAATGACCCTAAAGAGTTGGCCGAACATTTAATGCTGATTGACCTAGGACGGAATGATACGGGTCGAGTCAGTGAAATCGGCTCCGTGAAGCTCACTGAGAAAATGATTGTCGAGCGCTATTCACATGTAATGCATATTGTCTCGAATGTCACTGGTAAGCTGTTGCCAAATTTAAGTGCAATGGACGTATTACGGGCTACTTTCCCAGCAGGGACAGTGAGTGGTGCACCCAAAATTCGGGCGATGGAAATTATTGACGAATTAGAACCCGTAAAACGCGGTATTTACTCAGGTGCAGTGGGTTATTTATCGTGGAGTGGCAATATGGATACCGCCATTGCAATTCGTACCGCTATTCTTAAAGACGATACCCTGCATATTCAAGCGGGCGCAGGCGTGGTCTATGATTCCATCCCACAAATGGAGTGGGATGAAACCATGAACAAAGGCAGGGCGGTATTTCGCGCCGCCAGTGCGGCCTTGTCGGGTTTAAATAGTAAGCACAAATAAGTGGTTACTTTAAGCCTTTTTTGAGAATAGAGGCTAAGCGCTGATCTAATTGCTGATCTAAATAGAGACCAAAGTAAGGTGCGCCCAGATCTCTATATGACCAGAGTGACCAACTTAAGCCAGCCGCGTTCATCACGCTAATTTTATCACGCACCAAGTTATAACGGGATGAACCTTTGGCAGTGGACAAGGCTCCAAACTCACCCACATATAAAGGCACATTATTATTTTTTGCCCAAGTTACATAGGGTTGCAAATCACTGCTTAAACGTTCTTTATTATAACTTTCATACACCCCTGTCAGATAATCAACATGTAAACCAAACTCAGCATGTTTTGCATCAGGTGCATAGAAAAATCCCTTTAAAATTAATTTATCACCTTCTTTTACTTTAATGAGCGGTCCCGTGTAAAAATTATTCACCTGACTCCAGACGCCACCACCGTTTGTACCAGACATTTTTAAGCTAGCTTTATCGGTTGCTAAACCCTGTGTATTATTTAACGTATTATCCCAACTACTCGTGAAATCGCCATTACCACTAAAGTACCAGTTGGCAGGTAAGTTAAGATCATTAATAGATGCCTGCTCTAGATTACTATTTACAAGTTTAACGGGGTTACCATTTTGCATTACGCTGAAGTCGTCAACCCAAAGATTATTAAGACGCCCTATGGCAGCAATTCTTAGTGCGGCAAATTGCACATTAGCGGGTACACTAATTTCATGGCTTTCTATTGAAGTCCATTCGGTCAGTTCTTTAATAACATTAAAACCTTTGCCACTACCGACTGGATAGACATTCTTTAACACTACGCCAGGATAGGTATACTCAGTCGGTACAGGTGAGTCGCTTGCGCCTGCATAGCCTGCATGACTGATCAGGTAGGGTTGATAGTCATGAAAAGAGTAAACCACTTTAGTGTCATTCACTAATTGGAAACTTGGCTCTTGAGTAGAGGCTGGCTCAATAAAGAAAAGATGATTTTTATCGACAGTACGAATGGTACTAATAGTGGTATTTGCTAAATTCCACCATTTCTGTGGATCTATTGGGGAAGGTTCATTGAATAAATCATAGCCAGCAATTATTTTTTTATCAGCATAGCGAGTTGCAATCGCCTTCCAAAGCTTAATAAATTTCTGCTGAGCATTAGCATTATTCCAAATTCTATCTTGGCCGACCGCCGTTTCTGGTGGCACTACATGCATATCTAAAATTAAATAAATGCCTGCGTTTTCACACCATTTTACATAGTTATCAATTAGCTGATACCCTAAGCTACTTTGAAAATATTGCCAATGTAGACCTAAACGAATACTATTTACCCCGAGTGATTTCAGATATTTAATGTCTGTTTCATTAGCATTTTTTAGAGGTGCTGTTTTATCCCACTGGTATTGATAGTAATAGGTGTGAATATTCACTCCTCGCAGAGTAATAACTTTACCTTGAGCATCTTTAATTTTGCTCCCGCTAACCGTTAAAAAGCTTGAGCTTGCTTCTGATGCCTTAGGACTAACGAGTTCACTGTTAGCTTGCGCTAACTCTGTGGACATAACTAAACCTATAGCAAGACAGCAAGCTAGCACTTGGGCGCGTAAATTTAACTGCATACAAACCTCATTTATGAGCAAAATTAAGGGGTGGTGAAATAATGGCATATTTGCGGGTATTGCATCTTGGCTAGGATAAAGATGCGCTTCTACGCAGACTAGGATACTCTTTCGTTTTTGAGATGCTAACTGAAGATTGCTATGCAAAAGATACTAATGGTCGATAATTATGACTCGTTTACCTATAACTTAGTGCAGTACCTTGGCGAGCTGGGTACTGAAGTGCAAGTAGTGCGGAATGATGAAATTCCCGTGGAGGCGATTGAGAGCCTTGCGCCTGAAAAAATCGTTCTATCCCCCGGCCCCTGTACACCTAAAGAAGCCGGTATTTCAGTGCCCACTTTAGAGCGTTATGCAGGTAAATGGCCGATTCTCGGTGTCTGTTTAGGTCATCAGTCGATTGGTCAAGCCTTCGGTGGCAAAATTATCCGTGCTAAACAAATTATGCATGGCAAAACTTCAATGATTCATCACAAAGGCATTGGAGTTTTTACTGATCTACCTAGCCCGTTTGAGGCGACACGTTATCATTCTTTGGTTATTGAACAAGCCAGCTTACCCAATTGCTTAGAAATCACCGCTTGGACGGAGACAGAAGAGGGGGAGATAGATGAGATCATGGGGGTGCGCCATAAAACTTTACCGGTTGAGGGGGTACAATTTCATCCCGAGTCGATTTTGACGGAACACGGACATGCCATGCTGCAGAATTTTTTGGATGGGCGTTAAGCTAAGTGTTTTTCACCAAGATTCTAGATTAGAGTCAAGTTAGCCTAGGGCTTGATCAGGTATACTCAGGCCAATAACTTGTTAAGGAGTAAATAGTGAATAAGCCAACTCGCCAACCCGCCACCCGAGCGCAATTAGAAGCGCTCGAAACCGAATTAGTCAAACGTGAACAGAAATTGGTCGCTGATTTACAAGGTGCACATGATAAAGATTTGGAAGAACAGGCGATTGAGCGGCAAACCGATGAAGTTTGGGATGCTTTATTGATTCAAACACGCAATGAGTTAGCGGAAGTACGGGCAGCTTTATTGCGTCTGCTTTGAGTTGATAGGTTTTTAAGAGTTCCATGCTTTTTAACCATCTAAGTGCATGTGCTAACATCAAATCAAGACTTGGTTTCGTTTAGGAGCAGATCTGATGCCATCTTTAGCACACCAATTCGACTCCCTCAGTGTGGAAGCTTACCTTGCAGGTGAGCGCCAGAGCGAGCAGAAATATGAATACGTCGACGGGAAAGTGTATGCAATGGCTGGAGCTAGTGCCAATCATAACTTCATCGCTGGCAATTTGTATGCTTTGATCTGGAATCATCAGCGTGGTAAACCGTGTTTCCCGATGACTAGTGATATGTTGATAAAAACCGCTGCTCAGCGGTTTCGCTACCCCGATTTGATGGTGGTGTGTAATGATGACCCCTCGCAAGATGCCTATGTGCGCGAAAGCCCGATTCTGCTGGTAGAGGTGCTTTCGGGCAGTACTCACCGTAAGGATAAAACTGAAAAACGTGCCGAATACCTCGCCTTGCCCAGTTTGCTGGAATATGTGCTGATCGAGCAAGATATTGCTGAAGTGGTGGTGCAACGGCGGAGTGAAGCATGGCGCTCTTCCTACTACTACCCCGGTTCAAGCGTGACTTTAGAGTCCATTGGCTTGACGCTGGCGGTTGAAACCATTTACGAGCGTGTGGACAACGCCGATATGCGTGTGTTTTGGATGGAATCAAACGCTGAATAGCCGCTAGTTAAGCTTCCCCCCGCAAAACCGCCATCTGTGTCTGTACGTCCATGAAGTTTTCTTGGGTGTCCTCAAGCCTTAGCTTTTCTTCTACGCGAGTTTCAAGGTCATAGCTTGTTTCTAACAGCTCCAACCTACGCTCAAGATTTTTTGCGCGCTGCTGTAAATGTTGATAACGCAGTGAGTTCATAAAATTTAGTTGTCCTAATAAGGCCGCATGGTACATTCTTCCGGTTTTTTATCTGTACCGTTGGGGTTAATACAATAGCGTTCTAATAGCTCTGGCTCTTGGTCTTTAGCCAGTTGGTCTAAATCTTTGATCCGCTCCATGCGCCATTGCAGTTGGCGGATAGTCCATTCAACTCGCGGTTGAATGGAAGCTAGCGAAGCTGGATCAGTGAGTTTGGTTTGATAAGCGGTCAAGAAATCAAATTCCTTTTGCCCACCTATGCCTTCTAGCACAAGCAAGCTGGTGTCAATGGCACGATATAAGCTTTGATGAAAAATCGGGTCTTTGGCTTGCAGCCATGCTTGCTGAAGGCGCTCTAATAAGGCTGGGGTAAATTGCTCGCTATTCACTAAGCCACTCACAGCGGCTTGGCGGACTTTGAATAAATCACGGTATTATGTAGCAAGCGCACAAGGCTTGGAATCAATTGGTTAGATTTTAT
>NZ_CALMZC010000068.1 GCF_937873765.1 uncultured Thiothrix sp. | reverse complement strand
TTAAGTTACTACCGCTTTAGTGGCTCTTCAACTCCTCTGGTGCATGACCAAAATCTGAATTATTAACTTTAAATGGTCGGAGTGAGAGGATTTGAACCTCCGACCCCCACAACCCCATTGTGGTGCGCTACCAAGCTGCGCCACACTCCGACCGGAAAGGAATGCAAAGATACTCTATACTGAGTTTGATCTCAACTAGAAGTTTAAGATTTTAGAATCACTAAGACATTTTCTAAGCGCAGGATCAGGTCATCCAGCATATCAGAAGCCCTCTCTTCTGTAGAAACCACGGCTGACTCATCGCTACTGCCTAATAATTTCTGCCGCGCACCACTAATCGTGTAGCCTTCCTCATATAAAAGACCACGAATTTGCCGAATCATCAAGACATCTTCACGTTGATAATAACGGCGATTACCCCGCCGCTTCATCGGTTTAAGTGAAGGAAACTCCTGTTCCCAATAGCGTAAAATATACGCTTTTACACAGCATAAATCGCTAACTTCACCAATGGTGAAGTAGCGTTTAGAGGGAATCGCAGGCAGCTCACTATTCGGTATCTGCGCTTCCTGCATAAGCCTCAACTCGTTGTTTTAGTTTTTGGCCGGGTCTAAAAGTGACGACACGCCGTGCATCCACCGGAATATCTTCCCCTGTTTTGGGATTGCGTCCCGGACGTTGGGTTTTATCACGTAGCATAAAATTGCCGAAACCTGACAATTTTACATTTTGCCCCTGTCCTAAGGCCAAACGGACTTCCTCAAAAAACATTTCCACCAAATCCTTAGCTTCACGCTTATTGAGTCCAAGCTCTTCATATAAATGCTCGACCATATCCGCTTTGGTCAACGTGGTTACCATTGTTACTTCTCCTTATTAACGTAGGGTAGCACCCGTCTTATCCTGTAATGACGCCACAAGCTCTCCTACGATCCGAGTAATCTCCGTGTCCTCAAGGGTGCGGGAAGGTTCTTGTAAAATCAAGCTTATCGCGACACTTTTTTGCTGCTCTGCAATCCCTTTGCCGGTATACACATCAAAAATCTCCCAATGAATTAAACTTGGTGGTGCTACTTGTGTAATCGCTTGATCTAGCGCAATCGCTAACACGGAGCGATCCATCACCAAAGCCAAGTCACGGCGAATCATCGGGAATTTACTCACCGCTTGATAGACTGGCAGGCGGCGACCTTGCAGCGCTTTTAAATCCAACTCAAATAAGAATACATCTTGCCCTAAGCCTAACTTTGCCTCTAAAGCAGGATGCAAAGCCCCTACCCAGCCGACTACTGCTTGGTTAGTAGCGATTTGCGCCGATTGCCCCGGATGTAAAGCAGGATGCGCGACGGGCACGAAATAGAACTTCTGCGCACTCGCCTGCGCTAACATTGCTTCGACATCACCTTTAATATCATAGAAGTCTACCGCACGATTAGCCTGTCCCCACTGCTCAGGAAATACCGAACCGGTCATAATACCTGCAATTTTATCCTGCTGTTGAATACCGGCCTCCGTTTTGCTAAACACTGGCCCTACTTCAAACAGGCGTACACGAGTTTGTTGGCGGTTTAAATTGTATTCCAGCGCTCGCAATAAGCCCGACCAAACGGTGCTCCGCAAATGGCTCAGCTCCGCTGAAATCGGATTTGCCAAAACAATCGATTCATGACCCGGTGAGAGTAACCCCTCAATGGTCGGGTCAACGAAACTATAAGTGACAGCTTCCTGATAGCCATTCGCTAATAAAGGCGCACGCAACTCACTTAAACTAGTTTCAGTTTCTAGCTTGACCGTTAGTTTTGGCTGCATCGCCTTGAGTGCTGCTGGAATATTGTCATAGCCATAAACACGCGCTAATTCCTCTACCAAATCCTCTTCGATAGTAATGTCAAAACGACTATGAGGCGGTTTAACTGCCCAACCAGTAGCATTAGCAGTGACTTCACAACCTAAACGCTGGAGAATATCAACGACCGTGGTATCCTCAATGACCACCCCTAAAATGCGTGCAATGCGCTCACGCCGCAAACTAACCATGGGACGCTCTAATAAATGCTCATCCGCACAGACATCCACCACTGGCCCGACTGAACCGCCGCAAATCTCAAAGATGAGTTGCGTAGCACGCTCTAAAGCTAAACGCGGTAAATCCGCAGCCACACCACGTTCAAACCGATAAGAAGCATCCGTTTGTAAGGCATAACGACGCGCTTGTCCGCGCAGCTTTTCAGCACGGAAATGTGCGCTTTCGAGGAAAATATGCTGCGTCGTACTACTAACCGCAGTAGACATACCCCCTTTAATGCCTGCTAAAGCAACCGCCTTTTCATCATCAGCAATCACTAAGGTATCACGGGTTAAGGTCACGGTTTGGTCATCTAATAAGACCAACTGTTCGCCTTCGGTTGCATAGCGGGCTTGAATGCCACCTTGCAACTTATCCAAATCAAAGGCATGCATAGGCTGCCCCAGCTCTAACAGGACATAGTTAGTCACATCCACAACGGGCGACAAACTACGTGAACCTAAGCGGCGCAATTTTTCCTTCATCCATAACGGCGTTTTTGCATTCGGATTGATATTGCGAATAATCCGCCCTGCATAACGTGGACAACTATCCGCTGCAGGTAAACTAATGTTTAAGGTATCAGCGTGTTGAGTGGCCTGTTCTGGGATGGTAGGGGGAGTGAGGCTCGTACTCGTCAATACACCTACTTCCCGGGCAACCCCTGCAATACTCAGCCAATCGCCACGATTCGCGGTGACATTTAGCTCAACTACCTTATCCGCTAGCTTCAGATAATCCTGCACCGAAGTACCCAACGGTGCATCTTCTGGTAGCTCCAATAAGCCTTCAGACTTCTCAGCCATACCCAACTCAGCGGCTGAACACAACATCCCGCAGGACTCAATTCCTCGCAGTTTGCCTTTTTTGATTTTCAAAGGCTTACCATCTGGCATGGGCAGCTCAGCACCCATCAAAGCCAGTGGTGCTTTTAAACCTGCTCGTGCATTGGGCGCACCGCAAACGATTTGCAGAATTTCACCGCGCCCATTATCCACTTTACAAACATTAAGTTTGTCTGCATCAGGATGCTTGGCAATTTCGACAATTTGCCCAACGATGACATCGCTAAAAGCGGTCGCGACAGGTTCAACACCTTCCACTTCGCAACCTGCCATCGTCAATTTATGGTTAATTTCATCCAAGCTCAGCGCAGGATTAACCCATTCACGTAACCATTGTTCACTGATTTTCATGTTTGAATCCTGTTAGCTCTTAGTGAAATTGCCGTAAAAAACGCACATCATTTTCGAATAACACCCGTAAATCATTGATCTGATAGCGCAACATGGCTAAGCGTTCTACGCCCATCCCGAAGGCGAAGCCGGTATAAGCTTCACTATCAATCCCCACATGCTTTAAGACATTCGGGTGCACCATACCGCAGCCCATCACCTCCAACCATCCAGTATTTTTACACACGCGACAACCGGCACCGTGGCAATGCACACAAGTAATATCCGTTTCAGCCGATGGCTCAGTGAAGGGGAAGAAACTCGCACGGAAGCGCATTTTGATTGCATCATCCTCAAAGAAGGCGCGGAAGAACTCATTCAAAATGCCTTTCAAATCCGCGAAAGTAATATCCTTATCCACCATCAAACCTTCCACTTGATGGAACATAGGGCTATGCGTCATATCCGAGTCGCAGCGATACACCCGACCCGGTGCAATAATCCGTATCGGCGGCTGATGCGCTTCCATATAACGAATTTGCACCGAAGAGGTATGTGTTCTTAACAACAATGGCTCTTCCGTGCCAAAATTTTCTAAATAAAAAGTATCCTGCATCGCCCGTGCAGGGTGATTTGCAGGCACATTTAAAGCCGTAAAATTATGAAAATCGTCTTCAACTTGGGGACCTTCGGCTAAGGCAAAGCCTAGTTGAGCAAAAATTGCTTGCATCCGTTGAATTGTCAGCGTGACAGGATGCAAACCACCCGCATCCATGCGCCGCCCCGGTAAAGTCACATCAACTGATTCTGCGGCTAGACGCAGATTCAAAGCTTCAACCTGTAAACTTTCACGACGCAAATCAATGGCATTCGCCAATGATTGCTTGGCTAAATTGATCTCTTGACCCGCCGCTTTCCGCTCTTCTGCAGGCAACTGACCGAGTTGCTTGAGTTGCTCAGTAATTAGGCCGGTTTTACCTAAATACTGCACACGAATCTGATCAAGGCTGGCCAAATTGCTGGCACTGGAGATTTGCTCGTGGGCAGTACCCATCAGTTCTAGCAAACTTTGCACAATGCTTTCCTTCTAATGACGATTTTCAGAAAAACAAAAAGCGGGAGAGGCAAAAACCTTCCCCGCTTTTCGTAGTAGTAACAGCCTTGCTTTACAGCAGGATGATTAGGCAGCTAGGGCAGCTTTTGCTTTTTCAGCAAGCTGGCCAAAAGCGGCAATATCATGCACTGCAAGATCAGCGAGAACTTTACGGTCAACATTAATATTAGCTTTCTTTAAACCATTCATGAAACGGCTATAAGACAAACCAGACACCCGTGCTGCCGCATTAATCCGCACAATCCACAAAGCGCGGAATTGACGTTTTTTCTGACGGCGGTCACGGTAAGCGTATTGACCCGCTTTGATGACTGCTTGATGGGCTACACGATAAGTACGACTACGGGCTCCATAGTAACCTTTCGCCAACTTCATGATTTTCTTGTGACGGGCTCCTGCCTGTACACCACGTTTAACTCTTGCCATCTATCCTGTCCTCCTTAAGCGTACGGCAGCAAACGATTAATCATTGGGGTATCAACCGCAGCAACGCGATTCTCACCCACGCGTAATTGACGTTTACGCTTAGTCGTTTTCTTAGTGAGGATATGGCGTAAATGGGACTGTTTACGTTTAAACGTACCATTTGCAGCCTTTTTGAAGCGCTTAGCAGCTCCGCTGCTGCTTTTCATCTTAGGCATCTTAGTCTCCTTTAACAGAGGATTGAAAAAACATCCAACAAGAGTGCCTAACCTTGCTTGGATGACGAAAAGCCTAAAGTTTAACCTTAAGCTTCTAGATTTTTTTCTTCGGCGCCATCACCATGACCATCTGCCGACCTTCGAGCTTAGGAAATTGCTCGACAACGCCTAGTTCAGTCAGGTCAGTTTCTACACGCTTGAGTACTTCCATACCCAATTCACGGTGTGCCATTTCACGCCCACGGAAACGAACGGTTACTTTAGCTTTATCACCTTCTTCCAAAAACTCGATCAGCTTTTTCAATTTAATCTTGTAATCACCCTCATCGGTACCGGGGCGGAACTTAATCTCCTTGACCTGAACTTGCTTTTGCTTTTTGCGTGCCACCGCCGCTTTTTTGCTTTCATCAAAACGGAATTTACCGTAATCCATGATTTTGCAAACTGGTGGCTTGCCAGTAGGAACAATTTCCACTAAATCCAAGCTCGCTTCTTGTGCCATTGCTAAGGCTTCTGCAGTAGCAATAACACCTTTATTTTCGCCATCTGCGTCAATTAATCGAACTTTAGGAATGCGAATATCTTCATTAATACGGTGGTCCAGGTTTATTCCTCCAAATCAATCGTGCTGTGATTCGCGATCTCTGCTAGCAATTTTTGCTGGATTTCAGAAATAGGCATAACCCCAAGGTCTTTACCGGAACGCGTGCGCACTGCAACTGATTGTGTTTCGACTTCACGATCCCCGATTACTAATAAATAAGGGACCCGCTGCATTGTATGTTCGCGAATTTTAAAGCCAATCTTCTCATTTCTCAAGTCTGCAAGGGCGCGAATACCCTGATCTCTCAGTTGTTTTTCTACCGTTTTCACAAATTCAGCCTGATTATCGGTAATATTCAGCACCGCGACTTGTACCGGCGACAACCAAGTGGGAAATTTTCCTTCGTAGTGTTCAATCAAAATACCAATGAAACGCTCGAAAGAACCCAGAATAGCGCGATGGAGCATCACCGGTATTTTGCGTGAACCATCTTCTGCCACATACTGTGCATCTAACCGTGCTGGCATGGAGAAGTCCACTTGTATCGTACCGAGCTGCCAATGTCGACCTAAACAATCCTTTAAAGTGAATTCAATCTTGGGGCCATAGAAAGCGCCTTCACCGGGTTGCTCTTCCCAAGGTAAACCTTTAGCATCCAAAGCATCCGCCAAAGCCTTCTCAGCTTTATCCCAAACCTCATCGGAACCAACGCGCTGCTCAGGACGAGTCGAGAGCTTATAAATCACATCGGAAAATCCGAAATCCTTATAAACATCATGCAGAAAATCAATAAAGCTAACGACTTCGTTTTGAATTTGGTCTTCAGTACAGAAAATATGCGCATCATCTTGCACAAAACCACGAACTCGCATTAGACCATGTAAGGCACCTGAAAATTCATTCCGATGACAAGAGCCAAATTCTGCCAAGCGCAAAGGCAAATCACGATAGCTTTTTAAACCTTGATTATAGACTTGAATATGGCAAGGGCAGTTCATCGGTTTCATGGCGAAGGAGCGTTCTTCTACATCCACCACGAACATATTCTCCCGATACTTACCCGCATGCCCTGAACGCTCCCACAGCGAGAAATCCACTAATTGCGGAGTTTTAATCTCTTTATAAGCGCGTTCGCGTAAGTTCTTACGCATGTATTGTTCAATCGCTTGATAAATCGTCCAGCCTTTTTCATGCCAAAATACTTGGCCGGGGGCTTCATCTTGCAGATGGAATAAATCTAACTGTCGACCAATTTTACGATGGTCACGCTTTTCAGCTTCCTCAAGAAACGTTAAATAAGCTTGCAGATCCTTTTTATTTGCCCAAGCCGTACCATACACCCGCTGCAACATGGCATTTTTCGCATCACCACGCCAATAAGCGCCCGCCGCTTTCATCACTTTGACAGCAGGAATTTTCCCGGTGCTCGGCACATGCGGGCCTCGGCAAAGGTCAATAAACTCACCTTGCCGATACAAAGACAAGATTTCCCCAGCAGGAATGCTTTCGATAATTTCTGCTTTATACAGCTCACCCCTATTTTTGAAGAAACTAATCGCTTCCTCACGCGGCATAGTACTACGCTCTACCGGAATATCTTGGCGAATCAAATCCTGCATGCGGGCGTCAATCGCGGCTAAATCTTCTGGTGTGAACGGCTGTGGACTCGCAAAGTCATAGTAAAAACCATTTTCGATGGTAGGGCCAATGGTCACTTGTACTTCAGGAAAGAGTTGCTTCACGGCTTGTGCCATCAAATGCGCAGAAGAGTGGCGAATTACCTCCAAACCTTCTGGATCTTTAGCAGTAATAATCGCTAACTGACTATCTTGAGTGAGTACAAAACTAGTATCCACCAATTGACCATCGACTTTGCCTGCAAGCGCAGCTTTGGCAAGGCCAGCCCCAATATTAGCAGCAACTTCAGCAACAGAGACAGGGTGATCGAAGGAGCGCACACTCCCATCGGGTAGAGTAATGGCAAGCATTATTGCTCTCCAGTGGTGATCCATACCAAGGATCACATAGTTTAATTAAAAGCAGGCAGCATACGCAGGTATACGGTTGGCCGCAAGTTTTATGCCATATTTGGAGTCATTTTACGACCAAGCGTCTGCAAGAAAAGCTTAGCGTTTGAACCAACTAACAATGCGCTCACCCACACTGACCTTAGCCCCCTCATAAGGAATCCACTCTGGCTTAAAATACGCACGTTTTTTTTGGCTAAACCCCGGACGCCAAGGCTTGACACCCTCAAAATAGTAATGCGTTAATTGAGACTGGCAAGTTAAGGTTGGATTAGTTTGCCTAGCACCACCGTTTAATAAATTAGCAGCCCAAACTAAAGCTTGGCCTTTTTTCATTAAGCCATAACTCACTTGCATGTTCTGATCTTTAATTAATTGTGCTATATAGGCCTCATACTGCGGATAATAAAGATAGTCTGGCTTTAAACCGGCCTGCTCAAAATTAATTTCTGGAAGTTTTTGACTACCGGCGTATAAAATTAAAGGCCCTTGATCCATACCAATATCTTCGAAAGCCACCCAAACTCCACACATTAAACCAAAAGGCTCAGAGTTAAAGTGAATCGTATCAGCATGAATCGTTTGCTCAGTACCTTTGTAAAAATTCAAAGTCTGGAAAGGTTTAGGTTGACGACCGTATAATTCTTTTAGAACTGCTAAAATGGATGGAAACACTGCAATCGACTTAATACCTTTATCAATTTGCCAAGCATCTTGAATCCGATTGAAATCTGCATACACTGCACCCTCAAATTTTTTACCATCATGCCCCCAATAGGGGGAGAGTCTTTTGCTAATTTTATCTAAAGTTTCTTCTGGAAGCTGTGTATCAAAAATCAAATAGCCATCTTCTTTAAATTTATTAATTTGCTCAGCCGATAAAATCATAAATTAATACTTAATTAAGAATCACAAAAAGAGGTTTATAAAAAATCCCTATCTACTCCAAACGACTCGGAAAGCCCTCAGCACGCAGATTGGTTTGCAGTACATCTTCTAATAATTTTACAATCTGCGTGGATTGTGCTTGCCCGCCATAAGCTGCTTTACCTTTCACAAAAGTCTGCTGGGTCAAACCTGCCAAGTCCAAAGGTACTCCAAACTCGCGGCCAAAATTGAGGGCAAAACCTAAGTCTTTTAGGGCTAAATCCATCGTGAAGGCAATATCATAGCTCCCATTCAGAATCAGTTGACCTTCAGTTTCATGCACAAAACTATTGCCGCTACTGGCTTGAATCACTGCCCACGCTTGAGCTAAATCTAAACCACCGCGCTTGGCTAGCATTAGAGCCTCGCCATCTGCCACCAAATGTATGAAAGCGAGCATATTGGTGATCACTTTGATGATCGCTGCGCTGCCTAAAGCACCCATATAAAAAATTTTACTCCCCATCGCTTCAAAGGCTGGACGATGTTGTTCAAATAGACTTTGCTCCCCACCTACTATCACGGTAATTTTACCTTGAGCGGCTAAATGTACACCACCGGTTACCGGCGATTCTAGCACTTGCATACCAGCCGCTTGAGCTTGTTGAGCTAAAACTTGAATATCATCGCGCCCTAAAGTAGACATTTCTAGCCAATGTAGATCACGCTTCTTCGCGGCAATAAGTTCTTGTAAAACGTTAGCACTCACAACAGGCGAAGGCAGACAAGTTAGTACAGCATCTACTTGTTGGGCTAGTTGGGTTGGACTATCAGCCCATTTGGCCCCTAAAGCTAAATGGCGCTCTGCTAAAGCCGCGTTTTTATCATAAACCGTGAGGTCAAAACCAGCTTGGACTAAACTGGCGGCTAAGCGCCCCCCTAAATTACCAAGACCAATGTATCCGTATTTCATTTGTCTACTCTTAATGGTGAGATTGAAGCCTTAACCAATGATCGCTTTAGTTTCTAGAAAGTCGCGCAGCCCCCATTGGGCATATTCACGGCCATTACCTGATTGCTTATAACCACCAAAGGGCGCATATAAATCCCATTCAGGATAATTAAGCTGCACTTGCCCTGCTCTCAGTTGGTGAGCCATACGCAATGCTCGCTCACGATTAGTACTGGAAATATAAGCGGATAAACCATACGGGCCATCATTCGCCTTATCGATTAACTCCTGCTCGCTATCATACGGAATGATAACTAACACAGGACCAAAAATCTCTTCACGCGCGATGCGCATCTGCTGGTGAACATTTGTAAAAATGGTGACCTGTACATAATGGCCTTGAGCCAATTCTGCACGCAGATGGCTTGGTTTGCCCAAGCCCCCACAGATCAGACTTGCACCTTCGTCTATACCCGCTTGGATAAAGGCTTGGATACGTTCGTATTGAGCTTGACTAATCACTGGCCCTACATTCGTGTTTGGGTCTTGAGGATCACCAATAACTAAACTTGCTGCAGTGGTTTTAGCAATCTCTATAGCCTGTTGGTAGTGAGCACGGGGCAGATACATGCGCGTTGGTGCATCACAAGATTGGCCACTATTACTCATACACAACAATACACCTTGTTGAACCGCTTGCTCCAAGTCAGCATCATCCAAAATAAGATTGGGTGATTTGCCACCCAACTCTAGAGTCACACGTTTAATGGTATCTGCAGCCGCCTTAGTAATCGCTTTGCCCGCACGCGTAGAGCCAGTGAACGAGATCATATCAACCTGTGGGTGCTTAGATAATGCCTGCCCTACGCCATCACCATCACCGTGCAACAAATTAAAAACACCAGCCGGTAAGTCTGTAGACTGGATAAGTTCGGCAAATAAATTGGCACTGAGCGGCGCTAATTCACTAGGCTTAAGCACTAAGGTACAGCCGGCTGCTAAAGCTGGAATTACCTTAACCACTAACTGATTCATCGGCCAATTCCAAGGCGTAATCAGCCCAACAACGCCAATCGGCTCATGCACAATCTGCGAAGCACCATAAGGGTACTCAAAAGCGAATTCATGCAAAGACTGCAAATGTGAATCAAAATGAGCTAACCCCGAAGCGGCTTGTGCATGCAAAGCAAATGCTTGCGGTGCACCCATTTCTAGACTAATGGCCGTGGCGATCTCCTCTAAGCGCCCTGCATAAGCCGCTCGTAATTGTTCTAAATAGTGAATACGTTGCTCAAGGCTAGTTTGGGAGTATGTTTTAAACGCTTCAACCGCAGCAGATACAGCTAACTCAAGATCGGCCTCTGTGCCTAACACAACTTGAGCAATCGTTTGAGCATTCGCTGGATTTCTAAGGGCTAAATTAGATCCTTGGGGACGAATCCAGTGCCCATTAATATAAGAAAATAGGGGTTGCATTTAGCTTCTCCACAGCTACAGGTGTTCGTAAGAGTGTAAGCTTAGCTGAAAAAATGCAATGAATTTGTGGTGATGATAGACAGGAGAAGGAAAAGTTTAACTTGGCAGTGATCGTTGGTGGGTAACAAGTTATACATCATCTGAAAACAGCACGGGTGTATACTTTAGGTGCTCGTACCCACCACACTTTGAAGTGTTTATTAACACTGATCGAAGCGTGGAACGTAACGTTGTACTGTACGTATCACTGAGGTGCTTATGAACAACTAATACCTCATAGCTAAAATTTGATCACCAAACGCTATACTCAGTCGACTGCACGGTAAAATCTTAATTTCCTTCTCTATATTAAGTGTTTAGTCAGTAAAACCTTATACTTCTCTAAGTCGATTGAGATTCACAACAAGATCATTGTTGAGTTTACTGATCTTCTAATACATGCTTTTTAAGCACGATACCCCTAAAGGAAAAGCTAGGTAGATATCCTATTTACCCACCTAACTTAAGGACATCATTAAGCAGCCGTTTCTCGCTGAACTAACTCAGCAAAGGCTGCGGCTAGCTTCTGATAAGCTGGGCCTGGGCAAGTTTGAATCACGCGCCCATCAATTTCCCGTACTGGGATTAAGCGTGCGCCTGTTCCAGTGAAGAAACACTCATCGGCTGAATATAAATCATATGGGGTCAATACCGTCTCGCGCGTTTGGATACCTAATTGTGCGGCTAATTCTAACACTGTACCCCGAGTAATCCCTGCCAAAGCGCCTTCAGTCGGTGCTGGGGTGAGTAATTCATCATCCCGAGTAATGAAAATATTTTCTGCCGTACCCTCTGCGACACAACCACGATCATTGAGTAAAATGCCTTCTTCTACTCCAGCGAAGTTCGCCTCCATACGTGCAAAAATAGAGGTCAAATAGTTCAAGCTTTTAATGCGCGGATCTAAACGATCAGGTTGTGAACGACGAGTAGAAGTGATAATCGCACGAATACCTTTAGCTCGTTCTTCATCACTGACCATTTGTAATTGATCCGAAATCACAATCACGCCCGGCTCTTTACAAGTGGCTGGATTAATTCCCAATACACCCACCCCACGCGTGGCAATAATCCGTAAATAGCCATCGTTTAAATCAGAGGCTTCAATCACGGCATATACCGCTTGAGTAAACACCTCTTTACTAGGAATCTTTAATTGCAAAGCGGCGGCTGAGCGTTGTAAACGTTTTAAATGTAACGGCAAACGAAAAGCACGCTTATTATAAAAACGCACGCCTTCAAAAATACCATCGCCATATAAAAAGCCATGATCAAAAACTGAAACGCTCGCCTGCTCTGCAGGCACTAACTTGCCATTTACCCAACAACGCGCCTGTTCAAACATGATTTCTTTTGCTCCAAAATTTTTATACACCCACAATCATCCACACGGTAGCGGCGGTCAACAAGCCCATGATTATATTAAATTGACGCTTGCGCCGCGTACTGGATAAAAACTGCTGAATCACTACCCCAAAGCCTGCCCACAGTGAGATAGAAGGCAAGTTTACCAAAAAGAAAACGCTCATTAAGGCTAAACCTGATAGCCAATACTGTTCACCGTTTAGGGTAAAACTACTCACTGCTCCCAAGGCCATCATCCACGCTTTAGGGTTTACAAATTGAAAAGCTGCCGCTTGCCACCAACGCATCGGTTGAGCTGTGCTCACCGCTGCAGACTGAGCATGATCACGGGTTTCTGCTACAGGTGCACTAGCAATTTTCCAAGCTAACCACAGCAGATACAGCACACCCACCACTTTTAAAGTTAGTTGTGCAACAGGCAGGCGCACAAAAACCTCGCCTAAGCCTAGCAAAGTCACGAATAAGAGCAAAATCATACCGCAACCAATGCCTAACATGTGGGGAATTGTACGCTTAAAGCCAAAATTGGCTCCAGATGCTAACAGCATTAAATTATTTGGCCCCGGAGTCACCGAAGTGACCAATGCAAAACTAAACATAGCTAAGATTAATTGCAGCTCCATGATGTTCTAACTCAGGTTTTTATAGTGAGTTCAGCATAATGCGTGTTAAGCTGGCAATACAGATTTAGAAAAAATTTATTTAATCAGTACAGTTTTATTTTAATCACAACTGTACTGTTTTTCCCTCAACGAGCTGTACTGTTTTGGTACAGGTGAATCCTTATGGCGCTTTTATATCAGGATATTGCTAGTCGACTGCAGCAACAGATTGAAACTGGTTTATATAACGCGGGTGAACGTCTGCCGGGGGTACGCTTATTAAGTCAGCAATTTGGGGTGAGTGTTTCCACCATCGTACAAGCTCAGCGACAACTAGAAAATGAGGGTAGTTTAGAAGCACGCCCACGTTCCGGCTACTATGTTTGTGAGCGTCAGTGGATCAAGCCTGAACTCCCCTCCCCCTCTAGCCCGCCCCAACGACCGATGCCGGTAACTGGGCAAGAACTATCCTTACACTTAGCACGGGTCGTCAATCAAGCCGACTTCATTCAACTGGGTGCTGCCGTTCCCCATGCGAGCTTTCTACCCATGCGTGCCTTACAGCGTAGCTTAAATAAAGTGGTACGTGCTTACGATAATCGTGCGGCGAATTATGCATTTCCACCGGGCTTACCGAACCTACAACAGCAAATTGCGCGGCGCATGTTAGCCAGCGGTGATCGGATTCATCCTGAGGATATTCTGATTACTAATGGCGGGCACGAAGCACTCACTTTAGCCTTACGTACCGTGGCACAAGCAGGCGATATTATTGCCATTGAATCCCCGACCTTTTATGGTTTGCTGCAAGTCATTGACTCTTTAGGCATGAAAGCCCTAGAAATCCCCACTGATCCTCAAACAGGGATTAGCTTACCCGCTTTAGAATTAGCCCTAGAACAATGGCCGATTAAAGCCTGTGTGTTAATTCCAAATTTTCATAACCCTTTAGGCAGCCTGCTCAGTGATAATTACAAACAAACCTTGATAAAACTCGCGCACAAATACCAAGTGCCTTTAATTGAAGATGATATTTACGCTGATTTAGCTTACAACGGTGAACGCCCCCGTTCTTTGCATAGTTTCGATACTCATCAGCGTGTCATTTATTGCTCATCCTTCTCAAAAACAGTAGCGCAAGGATTGCGTTTAGGCTGGATGTTACTGCCACCGCAAGATTTAGAACGGGCTACTTATTTTAAATATGTGACTAATCTCGCCGCTCCTACCTTATCCCAGCTTGCAATAGCCGATTATTTAGAACATGGCGGACATGAGCGTTATTTACGCCAAGTTCAACTGCAATATCAACAGCAAGTCAGCTTGTTTGCGCGCGCTTTGAATAAATATCTCCCTGAAGGTACACGTATTTCTCAACCGCAAGGTGGCTTCGTGCTGTGGGTAGAATTACCCCGTAATCTGGATACTCTCGCTCTTACCCATCGGATGATTGAACATAAAGTCAGCATAGCACCCGGATGCTTGTTTACGGCCAGCGCTAAATATACCAATTGCATTCGTATTAATTGCGCACAGCCGTGGACACCCGCCGTAGAAAAAGCTTTGATTAATTTAGGTCATGAATGTTTGCGCTTAGCGTCATAACCAACGCGGTACTGATTGCTGATAGGCTTGATAGCTAGCTCCGAATTTCTGCGCTAAAAACGCTTCTTCAGGTAAGATTTGTTGTGTATTAATCACCCAAACAAACAACGGCAACATTAGCCAAGGACTGAAGCTACCCAAATAAATCGCCCAGCCTACTAGCATGATGAGCATCCCAAGATACATGGGATTACGGGTATAACGATACAACCCCGAAGTGACTAAATGGCTACTATTTTGTGGCTTCAGCGGATTTGGCGTGGTACGTGCACGCAAGAATAACCATAAAGACCACAAATCCGCTAATACAGCTAAAGTTATTAAGCCCAAACCGAAACGATGCCAAGGTGCAGCTAAGAGCTGGAAGATAGGCAGATAACTATCTAGCGCCCACATCACTAAGGCAGTTAATACAGCATATACCGGTGGCGGAATACGAGTTTGTAACATCCTTCAATCCTTATGCTAAGCTTTAGACTGACTATAAAATCTTGATAGAGTCCATGCAAACCTCAAGCTCAACTCCAAGGCAACAAACGCTTTATTATGTTTACGACCCGATGTGTAGTTGGTGTTATGCATTTCGCCCAATTTGGCAACAAGTCCAACAACAGTTGCCTGCACATCTGCGCATACAAAGGGTATTAGGTGGCTTAGCGCCCGACACTGACGAACCGATGCCACTCGCTACACAAACTATGGTGCAAGCGAACTGGCATAAGATTATGCAAACAGTACCGGGTACAGAGTTCAATTTTAACTTTTGGACGACTTGTCAACCACGCCGCTCAACTTATCCTGCCTGTCGTGCGGTTTTAGCAGCTGAAATACAGCAAGCTCAAGCTGGACAAGCCATGCTAACTGCTATTCAAAACGCCTACTATCAGCAGGCACGTAATCCCTCTGATACAAGCACTTTGATTGAACTAGCTGCTGAAATAGACTTGGATGCAGCATGCTTTGCTTCTGATTTAAACTCAATGGCAATTCAAGAGCAACTTGAACACAACTTAGCTTTGGCCGATCAATTAGGCGCACACAGTTTCCCTAGCTTAGTCTTAAAAACTCAGGATAGAATTTTCAGAATTCAACACTCTTATACGGACGCAACTGCTATTGTACAGCAGCTAAGTATAGCTTAGCTGGCTTCGCCAGACTCACGAGCTTTCTGTTTATCTAGTAACTCGATAAAACGACTGCGTTGCTTTTGAAAGGCTAGCACAGCGAGCTTTTCTTCCGCCAAACTTTGCTGGATAGCCATTTCATAGTCGCTCATACTTTTTTGCTTGGTATCAATGAAACCTTGAACTCGCTTTTGCTCGACACCTTTGGATTTAGCTAAGGCAGCTTGCAAATCAGCAAGCTCTAGCTTGAGCTTATCACGCAATACCTCCATTTGCTTCCGGCTATCTTGTAGCATTTTGAGGCGATTTTGATGCGATTCGTCTAGCTGTTTAACATCTGCGAAAGTCGTGAGCAGTTCTCTATCTTCTTGTTGTTGGCGATCTTTGAATTTCTGGCGTTTTTCTTCTAGGTCTTTAATCCAATCATCTTCTGCAGCTTGTTCAGTAGTTTTTGCAGCCGGTACGCTTTTGACTGTCATTCCCAAAGCATTCAACTCAGCATGGCCAGTTTGTGAATAGCTAGGCGGTACACTGTCTCCATAATGTACTGTGCCGCTGTTATCTACCCAACGAAAAAGGCTACCGGCTTGAGCTTGCCCTATTAAACAGCCTAGCGACAGCACTAGGCTGAGGGGTATAAAGCTGTTCATCTTTGTCACGACGAAATCCAAGACATTAGTTTTTAGTATTGATAATTTTTATTATATGGTTAATAACTAAAAATTATAATCGAAATGAGACAAGTTTCTGTCACAAGACGATAAGCGGCTAAGGCTTAGCTTTAGCTAATTCAGCTTCCAAATCATCTAAATCAGGTGACTGACTGCTTTCCATATTATAACGCTTTAGCAACTCTACATGCTCTTCTTCAGCCGCTTGCCGGTCGATAACGACTTGATACCCATCTAAATCTTCTAAAGTAATATACGGAGTTTTAACTTGCTTCATTAACTTATAGAACTGGCGGAAATCATTGAAAGTTTGGCCATTAATCAATTGTACGCGCATGGCTAAATCATGATAACCGACATTACTACTTGCAGCTAAGACCTTGACAATACTGACATTTTCAGTCTTATCTTTAAACTCATTTTTATCATAGTCTTTGCGATGCTGACAGGTGTCAGCTAATTGAGTCGGCGTGAAGACATAACCGCCATAGATAAAGTAACGGGGCTTAGTATCATGACTATAGACCGAAGTCACGGCTCTATCCAAAGGCAATTGCACGGTTAAAGGTTTGCCATCACGGATAATATCGAGATGCAAAGTATCATTTAACTGATGCTGATCGACTCGATAATTAAAATCGATATATTTGCTTGGCTGAAATAATACTGTGCCATTATTCTCGACAGGCTCATGATCAATCTTGGTAATAATATCGCCAACCTTCAAATATTGCTCCGGCGTAGCACCTGCGCAAACTTTAGTAATCAGCACACCGGTTTGCTCTTTGGACAGATTATGCTTACTGCGCAACGCAGGATTCACCAACTGCTCAGTGACTACCGCGAATTCAGGGAAACCATCATAACGTCCATCCTCTAAATCCTTTAAAAAGTGATTAATAATTGAAGGCGGGATCATATAGCCAATATTTTCTTCACCATTCGCGGCAACTTGCATGGCTACACCTACCACTTTATTCCCTGCTAAAGCAGGTCCACCACTGTTCCCTGGATTAATTGCAGCATCAATTTGAATTGCTTGCGAGGCTAAACCACTATGTGCATACTCTAAATACTCAATCCGCGATACGATACCTTTAGTCACACTTAAAGTATCCCCACCTGTAGGAAAACCATACACACTGATTTCTTGATGTACACGCGGCAACTCTCCAAGCTCTAAGAATTTGCCTTTTTTGAAAAAGCTTTCATCCTTGACTTTTAATAGTGCTAAATCAGCTTCATGCGAAATGGCTACTACCTCGGCCTCGTAACGATCTGGTTTACCATCCCGCTGTAACTCAATGAAAGTATTGCTCTCTACTACATGCGCATTGGTGAGAATACGATTACCTTTAATCACAAAGCCTGTACCGATCATGGATTCACTATCAGAATTCCACGGTGCTAGGGTAGAATTCTTTTCAGCAGTAGTATAAATCTTCACAATCGATTGAGCCATTTCATCCGCTTCGGTATTGGTAAGATCAATCGGAGATTTAGCTACTGGAAAACCTACTTCATCTACTTCATCCGTAGCAAGGGTAGTTTCAACCGGACTTGCCTCAGTCACTTTTTTATCTTCAGCCGCTAGGCTAGGCATTGCTAGGCTCAATAAGAGACTAACAAGAAAGGACAAGCCGACGGCTGGGACGCCACACTGAGCAAACACTTTCATTCAAATCGCACCAAAAACCGCAATGGTAGCAATTATGCACGAAAAATTTAGCTAGCTGTATTAAATCGACGAAAACTACAAGATCTTAACTAAGATTTAATAAAACTCAGGACGACATTATTGGCTAGTAGGAGATTTTATATTGTATAAAATGTAGACACACTTAAAATAAGGGAGCCTCGTACTCCCTTATTATTCGCTATTAATTAAGAGCGAATCACACCACACTCTCTTAATTGTGCTTCGATTTCTGGCATGATACCTGGATCGTCAATGGTTGAAGGTACTACATACTTCTCACCATTAATCATCTGGCGCATGTTCTTACGTAAAATTTTCCCAGAACGGGTTTTCGGTAAGCGCTTAACAATATAAGTATCTTTGTAACAGGCAATCGCACCGATACTGCCACGGATCATAGTGACTAGCTCTTTAGATAAAGTCGCCTCATCAATTTCCACACCAGACTTCAGTACCACTAAGCCAATCGGAATTTGGCCTTTCAGATCATCATCCCGCCCAACGACTGCACATTCGGCTACCGCAGCGTGTCCACCAATGATTTCTTCCATTTCGCCAGTTGATAAGCGATGGCCTGCCACATTGATCACATCATCCACACGCCCCATCACGAAGACATAGCCATCTTGGTCGATATAACCACCATCACCAGAAGCATAATAGCCTTCGAAAGTAGACAAATAGCTTTCTTTGAACTTATCCACATTACCCCAAACTGTAGCTAAGCAGGCGGGGGGTAAAGGCAATTTAATTGCGATATAACCTTGCTCACCATTTTTAAGCTGCTGACCAGACTCATCCAAAATCTGCACATTAAATCCAGGAGTAGGCATGGTAGACGAACCTAACTTAATCGGCATAGGTTCAATACCTTGCAAGTTAGCCGTGATACCCCAACCGGTTTCAGTTTGCCACCAGTGATCAATCACCGGCTTACCACTTTTCTCCATTAACCACTCCTGGCTGGGTGGATCTAAGCGCTCGCCTGCAGAGAAAATAGTTTTCAGCTTGCTTAAATCATACTTTTTGAAGAACTCACCTGCCGAATCTTCTTTCTTAATAGCACGGAAAGCCGTCGGTGCAGTAAAGAGCGCTTTTACACCATACTCTTCACAAACCCGCCAGAAAGCACCCGCATCGGGGGTCATGATAGGCTTACCTTCATACACAACCGTAGTACAGCCGCGAATTAACGGTGCATATACAATGTAAGAGTGCCCAACAACCCAACCCACATCAGAGGCCGCCCAGAATACATCACCAATGCCGACATTGTAGATAGCTTGCATACTGTAGTTCAGAGCGACTGCGTGACCACCATTTTCACGAACGACACCTTTAGGCTTACCGGTAGTACCAGAGGTATAAAGAATATACAAAGGATCAGTACCCTTCACAGGAACACAAGCAGCAGGTTCTGCATTAGCGGCCATTTGCGCCCAATCATGATCGCGGCCAGCAATTAAAGGAGCGGTCGCTTGAGGGCGCTGGAAAATAACGCAAGCTTGTGGTTTGTGTGAAGATAACTCAATCGCTTTATCCAACAAAGGCTTGTATTCAATCACGCGACTGATTTCAATCCCGCAAGAAGAAGACAAAATAACCTTAGGCTGAGCATCTTCTAAACGCACTGCGAGTTCAGGTGGTGCGAACCCTCCGAAAACCACAGAGTGAATCGCTCCTAGACGTGCAACCGCCAACATCCCGACGACCGCTTCAACCATCATCGGCATATAGATAATAACGCGGTCACCTTTACCAACACCTAGGCCTTTAAGCATCCCAGCGGTGCGCGCGACCTGATCTAACAGCTCAGCATAAGTGACTTTAGTTTTAGTATTACTAACGGGCGAATCATAAATAATCGCAACTTGATCACCACGGCCTTGTTCAACATGATAGTCGAGTGCCATATAGGAAGTATTCATCTCGCCATCTTTAAACCAGCGATAAATACCATGTTTATCTTGAGATAAAATCGTTTCTGGGAATTTATACCACTGTAGGGCTTCTGCTTTTTCTTTCCAGAAACCCTCTGGGTCATTCATAGAACGTTCATATTCTGCTTTATAACTCATGTTTAACTCCTCCTATCCTAGCCTAATGTCAATACTAAAAACTGTCACCCGGAACGCGCACCCAACCTTCCATCAGGATACGTGCACTACGACTCATAATCGCCTTAGTAACTTTCCATTCACCGTTTTCCAATTTAGCTTCTGCACCGACGCGCAACGTACCAGATGGATGCCCAAAATTTACTGAAGTACGTTCACCACCGCCCGCTGCTAAATTAACTAAAGTCCCCGGAACGGCTGCTGCTGTACCAATCGCTACTGCTGCTGTTCCCATCATCGCATGGTGCAATTTGCCCATAGACAAAGCACGTACTAATAAATCCACGTCAGACGCATTAATTTGCTTGCCGCTGGAGGATTTATAGTCTTTGGGTTTAGATACAAATGCGACTTTCGGAGTATGTTGACGAGTAGCCGCTTCTTCTGGAGTTTTGATCAAACCCATACGTAAAGCACCTGCAACGCGGATTTTTTCCAAACGGGCTAAAGCTTTTGCATCGGTGTTAATCGCTTCGCGTAATTCTGTTCCGGTATAGCCAATATCTTCTGCATTCACAAATACGGTCGGAATACCCGCTGTGATCATAGTGGCGGGGAATGTACCTACGTCAGGTACTTCTAACTGATCAATAAGGTTGCCAGTGGGGAATAAACTGCCACCCTCTTCGCCTTCATCAGATGGATCAAGAAACTCTAATACAATCTCAGCAGCGGGGAAGGTTACACCGTCGAGTTCAAAATCACCCGTTTCTTGTACTTGCCCATTGGTAATGGGAACGTGAGCAATAATGGTTTTGCTGATATTCGCTTGCCAAATGCGTACCGTGCAAATGCCATTTTCGGGAATACGTGATGCATCCACATAACCTGCATGAATCGCAAATGCGCCCGCACCCGTTGATAAATTACCGCAGTTACCGCTCCAATCTACGAAATCTTTATCAATGGAAATCTGTCCATACAGATAGTCGACATCGTGATCAGGCTTGCTACTTTTGCATAAAATAACGCATTTACTGGTGCTGGATGTTGCGCCGCCCATGCCATCAATGTGCGCACCATAAGGGTCTGGACTACCAATCACACGTTGGAATAATTTATCACGCGCCTTACCGGGTACTTGCGCTGATTCGGGCAAGTCTTCAAGGCGGAAGAATACACCTTTACTCGTCCCACCACGTAGATAAGTGGCAGGGACTTTTACTTGAGGAACATTAGACATAGTTAGCCTCGTGAATAGTTGAACCCCTCCCAACCTCCCCTTATCAGGGGAGGAGCTTAGCCCTCTTATTCCCTCCCTTGATAAGGGGAGGGTTAGGGTGGGGTTTTGGAAAGGGTTTAATTACGCCGCGTTTGATTCCAAGAAATCTTGGGCAAAGCGTTGCAGTACACCGCCCGCTTTATACACCCGCACTTCTGCTGCGGTATCTAAGCGACATTTCACTGGAATCCGCACGGTTTCGCCGTTTTTGCGATGCATGACAACCGTTAAATCAGTACGTGGCGCAATTTCGCCTTCGACATCAAAGGTTTCTGTACCGTCGATGTTATAGGTTTTGCGTGTTTCACCCGCTTTGAATTCCAATGGTAATACGCCCATACCGACTAAGTTGGTGCGGTGAATACGCTCGAAACCTTCCGCCACAATC
Organism: uncultured Thiothrix sp.; assembly: GCF_937873765.1. GTDB lineage: Bacteria > Pseudomonadota > Gammaproteobacteria > Thiotrichales > Thiotrichaceae > Thiolinea. The sequence goes on along the minus strand of NZ_CALMZC010000068.1, from coordinate 6,262 downwards.
GCTTCCACACCTGCTAAGCGCACACCTTTCGCTGCCCAGTCACGGCTTGAGCCCTGACCATAATCCGCACCTGCAATAATGATCAGGGGTTGCTTACGGTTCATGTAAGTTTCAATCGCTTCCCACATACGCATGACTTGACCGTCTGGCTCGACACGAGCAAGAGAGCCTTTTTTCACTTGCCCATCCACCACCGCCATTTCATTGATCAATTGCGGGTTCGCAAAAGTAGCGCGTTGTGCGGTTAAGTGATCGCCACGGTGAGTTGCGTAAGAGTTGAAGTCTTCTTCAGGTAAACCCATTTTGGCTAAGTACTCACCCGCCGCACTGCTGGCAAGAATCGCATTAGAAGGCGATAAGTGGTCAGTGGTGATATTGTCACCTAACACTGCTAAGGGGCGCATACCTTTTAAAGTACGTTCACCTGCCAATGCACCTTCCCAATAAGGCGGACGACGGATATAAGTCGACATAGGACGCCAGTCGTATAACGGACTTGCCGCTTCTTCGACTTTGCCTAAATCAAACATCGGGATGTAAACCTGTTTGAATTGCTCAGGTTTAACCGCTTGTGCCACAATCGCATCGATTTCCTCGTCGGAGGGCCAAATATCTTTTAAGGTAATCGGATTACCGTTTTGGTCAATACCCAATGCATCTTGTTCGATGTCTAAGCGTATTGTACCGGCAATCGCATACGCCACAACCAGCGGTGGTGAAGCTAAGAATGCTTGTTTGGCATAAGGGTGAATACGACCATCAAAGTTGCGATTACCTGATAATACAGCTGTTGAGTACAGGTCACGATCAATGATTTCTTGCTGGATTTTGGGGTCTAGTGCGCCTGACATACCGTTACAGGTTGTACAGGCAAACGCCACAATACCAAAACCTAATTTTTCTAGTTCAGGTAACAAACCCGCTGCTTTCAAATACAACTCAGCCACTTTAGAGCCGGGCGCAAAGGAGGATTTCACCCAAGGCTTGCGCACTAAGCCCAGTTCATTAGCTTTCTTAGCTAGTAAGCCTGCTGCGACTACGTTACGTGGATTAGAAGTGTTGGTACAAGAAGTTATTGCCGCAATAATCACAGCACCGTCTGGTAATAAACCTTGTGCTTCTTCTTGCTTGGCGGCGGCTAGTTTAGCTTCATCCGCAATACCACGCTCTTGTAACGCAGAGGTGGGTAAGCGTTTATGTGGGTTAGAGGGGCCTGCCATATTGCGCACGACCGTAGAGAGGTCAAACTCCAGTACTCGTGGATATTGAGCATTTTTCAGCGCATCTGTCCACAAGCCAGTTGTTTTCGCATAGTTTTCAACTAGGGCTACTTGCTCTGGTTCACGACCTGTCAACTTCAAGTAGTCAATGGTTTGTTGGTCGATGTAGAACATCGCCGCCGTTGCCCCATACTCAGGGCACATATTAGAAATAGTGGCACGGTCACCGATAGAGAGACTATCTGCACCATCACCAAAGAATTCTACATAAGCACCCACCACGCGCTCTTTACGTAAAAACTCAGTCAAAGCTAATACGATATCCGTTGCGGTAATATTGGGTTGACGTTTACCCGTGAGCCTTACACCCACGATGTCAGGTAGACGCATCATAGAAGGATGACCGAGCATAACGGTTTCAGCTTCTAAACCACCCACACCAATCGCAATCACGCCTAATGCGTCAACGTGTGGGGTGTGTGAATCTGTCCCCACACAAGTATCAGGGAAGGCAACCCCTTCGCGCGCTTGAATCACTGGAGACATTTTCTCCAAGTTGATTTGGTGCATGATACCGTTGCCTGCTGGAATCACATCCACATTTTTAAACGCAGTTTTTGTCCAGTCAATAAAATGGAAACGGTCTTCATTACGACGGTCTTCAATCGCACGGTTTTTAGCGAATGCATCGGGATCAAAACCGCCACACTCAACGGCTAATGAGTGATCCACGATTAATTGCGTAGGTACAACGGGATTAACTAAGGAGGGATCGCCACCTTGGTCAGCAATCGCATCGCGCAAGCCTGCCAAATCGACTAATGCCGTTTGACCTAAGATGTCATGGCACACGACGCGAGCGGGATACCAAGGAAAATCTAAATCTTGGCGACGCTCAATTAATTGCTTTAAAGAATCGGTGACTGCTTCAGGCTCACAGCGGCGAACGAGTTGTTCGGCTAAAACACGAGAGGTATAAGGCAAAATGTCGTAGCTGCCTGCTTGGATAGCTTCGACTGCTGCACGTGTGTCGAAATAATCTAGTGAAGTACCCGGAAGGTTTTTACGGTATACGGTGTTCATTATGCAGTATTTTCCTTGTTAAAAACGCTGTTCCAAAGGAACCCAAGTCAAACCTTCAGGGCCCGTGTAATGCGCACTGGGGCGAATGATTTTGCCGTCCTCACGCTGTTCAATCACGTGCGCACCCCAGCCGGTAGTACGTGCAATCACGAATAAGGGTGTGAACATATCGGTTGGTACACCCATTTGGTTATAAGAAACCGCCGAGAACCAATCAAGGTTCGGGAACATATTCTTAACTTCTTTCATGACCTTTTCTAAACGCTCAGCTACGTTATACATAGTCAAGTCACTGTTTTCGTCTGAAAGTTGCTTGGCGACACGCTTGATCACTTCATTGCGTGGGTCAGCAATAGTGTAGACTGGATGGCCGAAGCCAATAATGACTTCTTTATTTTCCACGCGCTTACGGATATCGGCTTCTGCTTGATCTGGCGTGAAATAACGGCTTTGAATACGGAAGGCGACTTCATTTGCACCACCATGTTTGGAACCGCGTAAAGCACCAATCGCACCAGTAATGCAGGAATAAATATCGGAATTCGTTCCAGCAATTACCCGTGAGGTGAAAGTAGATGCATTGAATTCATGCTCGGCATACAGAATCAAAGAGGTGTGCATGGCACGCACCCATGATTCACGCGGCTTTTTACCGTGCAATAAATGCAGGAAGTGCCCACCTACTGAATCTTCATCGCTCTCAACGTCAATACGCTTACCATTCACGGCGAAGTGATACCAATAGAGCAGCATAGAACCGAAACTTGCAACCAAACGATCCAGCATCAAGCGCGTTTCTGCAACGGGATGCTCTTCTTTTTCGGGTAAACAGGTACCGAGTACTGAACAGCCGGTACGCATTACATCCATCGGGTGAGCCGACGGTGGCAACGCTTCCATCGCTTGCTTGACTGCTAAAGGAAGGCCACGCATCGATTTTAATTTAGCTTTATACGCTTTTAACTGCGCAGGATTCGGCAATACGCCATGAATCAATAAATGTGCAATTTCTTCAAATTCGGCTTTTTCAGCGAAATCGAGAATGTCGTAACCCCGATAATGCAAGTCATTACCAGTACGACCGACCGTACAAATCGCAGTATTGCCTGCGGCAATGCCAGAAAGCGCAACAGACTTTTTAGTTTTGGGTAGAACTTGTTCAAACATTTCACCTTACTCCTTATTCTGTGCCTTGCTTGGCGAATAATGCATCCAGCTTTTGTTCGTAAGCGTGATAGCCGATAGTGTCGTAAAGCTCCATGCGGGTTTGCATCGTGTCAAGCACATTCTTTTGTGTGCCCTCTTGGAGTAAATAGGTGTAGACATTTTCTGCGGCTTTACACATCGCGCGGAAAGCAGACAGTGGATAGAGTACTAATTTCACGCCAACACTCGACAATTCAGTCGTGGTATACAGTGGAGTTGCACCGAATTCAGTGATATTGGCTAAGACTGGAACTTTTACCGCCTTGGTGAATTCCGCATATTGCTCCAGCTTATTCATCGCTTCAGGGAAAATCATATCCGCACCCGCTTCAACACACGCCATCGCACGGTCAATCGCTGATTGCATCCCCTCCACCGCTAAAGCATCAGTACGCGCCATAATCACAAAACTAGCATCTGTACGCGCATCCACAGCCGCTTTCACGCGATCCACCATTTCTTCCAAGCTTACGATGGCTTTATTCGGGCGATGACCGCAACGCTTTTGCATCACTTGATCTTCGATATGGAAGCCTGCAGCACCCGCTTGAGCGACTTCACGGGTGGCACGTGCAATATTGAAAGCACCACCCCAGCCGGTATCGATATCGACTAATAAAGGGGCAGAAGTCACACCAGTAATACGCTTAATGTCTTCCACCACATCGTGCAGAGTGGTGATACCTAAATCGGGAATCCCTAAAGACGACGCGGCAACCCCACCACCGGATAAATACAAAGCTTTATGGCCGACTCTCTCGGCGATAATCGCACTATTGGCGGTTACGGCTCCGACTACTTGCAGAGGGTGATTTTCCTCAACAGCACGGCGGAATTTTTGGCCGGGGGTCAATTGGTCAGTCATGGGTTAGTCTCCATTATTTGGCTAATACTTTTCCATGCACCACTAATATGGCGACGCATGAGCAATTCGGCGAGATCCCCGTCGCGTTCGGCAATAGCTTCGGCGATCTGACGGTGTTGTTGCAAAGCAGGTCGAGTACGCTTAGCCAAATGACTGGTGCGATAACGACACATTCTCAGTAATTGGTAAAGCTCACCTGCTAGTAAATCAATCAGCATTTGGTTACGGCTACCCAGAGCTATCTGAAAGTGGAAATCAAAATCCCCTTCGCTCTGAAAATAGATCAAACCATCAGCTGCGTTTATTTCTTCTTCATGCCGATTCAACAGTATGAACAAGGTATCAATCTCTGTTTGGCTCATGGCTTGAGCCGCCATCCGACAAGCCATCCCCTCTAGGGCTTCACGCACTCGATATAAATCCGCCAACATGGACTTATCAAGCATCACCACTCTTGCACCCGCGTGCGGTACTCGAGTTACTAAGCGCATCCCTTCTAATTGGCGAATCGCTTCACGTAAGGGGCCGCGGCTAATGCCAAAACGCGTGGCTAAATCGGCTTCGCTTAACTTCTGCCCTTGAGCCAACTCCCCGGTGACAATCGCTTGGGTTAATCGGCTGGAGGCTTTATCGGATAAAGTTCTTTCTTCGTCTAAATCTAACTGCGCTGACATGATTGCTCCAGATTGTTGACAATCAGTGCAGCAAATATACCATTTATCTCAGTAAATGTAAGATAAATTGATAGATTGTTAACAAAATTCCTGTGCACTGCAATATTTTTTTAATATTTTCCTCAGACTACTTTCGTAGCGCAATGGGGAAAACAGAAATTAGCGCTCATTCGCAACAAGCCAAGCAGAACGGAAATATCTTTCACTGGAATAGAAAGTTAGAGAAAACATCTAGATAAAAGAGGCAGCGTGTAGGCTCTCAGTTGTGACTGAGGCTGCACCTTAAAGTTGAGGTCAATAGGCAACAAAAACGGATTAGGTCAATAATTTAAGCCAGCGCCGAAGCCGTCGCCAACTTAGCGGCAAAACCCAGAAAAGCCACACCCGTCCCGCCGGTTGATACCGCACTTAAACGCTTACGCTGGCGAAAGGCTTCCGCTAAATAATGGCCGCCATAAATTAAAGCTGCCAAGTACAAGGCACTAAAAAACTGCAAAGTCACTGCTAGAATCAAAAACGATAAAGCAGGCTGTGGATATTGCGGATCGACAAACTGCACAAAGAAGGATAAGAAAAACAGGATCGCTTTAGGATTGAGTAAACTAATAATTAAAGCTTTTATAAATGGTGAAGATTGTTTCGCCAATTTTGGCTCAGCCAGCGGCTTTTCAAGTTCAGCTTGTAAAGCTTGCTCTTTCGGCCAAGTTTTGACAGCCGCGATAATCAGGCGTAAACCTAAATAAATTAAATAGGCCGCCCCCACATACTGCACAATATGGAAGAGTAAAGGATAAGTTTTAAGTAAGGTTACTGCACCCGCTGCACTGGCTAACATCAGAATAGCATCACCCACAAAAATACCCATAGCTGCTTTCCAACCTGCCCGCACCCCTTTTTGTGCCGATAAAGCCAACACAAAGACTGAATTAGGGCCGGGTAAAAGCACGATCATAATCACACCTAGCACATAGGTTAAATAACTGTGAACGCCGAATTGTTCCATGTTTATTCTTAAGAAATAAAAAGACCATTACTATTCAAAATTAGCTAACTGTAGTCAATAAATGCTTGAATAACTTATATGAGAGTAGTCTCTAGGTACTAAAACACTAGATCTCTTGCGAAAGTAAGATTTATTTTTATACTAAGCACATGAATTATGGGTCATGCACCAGAAGAGTTGAAAAACATCTGATTAATGAATTCGCCAATGA
>NZ_CALMZC010000067.1 GCF_937873765.1 uncultured Thiothrix sp. | reverse complement strand
AACAATTGGACGGCCTGAAAAAAACCGTCCGACAATTTGTGTAGATACTTATGCTGATAAGGGGAGGTTAGGTGGGGTTTCTTCTAATGACATTGGAAACGGATACCTCGATTTTTCCCCGGCCTTGGAAGACAAGCGCGACATTGCCGATTTCGTCACTCACCATCACAGCGTGATGAGTCGCCACGCCGCTTTCATGCAAACGCTGGAAGACTGGTGGCAAGCCAATTTGCCGATTGTGGAAGCCTTGGCTCCTGATACGGACAATCAGGATGCACGTCCGCGCAATGTGTATGTGATGCGTACCGGCTTGTTGAGCAGTATCGAGCAGGCATTGGTGGGGCAAAACCTGCTGACCCGCTTTCAGGTGCGCGGGGCATTTGCCAATTATGTTGACCGTCTCAAGGCTGATTTCAAGTCGATTGCCGCCAGTGGCTGGGGGGCGGAACTGATCCCGGATGAGGACATTCTGCAAAGCCAGTTCCCCGATGTGTTGGCGGAACTGGAACAGGCGCAAAGCCGGATGGCGGAATTGCAGGCGTTGTTTGCTGCCGCCAGTGAGGAAGATTTTGAAGACACGGATGATGTGGGCGTGTTACCGGCGGATGAGGTGAGCAAAAAGAAAGACGACCTCAAGCAACATAATGCGGATTGGAAAGCGCAACTGAAGGCGGTCAAGGATTTAGCGGGTGATATGTTCACCGAGCTAAAAACGGCGGGATTGTTGCCCGTATCGGTGAAAAAAGGTGAATACTGCACCGAGGGTTTTAATGCCAAAGACCCGCAGTTTGCCAATGGGCAGCGGATTCTGGAGTTGGCGGCACAGGTGGAGTTTGTCAGTGAATACGCGGGTGCGTTGACGGCAGCGATGCAGCAGGGGCAGCATTTCTACCAGCGGGCGGCGAGTGTGGCGGTGAGTCTTGCGCGGCATACCGCGCTGGAAGACGAGCTGAAAGCCGTGCGGGCAACCATCAAGGGCATCGAAGGGCGGCGCGATGAACTGGTGGAAAGTGCGCGGCGCAAGATTTCCACCGATGAGGCGCGGCAGGTGATCATTGCCCGATTGCGGGCATTGCTGATGGATATTTACCAATCCTACTTGCGGGCGGAACAACGCGCCTGCATCAAAGCCATCGAAAACCTCTGGGCGAAGTACCGCGTCACCGCCCGCGAAATCGAAACGCAGCGCGACGCAGCCGCCACCCAACTGCAAGCCTTCCTAACGGAGCTAGGCTATGAGTGAAATACCCCAATGGAAAGAAGAAAACATAGGCAATAAGCTAAAACTGCTTAGTGGTTTTCCTTTTTTTTCGAGTCGATTTTCTACCGAAGAAGGAATGCCATTAATTCGTATTAGGGACGTACTAGACTCTAAAATCGAGACATATTACACAGGTAGTTATCTTCCTATGTATGTGATTCGGCAGGGCGATATTTTGATTGGTATGGATGGTGATTTTCATATTTCAAAATGGAACAATCAAGATGCCCTATTGAATCAACGAGTACTAAAAATTGAGGTTCTTGACTCTAATGAAATGGATTTGGAGTTTGTTTTTTATTGGCTGCAACCGTTTATTAAAAAGGTTAATGACATTACAGCCGCAACAACGGTTAAGCACTTATCGGTCAAAGATGTAAAAAAAGCCAAAGGAAAAATACCTAAAAAACCTATTCAAACTAAAATTGGTGTAATTCTATCTAATATCGACCGTGCTATCGAATCCACCCAAGCCCTGATCGAAAAATACCAGCTCATCAAATCTGGTTTGATGCACGACCTGTTTACCCGTGGCATCGGGGCAGATGGCAAACTGCGCCCACCGAGAGAAACCGCACCGGAGTTGTATCAGGAAACGGCGATTGGGTGGATTCCGAAGGAGTGGGGAGAGCTTGTAACACTGGAATCATTATTAGCTAATCTGCCTAATAACTTTAGGTGTGGCCCTTTTGGTAGTGCGTTATTAAAATCAGAACTCGTTGAAAATGGCATTCCTTTCTTGGGGATTGATAATATTCATATTGAAAAACTCAACGACAATTTCAAACGTTTTGTTAGGAGAAGCTGCGGAAGCAAAAAGCGGGGTTGATACACGATTTGCTGACCGGTAAGGTGCAGGTCAAGGTTGAAGATACGGAGGAAAACCATGCCTAAGAGCACCCCAAACCCACAAGGTGAATTCCTGCTCTACACAGTCCCCAGCGGAGCCATCAAAGTCGATGTGTTCTTTCAGGATGAAAGCGTATGGCTTACACAAAAAGCATTGACGGATTTGTTTGGCGTAGGTCGCCCTGCCATCACCAAGCACCTGAAAAACATTTTCGAGACGGGTGAGTTGGACGAAAATCTAACATGTTCCAAAATGGAACAAGTTGCCGATAACGGCAAAACTTACGAAGACCGCTCGCCTCATTGATGAGGCACGTCTTGGGTTGGCTCTTGAGCGTTTGCAACAATCACCGCTTTAAACCACCACCATTAAGGAAAATGCACAAAACAATCTTCGATTTTCAAAACAGCGATAGCAATGCTATCATTGGGCTATCAGAAGCAGCATGAGGTGACAACAATGGCTAATCTCATTGTAAGAAACATCAGCGATGAAATCGCTCAAGCATTAAAGATACACGCCAGTCGTGTGGGGATCAGCGCAGAAGCCGCCCACCGTCAAATTCTGGAACAGGTGCTGATGCGCCCCAAAAAGAAAAGCTTCCTTGATCTGTTGAAAGAGATGCCGAATGTCGGCAGAGACAGCGACTTTGAGCGGATTCAAAATGATGCAGCACCCGAAGTGTTTAGCTGATGTATTTACTGGACACTAATGTTATCAGCGAACTACGTAAAAAAGAGCGGATGAATCCCGGTGTGGCGCGGTTTGTAACACAAGCCCAAGAACAGGGTTCTGTCTGTTATCTCAGTGTGATTACGCTCGGTGAGTTACGCCGGGGTATTGACTTGATTTACCATCGCGGTGATCAGGAACAAGCCACAATACTGGAACGCTGGTTAACAACCGTGCTTGAAGAGTACAGCGAACAGATTCTGGATTTCGGTAGAGAAGAAGCCCAACTATGGGGGCATTTGCGCGTGCCGCACCCTGAAAATGCGCTGGATAAACAAATTGCCTCCACCGCGCTGATTCATGATCTGATACTCGTCACCCGAAATACCAAAGATTTTCAGTCAACCCGCGTCAAACTCTATAACCCGTTTGATGAAAACAATTAAATGAGCGAATACACCGAGGTTGAACAACCCTTTCTGCAACAGCTTGCCGCATTGGGCTGGACGAGCATCGACCAAGGTCAGGAAATCCCCCACGACCCCACGCAAAGCCTGCGCCGCCACTTTCGCCAATGGCTATTGCCTGAAGTCTTCCAGCAAGCGGTGACTGCCATTAACACAACCGCCGACGGTCAAAGCTGGTTAACTACAAAGCAGATTCAGGATTTAACCGACCAGATCAGCCGCCAGCCCAACAAAACCCTGCTGGAAGCTAATGAAGCCATCCAGAAACTGCTGTTCAAAGCGCAAGTGGATGTGAATGAAATCACCGGCGAACAAGACCCGGTGGTTAAGCTAATCGACTTTGCCCAGCCGGAAAACAACCAGTTTCACGCTATTAACCAGTTCCGCATCGACACCCCCGGCTGTGTCAAACAATTCATCATTCCTGACATTGTGCTGTTTGTGAATGGCATCCCACTGGTGGTGGTGGAATGCAAAAAGGGCGGTTCGCATTGCGCCAACCCAATGAGTGAAGCCTTTGAACAACTCCAGCGTTACCTGAACAAACGCAAAGCGACCTTGCAGGAGGGTTTGAAAGAGGGCGAACCACGCCTGTTCCATACCAATATGCTGCTAATCCGTAGTAGCGGTATGGAAGCCGATTGCGGCACGATTACCTCCGGCGAAGAGCATTTTTACCCTTGGAAAACCCAGTGGCCGCAAGCGGATAGCACCGCGAAAGGCATGAACCAACAGCAACAGCTTATCAACGGGATGTTGAATAAAGCCAACTTGCTGAACATGTTGCGCACCGCCACGGTGTTCATGGATACGGATGCAGGCCCGCGTATCAAGGTAGTGTGCCGTTACCAGCAGTTTCGTGCTGCTAACAAGATCGTGCAGCGGTTGCGTGAGGGTAACAATGCCGAAGCACGTAGCGGCGTGGTCTGGCATACCCAAGGTTCCGGCAAGAGTTTGACGATGGTGTTTGTGGCGCGAATGTTGCGGGCTTCTGGTGATTTGAGTGATTACAAGATCGTATTGGTCAATGATCGGGTCGATCTGGAAGATCAGCTTGCTAAAACCGCTACCCTGATTGGCGGGCGGGTCAATACCATCGAGAACCGCCGCGCCTTGCGCACTGAACTGTCCAGCGACAGCTCCGACATCACGATGGTGATGGCGCATAAATTCCAGATACGCGATGAAGCCATGCCGCTAAAAGTCGCCGAAGCTTTGGGTACTTATCAGGTGATTCCCACCGCCCAAACCTTTGGGGTCGTCAATGCATCCGAACGCATTGTACTGATGATTGACGAAGCCCACCGTACCCAAGGTTCGGATTTGGGTGACAATATTTTTGAAGCCTTTCCCAACGCCATGCGGATTGCATTTACGGGCACACCATTGATTACGGAGCGTCACGGCGAGAAAAAGACCTACAAGCGTTTTGGCAGTTACATTGATGAATACCGCCTGCTGGATGCGGTGGAAGATGGCACAACCTTACAGATTTTGTACGAAGGCCGTACCGCCGATGCCGCCCTGAATGACAAGCACGGCTTTGAAACCCAGTTTGAAAACCTGTTTAAAGACCGCACTGAAGCCGAACTGTTAGCCATCAAGAAAAAATACGGCGCGACCGGGGATTTGCTGGAGGCGGAAAAACGCATTGAGGCCATTACCAAAGACTTGGTAAAGCATTATCTGGAAAACATTTTCCCCAATGGTTTCAAAGCACAAGTGGTGTGCCATTCCAAGCTGGCAGCCGTGCGTTACCAACGGGCGATTGAAACAGCACTAGCAGACTATATTCACGGGCTGGAAGTGGCAGCAGCAACGGATAAGGAAAAAATCAAGCAACTGCAATGCCTCAAAGCCGCCGTGGTGATTTCTGGCGATGGTACTAACGAGGCGGCTTATATCACCGAGGCACGCAAACAAGCCAAAGCGTGGAATGCGGTAGAAAACTTCTGTAAGGACTTCGCCTTCGATGACCCGGACAAACCCCATACGGGCATTGCCTTCCTGATTGTGTGCGACATGCTGCTGACCGGCTTTGATGCACCTGTCGAGCAAGTCATGTACATCGACAAGAAAATCCGCGAACATACCTTGTTGCAAGCCATTGCCCGCACCAACCGAGTCAAAAAAGGTAAAAAACGCGGTTATGTAGTCGACTATATCGGTCTGACCGAAAACCTGACCGATGCGTTAACCCTGTATGCCGCGACGGATGAGCAACAGGAATTGCAGGCGGGTTTAAAGAATATCCATTCGGAAATTCCGATTCTGGAAGAACGCTACCAGCGGTTATTACAGCTTTTTTCCAGCCATAAGGTCGAAAAACTCCGAGAGTTTGTGCAAGGCAAACTGACTTCGGTGGAAACCGATGCCAAGGTGGTACATGAAGCCGTCAAGCTACTGAAAAATGAAAAAATCCGCGCTGATTTCGAGGTCTACCTGAAAAAATTCCTGATGAGCATGGATATTATCCTGCCGCACCCAGCAGCCCAGCCTTACCGGATTCCAGCCAAGCGTTTTGGCTATATCCAGCGCGTCACCAAGGAACGTTATAAGGATACCAGTCTGAATCTGGGGGATGCCGGGCAAAAGGTCAAAGACCTGATTAATGAACATCTGATCAGCCTTGGCATTAACCCCAAAGTGCCGCCGGTTGAGCTGTTATCTGAAGCGTTTATTGAAAGCCTGAACCAGCACGCCGCTGGCAATGCCGAAGCCAAAGCCAGCGAAATGGAACACGCCTTGCGCAAGCACTGCACGGTTCACCACAATGAAGACCCCGCGTTTTACCAAAGCATGGCAGAGAAAGTGGATAAACTGATTGACCAGTACAAGGATCAATGGGAAAAACTGGCGGAGGAACTGGAAAAATTGCGCTCTGTCACGCTGGAAGGGCGTAAGCAAGGCGAAGAGGGCATGAGCCGCGAGGCAACTACGTTTTTTGAACATATCGCCAATCAGGCATTCGAGCAGGGTAACGTGCCAGAAGCTGCGAAGCCTAAGATGAAACTATTAATGGAAGCCATCGTGGATAAGCTGCAACACAGTATTGGCAGCATGGATTTTTGGAAGAATGCCGACAAACAAAAACGCACGCGCAGCGAAATCAAAACGGCATTGACCCTGACTGGCATTCCTGCGCTGAAGGAACAGCGCGAACGCCTTGCGATTGAGATCATGAATCTGGCTAAGAATCGGCATGACTCACTGTTGCAAGGTTTCAACAAAACCGATAAGGATGATGAGGATAAACGCTGATGAATGCCCGTCGTATTCGAGACATTGATTACTATCTGTTGCCCGGTAGCCCACGCAAAACCACCGACATTGTGATCGAGCGTGATGGCACTGTCACCGTTAGGCCACCTGAGCATTACACACCTGAACAGGTCGATACAGTGGTGGACAGCAAGCGTCTTTGGATTTACCGCAACCTTGCCGAGTGGCGGTATTTAAACGCCAGCGCGGTAGTACGTAGCTGGGTGAATGGTGAATCCTTTCTGTACTTGGGGCGCACTTACCGGCTGGCACTGGTGGCAGATCAGGCGCAAGATTTGTTGCTTAAGGATGGGCGTTTTTGCCTCCATCGCCCTATTATTGAAACAGGTGGTGTCGAGGCGGCAAAACAGGCTTTCGAGCATTACTATACGCAAAAGGGACAACAGCGTTTTCAGGAGCGTGTTGGCTACTATGTCCCCAAGGTTGGCGTTTCTGCCAGCCTGATCAAGGTCAAAGACATGGGATTTCGTTGGGCAAGCTGTGGCGGGAATGGGCAACTCAACTTCCATTGGAAATGCATGATGGCTCCCCCCAAGGTGATTGATTACATTGTTGTGCATGAGCTATGTCACCTACATCATCAACACCATGATGATGCTTTCTGGAATGAAGTGGATAAAATCTTGCCCGATTACTGCGAGAGGAAAGAGTGGCTTAAAAAATATGGTGCGAGCCTAAATTTATAACACTATATCTAACTTAAGAAATCGAAACTTGGTATCCCCCTCTAACTCCAGTTATCATGCCAAGTTTTGCACACTCCGGAATATTTTTATGTCGCACATGCAGTTTGAGCTACTCAAAACTGAAGGGATGGCTCGCCGTGGCCGCTTGAGTTTCCCGCGTGGTGAAGTCGAAACGCCCGCTTTTATGCCAGTCGGTACTTATGGCACGGTTAAAGCGATGACTCCGGAAGAACTCAAAGGGATTGGCGCACAAATCATTCTCGGTAATACCTTCCATCTCATGCTGCGTCCCGGTACAGAGATCGTGCGTTTGCATGGTGATCTGCATGAATTTATGCATTGGGATAAACCGATTCTCACCGACTCCGGTGGCTTCCAAGTCTTCTCACTCGCCGCGATGCGCAAAATTAGTGAAGAAGGCGTGCGCTTTCAGTCACCGGTGAATGGCAGCCCGATTCTGATGACGCCTGAGTCCTCCATGCAGGTACAGCGTGAATTAGGTTCAGATATTGTGATGATCTTCGATGAGTGCACACCCTACCCTGCGACACATACTGAAGCCAAACAATCGATGGAACTTTCACTGCGTTGGGCGGCTCGTAGCAAAGTCGCACACACTGGCAATCCTTCTGCCTTATTTGGGATCGTGCAGGGCGGTGTGTATGAAGATTTACGCCTGCACTCCGCAGAGCAGCTACAAAAAATTGATTTTGATGGTTATGCCGTGGGGGGTTTAGCCGTTGGTGAACCGAAAGAAGATCGTGATCGGATTTTAGAAGCCACAGTTCCCCATTTACCTGCGAATAAGCCGCATTATTTAATGGGGGTGGGTAAACCAGAAGATATTATTGAAGGCGTGTTGCGTGGAATTGATATGTTTGATTGTGTTATTCCTACACGGAATGCGCGCAATGCCTTTTTATTCACCCGCTATGGGCAATTAAAGCTCCGTAATAGCCAATATCAACATGATACCCGCCCGATTGATGAGCAATGTGTTTGCTACACTTGCCAGAACTATTCACGTGCTTACTTACGGCATTTAGATAAATGTGGAGAAATTCTCGGTGCACGCCTGAATACCATTCATAATTTGTATTATTACCAAGAACTGATGCAGGGTATTCGCTCCGCGTTAGAGGCGGGGCGATTTGCTGAATTTGTGCGTGAGTTTTATGCGCTGCGTGCACATTAAGCGGTGCAGCTAATGCCAATTTTATCAAAACGTTGATTCAGAGAGGCGGCAGCTCCGCGTAAGGCTGGGTTGTCGGCCTCAATAATATAAACCGGCACTTTTTGCATAAAACCGGTGAAGCGTCCTTTGGTTTCAAACGCAGCACGAAAACTAGAATGAATAAAATAATCGCCTAAATTAGGCACTATCCCGCCGCCAATATACACCCCACCGGTTGCACCCAAGGATAAGGTTAGGTTACCTGCAACAATTCCAAACCACTCACAGAATAAATTCATGGTTTCCATACAGGCCGGGCACACTTTGGCAATCGCGCGCGCCGAAATATCAGCCGGTTGTAGTGAATCTGGCACTTTACCATCTAAACGACAAATCACCTGATAGAACTCTTCTAAACCGGTACCGGATAACAAGCGCTCAGCCGACATATGTCCATATTTTTCCCAAAAGGCCGCGAAGACGGCCAACTCCCGTGGATTGCGTGCCCCTAAAGTCACATGCCCACCTTCACCGGATAAGGGATACCAACCAGCGGCGGAGCGAATCAAACCTGAAACACCCAAACCTGTCCCCGCACCCAATAAAGCAATTGCACCGTCTGGATCAGCAACTCCACCACCGACTTGCTTTAACTCATTGGCGTCTAATAAGGGAATCGATAAAGCCATCGCCGTAAAATCATTAATCACTTTTAAACGCTCAAAACCAAAGCGTGCGCGAATCTCGCGAATGCTAAACGTCCAAGCATGATTAGTGAGTTTGATCGTATCTTGTGTGACGGGAGTCGCGACATCAATCGCCGCCTGCTTGATTTGATGAAGAGGTGCTGAGCTTAGAAATAGCTCTACTACTTCAGCAAGACCTAAAAATTCATTAATTTTAAAAGTTTTAATGTAACTAGGACGTAGTGAATCCGTTTCTAGCAGTCCTAAACGAATATTAGTTCCACCAATATCGATAGCGAGGGTAGTGTAGACAGCAGACATATTTTTTTCCTTAAGCTGTTGCCTGATGCGGCGTTGAATTATTTTACATCATGAAAAAAATAAATGCTGCTACCCATCAAAGTTTTAACGTAGTAAGAAGCCTCGGTTTTGTAAAAACTTTAACAAATGGGGACGCTGTTTTTTCTGCACCGCTCCTGCGGTTTGCGCTGACCAATTCGACACCCGCTGCTGACTGCCACGTGTTTGATAATAGGCTTGCATTTGTTGGTCATAGGCTTCAACTTGTGCAGTGACTTGGCTTAAATCATAACGATCTGTATGTAGGATCGTGTGCATTGGGAAACGTGGTTTAACTGCATTAGTCTGTACCGGCCAACCTAAACACATACCAAACACTGGGTAAACCTGTTCAGGAAGTTTTAATAGATCACAAACTAACTGCGGATTATTGCGAATACCACCAATGAAAACCCCACCTAAGCCGATTGACTCAGCAGCGAGCAAGACATTCTGCGCCACCAAAGCGGTATCGACCGTAGCTGTAATAAAATGCTCGGTATGCCCTTCTAAAGCCCCTAATCCATTTTTTACACAGGCATAATTCACGCGTTGCAAATCGGCGCAAAATACTAAGAAGACTGGAGCAGCCACTACCCAAGTTTGCCCACCGGCTAATTCTGCGATTTTCGCCCTTACTTTGGTTTGCGCGACTTGAATGACCGATGCCGCTTGAATAAAACTAGAAGAAGCCGCGGCTTGACCGCAGCGAATGAGACTTTCTAAAGTTTCTTGGGAGACCGATTGTTCTGTGAATTGACGCACAGAGGCATGGCTTAGCATAGTTTCCATCACAGTCTTCATCACTGACTCCTTAATGTAGCACTAAACCGACCCGCGCCCATTGTAAGCCGCCCAGTTCACGATTATAAGAAAACCAAATTTGGCGAGCGCGCCCTGTAATATCCGCTAATGGTACAGTACCAAAATAGCGCGAATCATTACTATTATTGCGATTATCGCCGAGTACAAAGACTTGCCCCGCAGGCACGGTTAAATCAGTTGAGGGTATGACAGCACGAGGGCTCTTCCAGATGACCGGCCATTGTTTCTGCTCATAGCGCTCTTGAGCCACAATCGTCCCGTTCTGCTGAACACTTTTTACCAATAAGGGTTTATTGTTTACCGACACGGTTTGCCCACGGATTTTAACTTGATCACCCGGTAAGCCAATGACACGCTTGATATAGCCCATCGCACGATTATTCGGATAGGTGAAAGTGATAATATCGCCGCGTTGAATCTCTGGCTGGCAACCTAAACAATTATAATGTTTATCCGCATAAATAAAATCGCCGGCAATTAACGCTGGCTCCATACTCGCCGAGGGAATTCGAAACGGCTCAATCCAGTGCTTGCGTACTTGTTGCGATAGTAAGGGAAATAAACACACTGTCACTATCAGAATGAGAAAAAGATAAGTACCCGTACCTTGCCAACTAGCCGGCGTATAATTGGATAATTTAAGAGCCTGTACAAGCGCATCGATACAACTAACTAACCAAATCAGCAAGGCTAAGCCAATCGAACCGAGCATGACCCAAGCCGTCCATTTATCCGGCAAATAAGGCATGGTTAGACCAACTAACGGAATTCCAAACAACCACGAACCCAGCATAAACCAAGCGGCACGATTCACTTGCCCATTATAAAGCTGCCCTAAACCAGGCAAGAACAGACCCAGCAGAAAAGCCAGCCAAGCTTTGCGTGGGCGATTAAGTGTACTTGTTGCATCCATTTAGTTATTGGAAGAAATCCCTAAAGCCTGTAGATGACGTGAGCTGTTTTCCCAGTTTTCCTCCACCCGTACCCATAGGCGCAGCAAAACTTTTTGCTCCAAAAAGGTTTCTAAAGCTACTCGTGCAGAACTACCGATCCGCTTTAAGGTTTCCCCTTTGCGCCCAATGATGATGCCCTTTTGATTGTCCCGGCTGACCCAAATGCAGGCGTGAATTTCAGTAATTTCAGCACGTGGCTCAAATTTTTCTATTTCCACCGCGGTGGAATAAGGAATTTCTTGATGTAGATAAGTCATGAGCTGCTCACGGATTAACTCACCACAAATAAAGCGGGTGGACTGATCTGTCACCTCATCTTCCGCATAACTCCATTCACCCTCAGGCATTAGGGCGATCAGCTCATTTTTTAGCGCTTCGGTATTAATCCCCTTAGTCGCAGACAGGGGAAAAATAGCTTTAAACTCACGTTTAGCCGCAACCTTCTGGAGCCAAGCCAACAAATCAACTTTCTGTTTGACCCGATCAACTTTATTCGCTACTAAAAAAACCGGACAGCTTAAATGCTGCAAGCGCTCTAAAACTAAACTATCCTCATCCAACCAGCGCTCTGCTTCTACGATCATAATTACTGCATCAACATCCTCAAGTGCTGCAACCGCTTGGAGGTTAATCGTTTTATTTAACAGGCTTTTGGAAGTGCGATGAATGCCGGGCGTATCTAAGAAGACAATTTGGCAAGCATCTTCACTGAGAATCCCCCGAATATTATGTCGAGTCGTTTGAGGTTTATTAGCTGTCGCTGAGACTTTAAAACCCACTAAATGATTCATTAAAGTCGATTTACCCACATTAGGCCGACCAGCAATCGCTACAACGCCATATTTAGACATGCTTCATTACCTGCTCAAAGGCTTTCGCGGCTGCATCTTGTTCCGCCTTGCGACGACTACCTGAAATACCTAGGGTACAAATATTTAAAGCGGGCACTTTACACTCAGCCGTAAAGGTTTGGCGGTGTGCCTCGCCTTCTACTTGAGTTAGTTGATAACTCGGCAAATCATAGCCACGGGATTGCAAATACTCTTGCAGGCGACTTTTGGGATCTTTTAAATCATCTTCAGTGGGTAATTGATTGAGTAAATCACGATAAATATGCAGGACAAAACGCTCTGCTTCACTGATACCCTGCTCTAAGTAAATACAGCCAATCAGTGCTTCTAGAGCATCAGCCAGAATTGATTTACGGCGAAAACCACCACTCTTTAGCTCACCCTGCCCTAAGCGCAGAAAATCACCCAAACCTAAACCTGCAGATAGAATCGCAAGGGTATTTTCATTGACTAAAGAGGCACGTAAACGACTGAGGTAACCTTCACTTGCTCGAGGAATACGCCGATAAAGCTCCGTGGTGATAATAAGCCCCAGCACACTATCACCAAGAAACTCCAATCGTTCATTATGTTTACCATCTGCACTACGGTGAGTGATGGCACGTACAAAATTGTCGGTGGCCATCAACTCAACCGAAATTAATTTTTTTAACTTATCCAAACAACCTATTGTCCTTTTAATACCTCGGCATGATGAAAGGTCATTAGAAAATCAATATTTCCTAGCCAAGGCTTTCTTACTTCATAATCGACCACCAAGGCTTTCACATTTTTATTGTCAGCTTGAGACTGCACTGAAAAATGCTCACGTTTGATGGTATACATACCATTAATATTTAAATAATCGTCTAATTTGCCGCGTAACCCTTGTGTATTAGTGGCACTAATCGAGGGATCTTCAGCAATCTTTTTCATGAAAGATTGCACGCTATAAAACTCAACATACACAGGTACTAATTTAACACCGCTGACAAAAGCCAGAATCAAAATACTTAGGACACTGACCCAGCCTAGAAATGACATACCACGCTGCTTTTTTCTTGTTTTCATTTTTTGACCCCAATTTATTGTTAACTATTTTTGTTCGGGCTAAGTATTACTTCATTATTTTTAATCAATCAACCCAATGCGTTTGAAATTCAAACCATCGCCACCCCAGTTAAAGTGCATCCATACTAACATGGCTTTGCCCACTAAATTTTCTTCAGGAACTAATCCCCACATACGGCTATCATTACTCATATCACGGTTATCGCCCATGACAAAATAATGACCTTCAGGAACTACAACCTCTCCAGTACGGCCTGAAGTGTTCGGCAAAATCAGAATATCATGATCCACTTTACCCAAAGTTTCCTTTAGACGAAGGGTGGGATGCACTTCACCTTGCTGATCATGGGCATCGTATTCACCCAACTCTTGGCGTGCAACTGACACGCCATTCACTTTGAGTTCCTTATTATCCCATGCAATCACATCACCCGGCATACCCACTAAGCGTTTAATGAAGTCGATTTTTGGATCATTTGGAAAACGAAAGACCACCACATCACCGGTTTTAGGCTCACCTAAAGGAATAATTTTAGTATGGGTAATCGGCAAGCGAATACCATAGGTGAATTTATTAACTAAAATAAAATCACCGATCTCTAAAGTCGGCAACATAGAACCAGACGGAATCCGGAAAGGCTCAGCAATAAATGAGCGCAGCAGTAACACGATTAATAAGACCGGAAAGAAGGAGCGTGCATATTCCACATACCAAGGTTCGACGCGACGACCAAATTTACTTTTATTGCGGGTAAAAAGACTATATAACAGCCAAATTAAGCCACTTACTAGCGTAGCAACGACCAGCCAAAACTCTAAGTCCATATCCATGTAGGCTATTCCTTCTTAATACTCTTCGTTATTCATTATCAATAAAATTATTTATCACTGACGCGCAGTACAGCTAGAAACGCTTCTTGAGGAATTTCCACACTACCCACCTGTTTCATGCGTTTTTTACCTTCTTTCTGCTTTTCCAGTAATTTACGTTTCCGGCTAACATCCCCCCCATAGCACTTTGCCAATACGTCTTTACGCATCGCCTTCACGGTACTACGAGCAATAATCTGGCTACCAATCGCCGCTTGAATCGCAACTTCATACATTTGCCGTGGAATCAATTCCTTCATCTTTTCCACTAATTGTCGGCCACGCGATTGAGCGAAATCCCGATGCACCATAATGGCGAGGGCATCCACTTTGTCACCATTCACTAACACATCGACCCGCACCATCGGTGCTGGCTCAAAGCGGTCTAAAGCATAATCGAACGAAGCATAGCCACGGCTCACAGATTTCAATTTATCAAAGAAATCCAACACCACTTCCGCTAAGGGCAAGTCAAAGACTAAGGAGACTTGGTTGCCCATATATTGCATATTTCTTTGCACACCACGCTTATCAATACAGAGTGTAATCACATTACCTAAATATTCTTGTGGAACTAAAATCGTACCGCGAATAATCGGCTCACGAATTTCATCAATCTTATTTAAAGGAGGCAGCTCTGATGGGTTATGCACAAAAACTTTTTCACCGTTCGTCAACACGACTTCATAAATAACTGTGGGCGCAGTAGTGATTAAGTTTAAATCATACTCACGCTCTAAGCGCTCTTGGACGATTTCCATGTGCAACATGCCCAAGAAGCCGCAGCGGAAACCAAAGCCTAAAGCTTGCGAAGTTTCTGGCTCATAAAAGAGTGCCGAATCATTCAGTTGGAGCTTAGATAAAGCATCCCGCAGGTTTTCATATTGATCAGCATCCACAGGGAAAATACCCGCGAATACTCGAGGCTGGATTTCTTTAAAACCGGATAAAGGCTTATCTGCAGGCTTTTGTGCATCGGTAAAGGTATCACCGACTCGTGCAGCCGTGATTTCTTTGATCCCTGCAATCACAAAGCCTACTTCACCCGCTTTTAGGCTATCTTTGTCCAAGCGTTTAGGGGTAAAGACACCCACTTGTTCTACTTGGAAATCGCGTCCGGTCGACATCGCGCGAATTTTCATCTTCTTGCGAATTTCGCCATCCACGACCCGCACCAGCGAAATAACACCGAGATAATTATCAAACCACGAATCAATGATTAAAGCTTTTAAGGGTGAGTCTGGATTGCCCACCGGCGCTGGAATGCGCTCAACTAGTTGCTCTAATAAATCCTCAATACCAATACCGGTTTTAGCACTGACATGCACCGCATCGGTCGCATCAATGCCAATAATTTCTTCAATTTCTTGGCAGACCCGATCAGGGTCAGCGGAAGGCAAGTCAATTTTATTTAAGACCGGCACAACTTCGAGATTCAGCTCAATCGCGGTATAGCAGTTGGCAACACTTTGTGCCTCCACACCTTGCGAGGCATCAACGACTAATAATGCACCATCGCAAGCGGCTAGAGAGCGTGATACCTCATAGGAGAAGTCTACGTGCCCGGGGGTATCAATAAAATTGAGCTGATAGGTTTGCCCATTTCGTGCTTTATAATCGAGCGAAACGCTTTGTGCTTTAATCGTAATACCGCGTTCGCGTTCTAAATCCATGGAATCCAATACTTGAGCTTCCATTTCGCGTTCTTCTAGGCCGCCACAATATTGAATAAACCGATCCGAGAGAGTCGATTTCCCGTGGTCAATATGCGCAATAATGGAAAAATTCCGGATGTTGGGGTTTACTTCAGCCATCTTGTAATGCTTGTCTCACCATGTCCTCTTCGAAAAAATGGAAACACACGACCTCAGTGCCGAGTGTGACCACCGGCACATCCACGTTATAACGCTTGCGTAAATCCGGATTTTTATCGATGTCGACTAATTCTAATTCAAATGCTAATTCGTGCTGCAAATACCGCAGCGCGGCTATCATTGCATCACACAAGTGACAGCCGAGGCGATAATACACGGTTAGGGATTTTTTTGCCTGTCTATTCAACTTTCATAGCCAGAAAACGTGCAGCACCTTCGCGATAGACTAATACCGCAATGGTTTTACCCTTTTCAATTTCACTAAGAATTTTCTTAACTTCCTCAGGTGAATTCACAGGTTTACCATCTAATAAGCTTAATACGTCACCTGCGTTGAGACCCGCACGTTGGGCAGGATCACCAATTATTTTTTCGACTAACACACCACCTATTGATAAGCCTAAAGCCTCCCGGATCGTGTCATCAAGCGGCGTCAGTTGCATACCTAACACTTCTACACTTGCAGGATTATCTGCATTAGCTTCCTCTGGCTCAGCTTGTGCCGCACCTTCTTCACCGGGTAATTCACCGATTTTTAAGTCCACTTCTTGACGCTCACGATTCCGAATTACCGTGAGCTTAACTGTCTCCCCCGGAGCCACTGTACCGACCATAGCGGGTAAGCTGCCTGCATTAGCGATTGTTTTGCCATTTAACTCAATGATCACATCGCCTAATTGCAAAACATTAGTCGCGGGTCCTTCTGGAACAACTTGAGTAACTAAAGCCCCGGTTGGGGTAGTCATACCAAACGACTGTGCTAGATTTTGATCCACCTCTTGAATATAAACCCCAATCCAACCGCGCGAGACCTTACCTTTGGTTTTGAGCTGAGAAACCACATCCATCACGATATTAATCGGAATCGCAAAGGATACGCCCATAAACCCACCTGAACGGCTATAGATCTGTGAGTTTACCCCCACAACTTCACCATCCAGATTAAATAGTGGCCCCCCTGAATTACCGGGATTAATTGCTACATCGGTCTGAATAAAAGGTACATAAGTGTCAGTTGGCAGATTACGCCCAGTCGCACTCACAATTCCTGAGGTAGCACTCGACTCAAAACCAAAAGGTGAACCAATCGCTAATACCCACTCACCGACTTCAATCGTGCCAGAGTCACCGATTTTCAGCGTTGGCAAATTCATAGCTTCAATCTTGAGAAGCGCAACATCACTACGCTTATCACTACCAATTAACTTAGCAGAGAACTCTCGCCGATCATTGAGCTTTACTAAAATCTCATCAGCCCCATCTACAACATGATGATTAGTGATAATGTAACCATCCGCTGATAAGATAAAACCTGAACCTCGTGCATCTGCACTAAAGTCTTCAGGGACACCATTGCCGTTGGGATTACCGAAGAAACGTTTCATCAACTCATCGAAAGGCTCTTCATACCCCGGCGCAGTATCTGGTGGCGCTTCTGGAGTCACTTTTTGCTGATGGCTGGTGGTAATATTTACCACAGCCGGCCCATTGGTTTTCACCAGCTCAGTAAATTCCGGCAAGCTGCGTGCCTGCACAGAGGCGCTAAGGCAAACAACTCCTGCAAGTAACCATTGCAAAAGCCGCATATAACTAGCCGGTTTATAAGTCATTGAGAGTCTCCAAACACATGTTGTTCAAATGCTACAAGTTAAACTAGCTTACCCGAATCTAGGCTCGCATAGCTATAGGTGCTCGAGGCTGAATACAGCTTAAAATTCCTTCATCAACTTATTTTTTATACGATTTTTAGATTATTTGCCGGAAGTTTTACAATCAGCCACGACCTCATTTCCACCACAGTTCATTTTAAAAATTAATCATGGTGATAAGTTTTCAGCTTAAGTCACTGTAAGTACGTCGCCAAGACCACAGAATTACATTATGTTAGCAGTTTAGCCAACTTGCTAAGGAGCATCGCTATGCATGCGTTTCACCAGTTTCTGAATGAACTACCGAAAGCCGAACTACATATGCATCTTGAAGGTAGTCTTGAACCTGAATTAATGTTTAAACTGGCGCAACGTAATCAAATTACGCTGCCTTTTAATTCAGTAGCGGCAATTCGCGCCGCTTATGAATTTAGTAACTTGCAAGATTTTTTAGACATCTATTACCAAGGCGCAAAGGTTCTGCAAACGGAGCAAGATTTTTATGACCTGACTTGGGCTTATTTAGAGCGCTGTCATCAACAAAATGTTCGGCATGTTGAACCCTTTTTCGACCCACAAACCCATACTGAACGTGGTATCGCGTTTAGCACAGTCATTAATGGAATTCATCAAGCACTACAAGATGCCTCCACCAAGCTCGGGATTAGTAGCTATCTAATTATGTGCTTTTTGCGGCATTTACCAGAAGAAGCTGCCTTCGCAACTTTAGAGCAAGCTTTACCCTATAAAGATAAAATTACTGCTGTCGGTCTAGATAGCTTAGAAAAAGGCTTTCCACCCGAGTTATTCGAACGCGTCTTTGTTAAAGCTCGAGCTGAAGGCTTTCTAACAGTCGCTCATGCGGGTGAAGAAGGCCCCCCTGATTATATTAAACAAGCCTTGGATTTACTAAAGGTTGAGCGCATTGATCATGGCGTCCGTTGTGTTGAAGCTCCAGAATTAGTGGAACGACTGATTCAAGCGCAAATACCGCTGACGGTCTGTCCCTTATCTAATATTAAACTTTGTGTGTTTAAGGATATGCGTGAGCATAATATTTTAGAACTACTTGAGCGAGGCGTAAAAGTTACCATCAACTCTGATGATCCTGCCTATTTTGGTGGCTACATGACTGAAAACTTTATCGCCGTGGCCGACGCCTTACAGATGACTAAAGCTCAAGCTGTAAAGCTTGCAAAAAATAGTTTTGAAGCCAGTTTCCTGCCTAATTCCACTAAAATAAGTTGGGTTCAAACATTACAAAATTTAGCTTAGACTGCAAGAAAATAGGTGATACCTTAATGCTACTCGCTGCGTTGCTACGTGCTTTCATGGGTGTTGCCACAAAAAAAATGATGCAGGAATATAAATTATCATCCTTGCATCTTAGCGCTACACAAGCCGTGTAGTGGCCTTAGGTGCTCTTTATTTGCAGTTTTTATTTGGGAGAACATTTGCTTTGGCATCAATGGTTAGGCAGTTTGATGATTGTGATTACTTCTCTTTTCATCTTATTTCCTAGCCAACAAGCTAACATCCATATTAGCGATATAACAGCTTATACTGATCTATTCAGTGAAACTTATTTCTGTTTTTTCCTCAGCGCGTTGGCCGTGCTGACTATAGTCAATGCTTTGGCAAGCGCTCTGTCAGCTTCACTAAATCATTCATCACGCTATCTAAACCACCGTACACATTTAAGTGTTGGACACGTCCAGTAATTTTTTCCAAAATCTCCAGCTCTTTCAAGCGCAACAGCACTGGATTGCCCTCCATCACTTTAGCAGTATTATGCAAGGAACGTGTTTCTTGGGTCTCTTCGCGGCGCCGGATTAAATTAGCTTCGGCCTTTTTTTCCGCTTCCACCACTTGCGCCAAAATCGCTTTCATTTCACCCGGCAAAATAATATCTCGCGCACCCACTGTGTTTAGCTCCAAACCATAGGCAACCACTTTTTCAGCAACTATGCCCTGAATTGTTTGATTTAACAGATTTTTGTCCGCTAATAACTCATCCAAGGTTTGCGTTGAGACTACTGTACGTAAAGCCAATTGCAACTCGCGATACAAATAGTCTTTGTGGTCAACTAAGCTAGACTTAACCAATTGAGCCTCTTTTACCTGCCACAAGGCCGATAAATTAATCCGTAAACCAACCCGATCTTTGGTCAAGATTTCTTGGCCATTCACCTCCATGGTTTGCAAGCGCGTATCTAATTGGCTGACTTTAATCATGTGGTTAAACTGCCACCACACATGCACACCCGCTGGTAAAACTTCACGCTGCACCCCATCTACTTCCAAAAAGCCAATAAAACCTTCTGGCACGGTACTGATCAGGATGGCCGCTAAAGCTGCCTTGCGTAAAGTAGCTTCTTTAGTAGTTACTAGTTGATTCGCCAAAACTTTAGGTACGCGCATGTCCTCAGCAATATTTAATTTGCGCACTTCAATCTCGCGATTTCCACGCCAATAAGCACCGCGTTCAGCAGGCGCCATTAGATCTTTCAGTACTTTATCTTGATAAACTAAACCGACCTCATGTTCACCGGTTTCCCAGCGTTGAAGATGCTCAGCAAAACGCTCTGGATAGCTATCTGCCAGTGTCAATAACTGCTCTGCAACTGGATGAGTAATAGCGTTAGTCGCATTCACGACTTGGACTTTATATTGCTTATTAAAATTCCAAAATTTATACACACCCGTTGTTAAAATTTCTACAAACTGCTCATTTTTGAACAACAACCCGCGATGTGCCTCAGGTATAATAAATTTTTCTTTAAATAACATGGTGTTGTCCTTTTATTTAAAATGGCATTCCTCCCCACCACAAGCGGCTAGTGACTTTAGCCAGACTAGGAGCCTATCTTCAGCCCTGAGTCGAAACTCTTAGCGGTTAGCAGCTCGCAGCCTAACAACCCAGCCTCTAGGCGTTCTAGGTGGTGTTATTCAGGCGAGTAGCCTTATGACTAAACACCTGAATAACTTGGAGGTTTGCCTTTGTTTGCCCTTGCGGGCGATGATTACCGTTTCAGGGTAAACTTGCTAATTGGAGTCGAACCAATTACCGCTTGATTAATAATCAAGTTCTCTACCGAATGAGCTATAGCATGGGGCAACTGGTTGGAGTCGAACCAACGACCTGCCGATTACACGCGGTTGCTCTACCACTGAGCTACAGTCGCACATCTGCTCACCTCTGTACTGATACGCAGACTCACCAGCAGTGGCAGCGTCAGGTGGGTTTTAGAACCGACTCCGCAAGTAACAGAGAGTATGCAGATGCGAGAAGTATGGCAGGAGATGTGCAGAGAGTATTTAAAAATGCAGATAGATAGCACAAAAAGATTAAAAATTATTCATTAGCTAATTCAACAGCTTCCTTAAGCGATATAATGCCTCTAATGCCTGCCGTGGTGTCATGTCATCCGGCTCCAAAGCCAGCAAAGCAGCTTTCACTTTCAAAGCAATCTCATCCTTCGATTCTGTAGGAGTGCCAAACTGCAACGGCAAGCTTTGCCCCACGGGTGGTGGGCTTGCTGAATTTTTTTCCAAAGAAACTAGTTTCTTCTTCGCCTGCCCAATCACTGTTTTCGGTACACCCGCTAATTGCGCTACTTGTAAGCCATAGCTTTGATTCGCAGGGCCATCTTTTACAGCATGCAAGAAGACAATTTTGTCACCGTGTTCGACTGCATCAATATGCACATTGGCTATCGTGCTGATTTGTTCGGCCAAATGAGTGAGTTCAAAGTAGTGAGTAGCAAAGAGGGTAAAAGCCTTGCGTTCACGTGCTAAATAATCGGCAAACGCCCAAGCGAGTGATAAACCGTCAAAGGTGCTAGTGCCACGTCCGATTTCGTCCATCAAAACAAGGCTGTGCGCAGTGGCGTTATTGAGAATATTCGCGGCTTCGGTCATCTCAACCATAAAAGTAGAACGTCCAGTGCTCAAGTCATCCTGTGCGCCAATACGAGTGAAAATACGGTCGATATTACCCAAGCGCGCGGATTCAGCGGGTACATAGCTGCCAATATGTGCCATCAACACAATCAGCGCCACTTGGCGCATATAGGTCGATTTACCGCCCATATTCGGCCCTGTGATCATCAGCATGCGTCGTCGAGCATCCATGTAAAGATCATTCGGCACAAAGGGCGTATCCAGCGTGCGCTCTACCACCGGATGGCGGCCAGCAATAATCTCAATACCCGCACCTTCCACTAATTTCGGGCAATGGTAATTCAAGGTGTTGGCACGCTCAGCGAAATTAGCCAGCACATCTAATTCAGCCACCGCTTGTGCGGTTTGACGTAATGGAATGAGATGCTCTGCCAGTTGTTGGAGCAGTAATTCATATAAAGCTTTTTCACGCCCTAAAGAGCGCTCACGGGCGGATAAAACTTTATCTTCAAACTTTTTCAGCTCGGGCAGAATGAAGCGCTCGACCCCTTTTAGGGTTTGGCGGCGGATATAATCAGTCGGGATGCGATGCAATTGGCTTTGTGGAATTTCTACATAATAGCCATGCACGCGATTGTAAGCGACTTTGAGCTTGTCAATACCGGTACGCTGCTTTTCACGTGTTTCCAAATCCAGTAAATATTGATCAGCGTTTTCGCTTAGATTGCGCAGTTCATCCAAATCTGCATCATAACCGTCCGCAATCACGCCTCCATCACGAATCACTACCGGTGGATTTTCAACAATCGCACGCTTTAGCAATGTCTGCAGTTCGTGGTGGGTGTCGAGTTGATGTTGAAGTTGTGCAAGTTGTAAATCATCTAGTTGTATAAGAGCGGCATGCACGGCTGGCAATACTGTCAGTGAATCACGCAAGGTCGATAAATCACGCGGACGCGCAGTACCCAAGGCAATGCGTGAGGCAATACGTTCAATATCACCTACACTGCGCAGCGTGCTTAAAATCCCTTCGTAGCGATAATTGTCTAGCAGCGTCCCCACAGCTTGATGACGTAAGTGTAACTCATGACGATCACGCAGCGGTTTATTCAGCCAGCGCCTTAACAAACGACTGCCCATGCTGGTAGAGGTCTTGTCTAGCACTGACACCAATGTATTTTTATGTTCGCCGCTTAAACTATGTTCCAGCTCCAAATTACGCCGGCTGGCTGCATCGAGAATAATCCCTTCATCGCTTTGCTCAACCTTCAAACTATTCAAATGCGGCAGAGCAGTGCGTTGGGTTTCTTGCACATAATTGAGCAAAGCCCCTGCTGCCGCGATAGCCAAAGGCAGATTCTCGCAGCCAAAACCACTGAGATCATGCACGCCAAATTGTTTGAGTAATAAACGTGTCGCAGTTTCTAAATCAAAATGCCAAGCAGGACGTGCGGTAGTGACGCGGTGGCGTACCCATTCCAAACGCCAATCTTCTTCATGCAGAATTTCGGCGGGTTGTAAGCGTTCAATTTCATTCTGCAAAGAACTCAAACCGTCGATTTGTTGCACTGTAAAGCGCCCACTACTGAGGTCAATGGCGGCTAAACCAAATTGCTCTTGATCCTTATGTAACGCTATTAATAAATTATCGCGTCGATCTTCCAGCAGATAATCATCCGTCAAGGTACCGGGCGTGAGTAAGCGCGTAATTCTGCGCTCCACTGGCCCTTTTGATTTCGCAGGGTCACCCACCTGCTCACAAATCGCCACCGATTCACCGGCCTTTAAGAGCCTTGCCAAATACTGCTCCACCGCATGATAAGGCACTCCCGCCATTGGAATGGGTTCGCCCGCTGAATTACCGCGTGCGGTCAGAGTAATATCCAATAACTGTGCCGCCCGCTTCGCATCTTCATAAAACATCTCATAAAAATCGCCCATGCGATAAAACAAGAGAATCTCAGGATACTCAGCTTTAAGACGTAGGTATTGCTGCATCATCGGAGTGTGATGGCCAAGATTATTTAAGTCGGTCATTTCGGCTTGGTTTTAAGTAGTATCAGATCAGTTGTGGGGTGCGGACAGTGGGAATTTTACCTTTTTTGTGCTGGAAAAAGGGGGGTCAACCTAGAAATTTTTTCTTTTCCTCATTTGTGGCATCGCAAAACCGGCCTCCCATAAGGAACTGAGTTTACATACCTGCCCCTTCCTTAAGACAAAAAATTGCATAATGCTTCAGAAGCAAGATAAAAAATATTTATAAAACTCAAAGCACTAAGCTCTCAGTAAGCTCGCTTATGCATAATAGCAATTGTTTCCATGGGAAACGGCTCAAATAAAAATAACTGAGCATTCAGGAAGCCTGTTACCCGCGAGAACTGATTCCTCCTCCAATCAAAAACGTACTCTCCTAAGCGTTAATTTCAGAGGTTTCAGGCTTCCATTTTCAGTTAAACTGTCAAAATGCTCGCACTATTATCGACCTAGCCCCGCCACTTATAACTTTTCGCCTACCAGCCTTGCTGATATCGCCTTAGACTCAAATTGCCTTTTTAGAGCGTAAGGAAAAAGGGATAACAGAATGATGAAAGGGATTTTTAACTATCAAGTGCCTGGACGTGCTCCCAGCATGAATGAGATTACCCTCAGTAATAAGCCTAATATTTCAGTGAGCACCAATACTCCATTTCAAAGCAATACCGCTAGCCAAGCCGATCAACTGACTAATATCCAGTCACAGATTCTGAATCTTTTGCAAGGAGTCCTGCAAAAGCTAGGCCTAGGTAGCGGGGAAAACCCAGTTAATCCGCCTAACGGTGATGACAGTACACAAAACAAACCACCTAAATACGATCATGGTAACAATCCTAAATGTGGAGCTGTGACGACTCAAGCAGTCGGTGAAGAAGACGGCTGCATCAAAGATCCTACTACAGTGACCACTTTGGCGTTAGGTGAAGAAGATGGTGGTATAACTACTCAAGCCGTGAGTGAAGAAGATGGCGGTATAAATTCAGGCAAGTGGTGAAGAGGACTCCAATGCCAGTTAAGCTTGGTGCATAAAATAATCTTTCGACAATCAACACAGTTAAAACCTGAATTGCAGAGGGGCTTTGGTGTTCCTCTCATTTATACCGACTTAAATAAACCATCATGACAATAAAGATTCTAATTATTGGTTATCCGCAGCAAACTCAAACCGCGCATCAAATTAAGACTTTACAAAGCTTAGGCGTTGAAGTCATCACTTTCGACCCTTATGGTCAAGAAGGTCGCTATGCACCTTTAACTTGGCAAGGTCAACAAATCACTTGGCAAGGTCAGGATATTAGCCATAACAAAATCGGTGCGATCTTGGTTTGTGCTCAAGCACCAGACATTCCTACGGAAGCCGCTTTTTGCAGCAACGAACATCAGCATCTGAACTGGGAAACTTGGTTCCAACATTATGGCTTACAGCGTGATCGCAGCGATACCCTATTGAGCTTGTTATTACTGTATGAACAAAACGGCGTGCCGATGTTTAATCCACCGTCTCAAACTTTACTTTCGCGCCGCAAACCCTATCAGCTCCAACAATTGCAGGCTGCTGGTTGCCGTTTACCGGCAAGTTTGGTCACGAATGATCCGGCTGAAGCTCAACGCTTTATCGCCGAACAGGGTGAATGCATCATTAAACCGGCAGCGGGAGGATCATTGACGCTTTCTGCTAATCAGCTATTAGAACAAGGTGGCATAGACAATTTAGTCATGGCCCCTGCGATTATTCAGCAACGCATTCAGGGTGAGGATTTAAGAATAGTGGTGGTGAATGATGCGGTCGTATCTTGCGCTGCGGTTGGTGTGCCTCAAGGTACGATTGATTTTCGTGGGGAGCACAACTACCAACAAGGTAAAATCACTTATACTGAAGTGAGCCTGCCCCGCTTGATCGAATTACAGTGCAGACGCTCGGCTGCCTTACTTGGCTTACGCTATACGGGTATTGATATGAAACTCACCCCCGAAGGCGAATACTATATGCTCGAATGCAACTCTAGCCCCATTTATTTGGATGTTGAATATAAACTCAAACATCCAATTACTGAGTCTTTATGTATGGCCTTAGTGAATGCAAGCTGAAGAATCTGCTAGAACTTGAGCGACTGCATTTAGGTCAGTTTCGGGTGTTTTTTGCTTCTGCCTCGCTAATTGCAAAGCTTCTAAGCCTAGCAGACGATAAACCTCAGCCTCCAAAAGCAAACTAGTTTGCAAGGCTGCTAGCTGCCTTGCGACGACTCCAGCATCACCGCGTGCAATCGGGCCTGTCAGTGCATCAACAGGCCCTAACTTAAATAGATTGGCAACGGTATCTTGAACGATAGGTTGTAATATTTTTAAAGCCAAGCCTTGCTCAACACCAGCTTGGGCGAAAGCACGCAAGCTCAGATTTTGCAAAGCGACTAGATAGTTGCAAGCAAACACACTCGCAGCATGATAGAGCGTTTTCTGCTTTGCATCGATTTTAAAACTAATCCCACCAATCGTTTGAAACAAAGGCTCTACTATTGCTAAAGCCTCCGCATCACCTTCTATACCGCAATAGGTAGGTTGAAACGAAAGCACCGCTTGCTGAGGCTGTGCAAAACTTTTAATCGGATGCACGCTAGCAATATAAGCGCCCTGTTCTTTCAACGGTTGCAAAATCGTTGAGGCAATGGCTCCACTGCAATGAAACACAATGTCACCGGCTCGCAGCAGCTTAGCTTGAGCTAATTGAGCACAGCAAGTTTCTAGAGCTTTGTCAGAACAACCCAGCAAATATAAATCTGCAGGGTTTAAGTTTTGGAAAGAACCGATAGCCTGACCTTGCCCAATAAACTCCACAGCCGCTTGACTACTCTGCAAAGAGCTATTCAGCACTTGCGCAATGCTCACTAAATCAGTCCTTGCCCACAGATACGCTAGAGTTTGACCTAAATGGCCACAACCGATGAAGTTGAGGCAAATTTTAGAAAGTTGCGCCATGCGAATTTATCCCAAAGACTATTCTATGAATGAACTAAACAGACTTTACGCGCTTTGCTGAGCTTGACCGATCAGCAAACATTTTAGTGAAAAAGTCTACTGTACAGAATCTAACAACACGCTTCACTAAATTTGCGAGCTTTAAAAAAAGAGCATCGATTTCAGCTCGTTGTAAAGCATGCGCCCGCTGTATATAAAACTGATACTTGTCATTAGTTAGGTACTGAGAAGCTAGATAGCGTTGAGCTTGCGTCTGGCCTGCATAGCCCCAATCGCTAGCCGATATCTCCGTTAACACAATATAACTGGCCTTTTCCACCAACCCAAGCAGAGTCGTTAGCAAACGATATAACTCTAGAATAGCCTGCGTTTTTTCAGTTTCTGTATTTGTGCCAGCCATAATATAGGCTTGTATAAAAGCAGTTTGAGTTGAGATCGCTTGCTCAGCAACAAACCATTGATCTGGCGGCAGATACTCGACTGTAACTGCCACTAAATGGCGTTTCTTACGTAGCGTATGCTCCATGACTTCTGTCACTCCGCGTATCAATTGTTGAAGTTTGAGCGCTGTCAAAGGCTGTGCCATAGCGAGTTTGACGATGATATAAGGCATAAGCTTCGTCCTAGTCGTAAAAGATCGCTTTACCTTAAAACAAATATGTGATCACATATAACGATTTATTTTTATTAAATTAATCGTTAATTATGATCAATAAAGCCAACCCCTTTAAATTTGCTAATCTCAGCACGGAGGTTCTGCGTAGTTTTGTCACGGTTGTTGAGCAAGATGGTTTTATTCGAGCTGCCAATTATTTATTTAAAACCCAATCGACGGTTAGCCAACACATCCAACGTTTAGAACAAGAATTGAATATTACTTTATTTACCCCCGTAGGGCGAAAACGAGCCCTAACACCCAGCGGTGAAATATTCTTAGTCTATGCAAAGCGTTGGCTTAAACTCCAAGAAGAAGCTCAATTAGCCTTAGCACAAACGGCGCTTGAGGGTGAGGTGCGTATTGGAGTGTCGATGAGCATGGGTGAGCAGTTTATTCCTGAATTACTCGCACAATTCGCGCGCTCTTACCCTGCATTACGTTTATCCGTTGATACAGGACATAGCTATCATTTAGTCCAAGGTTACCAAAATGGTCTTTATGATTTAGTTGTCACCTTAGAGCGCGATCCTAGAGATGGACAAATTCTAAGCGAAGATAATATGGTTTGGATAGGACAAGCCGGTTACGAATGGAATCAGCACAAACCTTTACCACTGGCCGCTTACGTTAATCCTTGTCAATTCCGTGATGCCTGTACGCAGGCTCTCGATCAAGCAGGTATTAGTTGGCAAATGATCTACAGTGCCAATAGTCTAAATAGCTTAATGGCTTCAGTACGATTAGGATTAGCGGTTACAGTGCGAGCCAGCAATGCGGTGATT
This sequence comes from uncultured Thiothrix sp., assembly GCF_937873765.1. Taxonomy (GTDB): domain Bacteria; phylum Pseudomonadota; class Gammaproteobacteria; order Thiotrichales; family Thiotrichaceae; genus Thiolinea. The sequence goes on along the minus strand of NZ_CALMZC010000067.1, from coordinate 280 downwards.
GCAGAAACTGAAGTACTCACTCCTCGCTTAAACTTACCAAGCTTGCCCAAGATAAAAATCGTTTTAAGAAATCGCAACCTAACCGACGCACAGAATTTAGTGGGCGAGCTACTAAGCAGACAAGGAGTAAAGGCCGTTTAAAATAAACTAACTAGATACTGAAATCGTAAGGAATTTATTTATTTTGCTGAATTAAGCTTGAGGTGGTGCCCCCCCCCCCAGAGCCATAAGTATCTACACAAATCCCCGGAATTTCTTGATAATCGGGGATATGAGTCCA
>NZ_CALMZC010000066.1 GCF_937873765.1 uncultured Thiothrix sp. | reverse complement strand
AATTAGACTACCTTAGACACGAAAAAGCCCTGAAACCGTTAGGATTCAAGGCTTTATGGATGTACTAGACTAGGCTAGATTTTAATTTGGTGCCGAAGAGAAGACTCGAACTTCCACGGGTCGCCCCACTAATACCTGAAACTAGCGCGTCTACCAATTCCGCCACTTCGGCAAAGAGAGTGATGTCTCAAGTGCGAGGCAGGATACCGAGCCTATGTTTTTTTGTCAAACAAAAACTCGGCCAATTTGCTATCCTAGACACCTAAAAACCACAAACCTTAAAACAAGGAATTCTGTTGAAACTAAAAGATCCGTATCTCGAACGCGAAGCTGAAAAATACGATAACCCCATCCCCAGCCGCGAAGTCATTTTACAATTATTAACTGAAAGCACCCACCCTTTAGATTTCCCGAGCTTAGCAGCCGCTTTAGGCTTATACGCAGAAATTGATATGGATGCTCTGCGCAAACGCTTGCGTGCTATGGAGCGCGACGGGCAGATTTTGTTCAATCGCCGCCGCCACTATGTACCCGTGGCACGTGCTGATTTAATTTCAGGTCGGGTCATGGGTCACCCCGATGGCTTTGGCTTTTTAATCCCAGACGATGGCTCGCCCGATCTGTTCCTGCACGCTAAGCAAATGGACAGCGTGATGCACGGTGATCGAGTCTTGGCGAGTGTACGCGGTTTAGATGCCAAAGGTCGGCGCGAAGGTGCAGTCGTTGAGGTTTTAGAACGTGCCACCGAACAAGTCGTGGGGCGCTTACTGGTTGAAAGCGGGATTGCTTTTGTCGTGCCGGATAATAAGCGCCTGACTCAAGAAATTTTGATTCCACCGGATCAATTACATGAAGCTAAACCGGGGCAAATTGTCGTCGCCGCCATCATTGAGCATCCGACCAAACGCTCGCGCCCCATTGGTAAAATCGTTGAAGTCTTAGGTGACCACATGGCGCCGGGTATGGAAATTGATATTGCCATTCGTAGCCATGAATTGCCGTTTGAATGGCCGCCAGCGGTTACGGAAGAAGCTGACCGTTTTGGCTATGAAGTGCCTGAGCGTACCAAACAAGGCCGCGAAGATTTGCGTGACTTGCCACTGGTAACGATTGATGGCGCGGATGCTAAAGACTTTGACGATGCGGTTTTCTGTAGTCGTAAAGCCGATCACTGGCGCTTGTTGGTAGCGATTGCCGATGTTTCGCATTATGTGAAACCTGGCACAGCTTTAGATAAAGAAGCAACTTTGCGGGGTACGTCCGTTTATTTCCCCGGTAAAGTGATTCCGATGTTGCCAGAAATTTTATCCAATGGTTTATGCTCGCTCAATCCACAGGTGGACCGCCTGTGTATGCTCTGCGAGATTCGTTTGGATGATGAAGGCAATGTACTGGACTATCAGTTCCAACAAGCCGTGATGAACTCCGCCGCCCGACTGACTTATGATCAAGTCGCGGCTATGGTCGTTGATCATGATGCAGCGATACGCAAGCAATATGCAGACTTAGTGCCGCATTTGGATAGTCTGTATGCGTTGTATCACACCTTGAGCCATGCTCGTATGGAACGGGGCACGATTGATTTTGAAACCACTGAAACCAAAATCATCTTCGGGGAAGATCGTAAAATCGATGCGATTGAGCCGAGTGTACGCAATGATGCCCACAAGATCATTGAAGAGTGCATGATTCTCGCCAATGTCTGCGCTGCACGCTTCTTGAAAGAGCATGAAATTCCAGCTTTGCATCGCGTACATGCGCCCCCGTCGACTGAAAAACTCGAAGATTTGCGCGCTTTCTTAGCCGGTGTAGGTTTGTCGTTAGGTGGTGGAATGGAACCAGAACCGGCTGATTATGCGCGGGTCTTACAGCAAGTGCAGGGACGTGCGGACTTCCATTTGATTCAAACCGTGCTATTGCGCTCACAATCGCAAGCGCAATACAGCCCTGATGCAGAAACTGGACATTTTGGTTTAGCGCATGAGGATTATGCTCATTTCACCTCGCCGATTCGCCGCTATCCTGATCTATTAGTGCATCGGGCGATTCGACATATTTTAACGGGTGGCACAGCGGCTAATTTCAGTTATAGCCTTGCCGATATGCAAGCCCTAGGTGAACATTGCTCTATGGCAGAACGGCGCGCCGATGATGCAAGTCGTGATGTGACCGCTTGGCTCAAATGTGAATACATGCAAGAGCATGTCGGTGATGTCTTCGATGGTATTGTCAGTGCTGTGACTAACTTTGGTTTATTCGTGGAGCTTTCCGATATTTATGTCGAGGGTTTAGTGCATGTGACTGCACTCACTAATGACTACTATCGTTATGATCCCGTGCGTCAACGCTTAACCGGCGAAAGCTCAGGTCGCACCTTCCGTTTAGCCGATAGCATTCGCGTGAAAGTCGCACGGGTCGATTTAGATGAGCGCAAAATCGACTTCATCCTCGCAGATGGGGCTGAGAAAACTGAAAAACGTAGCAAAGCTAAACTCAGTAAGCCGAGCAAAAGTACAAAATCCAGCAAAAAACCGCTAGCAGCTAAGAAGAAACGTTAATGGCTAAGACAACTATTTATGGCATTCATGCTGTGGAAAGCGCGCTACGCAACGATCCTGAAAACATTGGCACGATTTGGCTAGAAAAGAACACCCGCAATGACCGCTTGAAAAAACTTCAAGCGCAAATTGCTGAAGTGGGTGGTCTTAAAACCACTCCGGCTGACATGGAGCAATTGAATAAACTCTCCAGCACAGGGCGGCATCAAGGGGTGGTGGCGGAATATTATAAAGCCAAAGACTACACTGAAAATGATCTCTATGATCTTTTAGATGAGCTGGATAATAATGGCATTCAGCCTTTTTTATTAGTGCTCGATGGCGTCACCGACCCGCATAATTTAGGGGCTTGTTTACGCACAGCGGATGGGGCGGGCGTGCACGCGGTGATTGCACCGAAAGACAATGCCGCAAGCATCAATCCAACCGTGCGTAAAGTAGCTTCGGGTGCAGCTGAAGCAGTGCCATTTATTGCTGTCACTAATTTGGCACGCACTTTAGATAGTTTAAAAGAACGCGGTATTTGGCTGACCGGAACGAGTGATAAGGCTAAACAAACCTTGTATCAAGCGGATCTTAAAGGTTCAATGGCTTTGGTCATGGGGGCAGAAGGTACGGGGATTCGTCGTCTAACCGAAGAGCGCTGTGACTTTTTAATTTCGATCCCGATGTGTGGGCAAGTATCGAGTTTGAATGTGTCGGTGGCCACTGGAGTTTGTTTGTATGAGGCTTTAAGGCAGCGACAGAACTAAGTAAACTTAGGGATTAAAGCACTATTCTCTGCTCTAATCCTCCAACAAATAGTCCCCCCGAGACGCTAAGGGCTGTTTACCCACAATCTTAGCCACTGAGCAGCCCGGCCAAACATATTTATGGATATTACGGGAGATAATCACCCCATCCGTACCGGCTAACACTGGGATGCGTTCTACAAACGCGCCCTCACCATCTAAGGCAATTAAGTCTGCTAACACATCGCCTTGCTGAACTACATCGCCAAGCTTAACTTTATAAGCAAGTAAGCCTGCCTGTTGGACACGTGTCATTTCAGTAGCCGCCAGATCAGTAGCCGCAGGCGTAGGTTCAGGGCGTAAACGGATCATTTCACCACCAATTAAGCCTTGGCTTTGCAGGAAGCCATACAAGCGTTCGGCATCCTCGTGATTAAGTTCATCAAAGGTATCAAATTGGCCACGATATTCAAGCGTCGCTGAATGACAGGCTAAGGGAAGCGGTTTATCAGGATGAACTTTCGCAAGATCAATCCATAACTTAGACCAGACCTCATCGAAGGAATAACCACCACTATTTTCAGCTAATAAAGTGGCAGCCGCTCCCATCCAATCCGATAAATCTTGCATCACAGTTGCCGATTGAGGAACGGTAAAAATATGCGGCAACGCTTCATTATCACAATGCAAATCGAGTACATAATCAGCATCAAAGGCCGACTGCAACACAATGTGCCGCTGCTGTTGCAGGGCATTAACCGGCTGTTGTTGGGCTATCCACGCTTTCAGCGCAGAACGGACTATCTGAATATTTTGTTGCGCATCCTCAGTGAGTTGCTCTGCTACTTGAACTTCCACTGCTTTGCACAGATCAGGCCAATTACGATTAAAATTCACCCCTGATGCACGATCATAACGCCCTTGATGCTGACGAAAACCAATATCACCCATCCCCAAAGGATTCACCATCGGAAAGACCATAAATTGGGCGTTTAATAAACCCTGCTCTTCAGCTTGTTTTAACAACTTTAGCAAATGATGTAATACCAAAATACCGGGTTGCTCATCCGCGTGCAGTGCAGCTTGTAGATAGACTTTACGCTGCGCTTGCTCTGAACCTAATTTAAAACATACCAGTTCTGTTGTTTTACCGGGTGAGTCACCGTAAATCTTATGCGTAATTTTTTTCATCGAAGCTTAGCGAATATAATTAGGTTTAATTTTCAGGCTCACCTCTACATTCAGATATCGAGTTAAGCGCTTATAAATTAAATTAAATAAAAAGAAAATGACTATAGAAATCACTAAGAAATACAAAGCGGCCGCCGAGAAATGCAGGAATAAATTGTAATCCTTTTCAAACAACTCGCTTGCTTTATTCAGTAAGTCTTTTTGCTCATTAATCACCGGCATGGTGAAATAGACTAAGGTCGTTGAATGGAATAAAAACACTACTTCATTGGTATACGCAGGCCAAGCTAACCGTAGCATATTCGGCCAAACAGCCGTGCGGAACTCTTGCCATTTGCTCATACCGACCGCACGTGCTGCTTCAAGCTCACCTTTCGGAATGGTTTGTAGTGCACCATAGAAAATCTCTGCAGCATAAGCACCCGTATTTAAGACTAATACCAGTGGACCAATAAATAAGGGATGAATCATCAACCAACTAATCCCTAAAGGTTTCCATACACCCGGATTCAGCGCCAAACTAAGCGAATAGAACATGAAAAACTGAATGAATAGCGGTGAACCGCGAAAGGCATAGATATAAGTGCGTGCAGGCATAGAAAGCAGCTTATTTTTACTATTTTTCCCTAAAGCTAATAAAACTGCTAAGGGGAAACCAAAGGGAACCGCTAAGACCAGAAAATATAAGTTAAATAGAGCAGGTTTAAACAGTGTTACTAAGTCTTGCACAAACGGGGCATTGAAGATGCTATCCATTAGTTAGCCCTCGCCATGCCACGCCCAGCGCGCGCTTGTAGATAAGCAAAGAACTTTTCCGATAGCCATGTGAGCAAGATATAAAAAATAAATAGCACTAAATAATATTTCCAACGCCAATCCCCATGCACTAAACCCGCTACTGGTGAGTAATTCGGTGCACCCAAACGATCCGCCCACGACACAATATCAGTGATCTGTAATAGAGATAATAAGGAAGTAGCCTTTAATAATAGTAACCACACATTGGATAAACCGGGCAAGGCATAAACCCACATTTGCCGAACTTGAAAGCGCCAAAACACCTCCCGACTTGGGAAACCAAAGGCATGAGCAGCTTCTAACTGACCTTTTGGCACGGCTGTTAAAGCCCCATAAATTACATTGGCTGCAAAGGCACCGTACACCAAACCTAAGGAGACACAGGCCAAAATCATATATTCGGTGGTACTTAGATACCACTGCACATTCGCACACAGCGGCCAAGTCGTAGCAGCAGCTAATTCATCAGGCTTGCAATACCACTGTGCCATCATATATTCGACACCTTGCTCAAAGGCTAAAGGGAAAAATAACAGGAAGAGTACATCAGGAATGCCCCGCACCATGGTGGTGTAGATATCGCCCAGCCAACGCAAGGGAGCAAACTTGGAGAGCTTGGCGGCAGCCCCTAACAGGCCGAAGAACACAGCTAAGATCGCACCAAAAGCGGCAGCGATCAAAGTGTAGCGAACGCTAGCATACCAAGATAAATGTTTGCCATTGGTGATATAGGCTAAATTAGCCATACCATCAGGACCCAACCAATCGCTGAGCCAGTGGGGAAGCATTTCCAGCATGAACTATCCCTTATGAGCTGACTAACTGTACAAGTTCTCTAGGCTAGCTAGAGAACTTTATTACCCAAGTGTCAATCTTAAAGCAAAATCTTAGTTATTTTTGCTCAGTAAAATACTTTTTAGTTAGAGTCTCTAAAGTGCCGTCTTTTTTGATTTCGGCTAAAGCGGCATTGATTTTTTCATGCAATTTAGTGTCATCAGGGCGCATACCAATGCCGATTCCACCACCAATCATTTCTTGCGGGCCAACCACCTCTAATTCACCATTAGAACCTGCCACTGCAGTACGCACGAATTCTCCATCCGCTAAGACAACATCAACCGTGCCTGCCATCACATCCGCTAAGGATTGATCAGCTTTTTCATAGGATTTCAAAGTGTTTTTTGCAGCCCATTTCCCCTTAGCAAAATCATCTTGAATGGTCGCACCTTGCACACCTACACTTTTACCTTCTAATTTATCGAAATCGAGCTGAGTACCTTTTTTAACTAAATATAAGGAAGGGTCGACTGGTTTGTATTCATCACTAAAGGTAATACTTTTTTTACGCTCATCCGTGATCGACATGCCCGCCATAATCGCGTCATAGTTACCTGCTAACAGATTAGGAATAATCGAATCCCATTTATTTTGGATGAATTCGCAAGTCATATTAGTGCGTTTACAAAGCTCATTGCCTAAGTCAATTTCAAACCCGGCTAATTTACCTTCATCGTTCACATAATTATAAGGAGCATAAGCGCCTTCAGTGCCAACCCGTAGTTTATCCTCTGCCAAGGCTTGCCCACTGACTAAAGCTGCCCCCAAAGTCATTGCTAATAACCATTTTTTGCTCATGCTATACACTCCAATTGGATATTATTTAATAGAAGTATTGGATAAAAATTGTTTTAAACGCTCGGATCTAGGCTGACTAAAGACCTCAGCAGGATGCCCTTGCTCCTCAATCAAACCTTGATGTAAAAAAATCACTTTATTCGATACATCGCGCGCAAAAGCCATCTCATGGGTCACCACTAACATGGTCATCCCTTCTTCAGCGAGCTTACGCATAACCGACAGCACTTCACCGACTAATTCAGGATCTAAAGCTGAAGTTGGTTCATCAAACAGAATTGCATCGGGACGCATTGCCAAAGCACGGGCAATCGCTACCCGTTGCTGTTGCCCACCTGATAAAAAGGCCGGATAAGTATCCGCTTTATGCGCAATGCCCACTTTATTCAGATAATCCAGCGCAATTTCGCGTGCTTCGGTTTTATCAATCCCTTGCACACGCACCGGTGCTTCCATCACATTTTCTAAAATGCTCAAGTGCGACCAGAGATTGAACTGCTGGAACACCATACCGACACGACTACGCAAATGTTGAACCTGCTTAGGATCGACCGCAGTGCGCAGCCCTTTGTGATTGGTTTTAAGCTTGATCGTTTCGCCTGCTAACTGAATTTCGCCTTGATCAGGCATTTCGAGGAGATTGATACAACGTAGAAAAGTCGATTTACCAGAGCCTGAAGAGCCGATGAGTGAGATCACATCGCCAGCCTCAGCCTGCAGTGAAATCCCATGTAAGACCTCTAAAGAGCCAAAGCGCTTGTGGATATTTTGTACATCAAGGACTATCGTCATTGAATCACCTTCCTCTACTCATTCCCAAGCTATTGATAACCGGCATTATGAGCTGCCCTATCACTGGAATGCAATATTCGCAGAATGTTAAACCTGTGTTTAATACACAATTAGGCGTGTTACAACTTGCAAGATTGATGCCTGTCGCCTATGTTGTATTTATCCAACACGAATCCTAGAGAACTTGAACGATGTATAAATTAAAACGGCTTACAACCAGCTTATTCTTAGCCTTTTCCTTTTCTTTGGTACAAGCAGCAGATTTAAGCTATCAATATGGTGATAAAACTTACGCCGGAAAAGAACTTCCAGCCGCAGTACGTATTCAGCTAAATGAACTCGAAACTAAGGTCAATCAGCAGCGCCAAGAGATCATTGATCAATACATTTTGGACGCTTGGCTACGCGACAAAGCCAAAGAAGAAGGTAAAACACCTGAGGAATACGCAGCTAAAGCTTTGGAAGTCAAAGAGCCAGATGAGCAAGCCTTACGTAAATTTTATGATGCTAATTGGGAGCGAATTCAAAAGCCTTATAAAGAAGTGAAAGAAGAGCTGGTTGGTGCAGTGTGGGCTGAGCGCCAACAAGAAAAAATGAAAGAAGTCCTACAGCAAATTGCTAAAGAAAAAAATTATAAAGTTAATTTACCTGAGCCAGAAGCCCTAGTATTTGAGGTCAAAACAGAAGGCTACCCCAGCAAAGGTAGCACAAATGCAACAGTCACTTTAGCTGAATTTGCTGATTTCCAATGCCCACATTGTAAAGAAGGCTCCGAAATTGCCGATAAAGTCTTAGCAAAATACAGCGATAAAATGCGCATCGTCTATCGACACATGCCGATTAATCCTTCAGGTATCTCCCGTAAAGTCGCAGCAGCTTCTATCTGTGCTGAGCAACAAGGTAAATTCTGGGAATATCATGATCTAGCCTTCAAAAATCAAGACAAACTCGATGATAACTCACCCTTAAAATTAGCGACTGAGTTGAAATTAAATGAGGCCAAAATGAAAACTTGCCTCGATGACCCCAAAACCAAAGAAGCCTTGGGTGCTTCTGAAGCTGAAGCTCGCAATTTAGGTGTGAATGGCACCCCAGCGTTTTTCTTAAATGGTAAGCCTTTCCGCCCACAATTGGATATGGAAAAAGAATTGATCGCCGCCGTTGAAAGTGCTTTGAACAGTACGACCCCACTTAATACAACGCCAGCAACTACCAGTACTAGCAGCGCTACTACCCCAACTACAACTCCTGGCACAGGTATTGGTACTTGCAACAGTGGTACAACTACTAGTGATGCGAACTGCAAACCCGAATAAGCGAGAGACTTAGAGGCTAACAAACAGGGGTAGCACAAACTACCCCTTTGCATTTAGCTGCTAAGCCGTTACTTCCGCTAAAGACTCCGCCAAAATATCCAAACCTTGATTCAATTGCGTATCCGGCACGGTGAGCGGCATCAGAATCCGAATCACGTTCCCGTAGATTCCACAGGATAGCAGAATCAAACCTTTCTCCCGTGCTTTAGCCACCAAAGCCGCCGTTAACTCAGGTGAAGGCTTACCCTCTTTCATTAATTCAATTGCCAGCATCGCGCCCAAACCACGCACCTCAGCAATCACGGGATATTGCTTGGCTAAGGCTTGTAAACGTGCAGTGACTTGCTCTCCAACGGTACGGCAACGTTCAAGTAGATTCTCTTCCTTGAACACCTCTAAAACCGCTAAAGCGGCCGCACAAGCAATCGGCCCACCTGCATAAGTACCGCCTAAACCACCAGAGCCAACTACATCCATCACCTCGGCTTTGCCAACCACGCCTGATAAGGGGAAACCACCTGCAATGGATTTAGCAAAGGTCGTTAAATCAGCGGCGACCCCCATTTGCTCCATTGCAAAGAAAGTACCGGTACGCCCTGCCCCCGTTTGTACTTCATCCGCGATGAGTAGAATGCCATGCTTATCACAGAGTTCACGCAAACCTTGCATGAACTCTTTCGGTGCAACATAGAAACCACCTTCACCTAGTACGGGTTCGAGCAGAATGGCGGCAATATTTTGTGGCTCAGCATCAAATTTGAAAATGCGCTCAATCGAAGCTAAGGCATCGGCCGTGCTCACACCATGCAGTTTATTCGGGTACATGGCACGGAACACGTCACCGGGCATAATCCCCATACCTGCACTATAGGGAGCAACCTTGCCGGTTAAAGCTAAAGTCGCCATCGTGCGCCCATGATACCCCCCACCAAAAGCAATCACACCGGTACGTTTGGTGTAAGCACGCGCAATTTTCACCGCATTTTCTAAGGCTTCCGCACCCGTGGTAAATAAAGCAGATTTTTTAGGAAAATCACCGGGGGCTAATTCATTAACCTTTTCACAGAGTTCGACATACGGCTCATAGCCCAGCACCATGAAACAGGTATGTGAAACCTTATCTAACTGCTCTAGTACTGCGGCTTTCACTTTCGGGTGTAAGTGACCTGTATTCAGCACCGCGATCCCGCCAGCGAAATCAATTAACTCGCGCCCTTCCACATCACGCACCGTGGTATTTTGCGCTTGCTCAATAAAATGAGGGTGTAATAGACCTACTCCACGCGCAACGGCTGAGGCTTTACGTTCAATCAAACCAGCATTCGTTTTTTTCATTCTGCTAACTCCAAGCTGCTACGGCTTTTAAATATTTATACACAAGTATTTCAGTTCAAGATATTCATCGATGCCATGATGTGAGCCTTCACGTCCTAAGCCTGATGACTTCACCCCACCAAACGGCGCTACTTCCGTTGAAATCAGTCCCGTATTCATGCCGACCATGCCATATTCCAAAGCTTCCGCTACCCGCCACACTCTCCCTAAATCACGTGCATAGAAATAAGCGGCTAAACCAAATTCAGTATCATTCGCCATCTGAATCACATCGGCTTCATCTTTAAAGCGGAATAAGGGGGCTAAAGGACCAAAGGTTTCCTCCTTTGCCAATAACATACCGGGCTTGGCTTCGGTAATCACCGTAGGCTCAAAGAAAGTCCCACCTAAAACATGCCGCTGACCACCCGTGAGCACTTGCGCACCTTTACTGACGGCATCGGCGAGATGTTTTTCGACTTTGCTAACGGCTTTTTCGTCAATCAAAGGACCAGTCGTCACACCCTCTTCTAAACCATTACCCACTTTAAGTTTTTGCACAGCTACCGCTAATTTCTCGGCAAACTTTTCATAAATACCATCTTGCACATATAAGCGATTGGCACACACACAGGTCTGCCCCGCATTACGGTATTTAGAAATCATTGCGCCCTGCACCGCAGCATCCACATCCGCATCATCAAAGACAATAAAGGGGGCATTCCCACCCAGTTCTAAGGACAATCTTTTGATGTTAGGCGCACATTGTTCCATCAATTTCATACCAACGGCCGTGGAGCCAGTGAAGGATAATTTACGCACAACCGGACTTGAGCACATGACATCACCAATGGCGCGTGAACTCTCAGTATCTGCCGTAACTACATTAAACACGCCTGCCGGAATCCCTGCTTGTGTCGCCAATTCCGCTAAAGCCAACGCTGAAAAAGGCGTTTGTGGGGCTGGTTTTAACACCATCGTACAACCTGCTGCTAAAGCGGGAGCAGCTTTCCGGGTAATCATCGCCGAAGGGAAATTCCACGGCGTAATCGCAGCCGTTACACCAATCGGCTGCTTAATCACCACAATGCGCTTATCCGCTTGATGCCCCGGAATCGTTTCACCGTAAATACGCTTGGCTTCTTCCGCAAACCACTCTACAAAAGACGCTGCGTAAGCAATTTCGCCTCGCGCTTCCGTTAAGGGTTTGCCCTGCTCTAAAGTCATCAGATGCGCGAGTTCCTCTTGATTTGCCATCATCAACTCAAACCAGCGGCGTAAGCGATTAGCACGTTCCTTAGCAGTTAAAGCACGCCAAGCTGGCAAAGCCACCTCTGCTGCATGAATCGCGTTTTGCGTATCAGTAGCACCCATATTAGGCACTGCGCCTAAGCGTTCATGCGTTGCTGGATTATGGATAGAGTAAGATTCTTGATTAGCTGCATTGACCCAAGTGCCATTGATATAAGCTTGTTGCTTAAATAATTTCATATCCGTTAGTAACACATTCCACCTCTTATCAGGTTAAGTGCTAGCCGAGCTAACTTGTTAAATAAAATTGACGATTTTCTTAAAAATGTTAAATTTATTTATCGCACAACTAAGACAAGTTCGCAAGTAGCTTGCTATACTTTGCAGAAGTTTCACCGCTTCTATTAATCACCTTAATTAAGGAATAAGTAACTTTGGATGACTTTGATTTAGGGGCACGTTTACGTTATGTCCGCCAAGCCGCAGGCTTATCCCAACGCGAATTAGCGAAACGTGCTGGTATGACCAATGCCGCTATTTCAGTCATAGAAAATAATCAGAGTAGTCCGTCCGTCGCCTCTCTCAAAAAGGTACTTGAGGTCATTCCACTGTCACTCACTGAGTTTTTTGCCCTTGAAACACCCGCTGAATATAAAATTTTCTTTACAGAAGAAGAGTTAATACCGATCACCCAAGGTGCTGTGCATTATCGACAAGTCGGTGATATGCGTTATCACAAGTTACAAATTCTCCATGAACGCTATACGCCCGGTGCTGATACCGGACGCAGCATGTTACAGCATGAATCGGAAGAAGGCGGCATTGTGCTAGAGGGTATGATTGAACTTACCGTGGGTGAGCGCAAAACCATTCTCAAAGCAGGTGATGCTTATTTATTTGATAGCCGCCAGCCACATCGTTTCCGTAATATCGGCAAAACCGATTGCGTGATTGTGAGTGCTTGTACGCCACCTTATTTATAAGCCCGCCAAACGCTAAAACACTCACGACTGTGTTATATGATGGGAAGGTTAAGCTATTGTTATCAGCCTTCAAGGCAAGCTTAGTACCTGCCAATCCCTGCCTTTAATCCCTAAGCGTTGATGTGTAATCACAATTAAGCCTTGCTCTTTTTTCTCCACCCAAGCTAGGATATTGCACATCACACTGAAAGCCGTTTCAGGGTCTAAGCTTTCGGTTGGTTCATCTAGAATAAGAAAGCTAGCTGGTTTTAACAAAGCTCGTGCTAAGGTCAAACGCCGCAATTGCCCACCCGAAAGACGCACACCTGTTTCGCCCACCCAAGTTTGGTAGGCTTCTGGCTGCTGCTGAATGAAATCGTGCAATAACACAGCGCGGCAAGCTGCCTCAATCTGGGCTAAGCTAGCTTGTGGATTAGCGAGTAAAAGATTATCTAAAATTGTAGTATTGAATACCTGCGTGTGCTGTTCAGCTACGGCAAAATGAACCCTTAGGGATTCTCCTGAGTAAGCTTGAATAGGGTGCTCATTCAAAAATAAATTGCCGCTGCTAGGTTCGCGAAAACGTAGCAATAAACTCAAGAGCGTACTTTTGCCACAGCCACTCGTCCCCTCTACCACTAACTTTTGGCAGGGCGCAAGACTGAAACTCAGGTCATGCAATATCCAAGGATGCTGGTCTTGATAACGAAACCCAAGTTTCTCGCAGCGGATGGTAATAGGCTCTTGTAGAACGAGTGGCTGAATAGGTTCTTGTACTACAGGCTGCTGATCGCTCAAGGCAAAAATACGGTTTGCGGCTGCCAAAGTTTCCCCCCAACTTTGCCAAGCGAGCGGCAAGGGTGCTAGCGCTTCAAAACTCGCAAGCGCTAATAAACTCAGCATGGCTAAATGTGCAGGAGCTAAACTTTGTTGCTGTACCAGCGGAATGGCCATTAATAATATCAACCACAACGCCAAATTTGCGCACAAACTCAAAGCTGTTTGTAGCAAACTATTGAGGCGAGTGAGAGTTTGTTGTTGCTTCGCTAATTGTTTAGCACATTGGTTGAATTGGAATGCCTGAGATTCAGCAGCTCCATAGACTAATAACTCACCCATGCCTTGAAGATCGCTGATTAATTGGGTACGTAAATCGGCTGAACTTTGAACCAATTGGGCACTGGTACTTTGATTGAGCCAATGCAATAACCATGGGATCAACACACCAGCTAGCAAGAGTAAACTCAATTCTACTAAGGCCAAAAGTGGATGGTAATAAGCCAGAGCAGCCACTAAAATCAGACTGGCCAGCAGCGCTACCCCAATCGGTACAAGGATGCGCAGATAAAGATTATTCAAGGTATCAATATCCGCACGAATCCGACTTACCAGATCGCCGCTACGGTAGTATTGCAAGACGGCGGGCGCCAGTGGTTCGAGTTTTTCATAAAACCACACACGCAACTGGGTTAATAAGCGAAAGGTTGCTTCGTGTGTCACCAAGCGCTCACCATAGCGTCCTGCGGTACGTGTAATTGCTGCACCACGAATTAAAGCACCGGGTGTAAAGTAATTCATACTGACTTGAGCAGCACCTGCCAAGGCCATCGAGCTAATAAACCAACCAGCTAGTGCTAGCAAGCCAACATTGGCTAGGACAGTAATCAAAGCTAATAACATGCCAAGCAGCATCCATGCTGTATACGGTCGGTATACACCTAAGAGCCGCCACAATACGCTCATAAGCCTTGCTCTTGATAAGCTTTGACCATCGTTTGATATGGTACACAGCTTTGTAAGAGTTCAGCATGAGTGCCATAAGCCAATACCTGCCCCTCTTGCATAAAAGCAATACAATCTGCGCTTTGAATCGTTGCAAGGCGATGCGCAATCATAACAATCGTGTGCTGACCTTTAAGTTGCTGGATGGCCTCTTGAATTAGCGTTTCTGTTTCGCGATCTAAATGCGCGGTGGCCTCATCGAGAATGATTAAGGGTGCTGCTTTCAGAAACACGCGCGCCAGTGCAATACGTTGCCGTTGTCCACCCGATAATCCCTGCCCTGCTTCGCCCAATAGTGTGTCATAAGCGTGGGGTAATTGCTCAATAAACGCTTGTGCTTGCGCTGCTTTAGCGGCTTGTTTAATGGCCTCTAAGCTGGCTGGACTACCCAAACGGATATTATCTGCCACACTCAGTGCAAACACTTGGGCACGCTGTGGTAGCCATGCAATTTGCTTATGCCAAACTTGCCGTGCAATCTGTTGCAAAGGAGTTGCACCAACCAGAATCTCTCCAGCTTGTGGCTCTGTAAACTTCAACAGTAATTGCAAGACCGTGCTTTTACCTGCTCCACTTGCCCCAACCAAAGCAAGGCTTTGTTTAGCCGCAATCTTCAAACTGAAATCCCGTAAAGCTAGCCGTCCATCGGGGTAATAAAAGTCAATATGGCGTAATTGGATAGTTTGCTCGTGTAATCCTGCCCATGCTGCCACTGTTTGTGCTGGGGTAGTGGCAGGAACTTCGAGAATATCCAAAAGACTAGCGACCACCCCCAAAGCTTGCATACGTGCATGATATTGCGCCCCCAACTGACGCAGCGGCAGATAAAACTCAGGGGCTAGCAATAACACCAAAAAACCTGCAAAGAATGTCATTTCCCCCCAATACAAACGAAAACCAATTAAGACTGCTACTACTGCAATACTCACGCTGGCGAAAAACTCGAGGGTAAAGGAAGATAAAAAAGCCACGCGCAAGACTGACATCGTGCTTTGCCGATACTGCTCCGACACCTCACCAATCGCTTGTGCTTCACGACGGCTGGCATTAAATAACTTCAAGGTGCTTAAGCCTTGAATCACATCCAGAAAATGTGCACTCATGCGCGACAACTGCTGCCATTGCCGCTGATTACGCTGCTCTGTTCCCTTGCCAATCAGCATCATAAATAAGGGAATCAAGGGTGCAGTGAGCATTAGCACCAAGCCAGAAATACGATCCTGACTAAATACCACCAATAATATCAATAAGGGTATATACACACTCAACTGCATCGCCGGTAAATAGCGCGCATAATAAGCTTCAAGCTGCTCAACTCCATCGCTTAGTGTACTCATCACGGCTCCGCTACGTTCCTCGCTCAACCAAGCAGGTCCTAAGCTTTGCACCTTGCTATAAAGCAATTCACGCACTTGGAGTTTGACTTGCAGTGCGCCCTGGAAAGCCGCTTGATCAATTGCCCAAGTAAAAGCGGCACGTAAGAAGAAAATTAATAATAAGCCGGCGAACCCAGTCAGTAGATCCGCCAACTTAGCGTGCTCAAATAACACGGCATTAAGAATACTTGCCAACCACCAAGCTTGGGCAATCAGCAATATACCCGCTAATACGCCAAACCCAACAGCCAGTTTCGGCCAGACACCCGCATAACTTGCCCAAACTTTTAAACGCTGGCTGTGTTCAGGCGGTGGAGCGACTGCAGTCATATAGTTTTAATCAGCCATAAATCAGAGGGATAGCATACCTCTACCCCTTTGAACACCTACAGAGTTTGCTTACTCATCCGCATCCAGTCCATTCAACTCTAGCCACATGACATTAATAATGCCGAACGAACTAGCGAGTAATACGCCTAAAATCCACGCGAAATACCACATGCTGCAGCTCCTTTAATAAGCGGTATGGTCATTAGAACGGATAAAGCCGAGGGTAATCTTGCCCCAAAGCATGCGATAGCACCACAAGGTATAAATCAGGATTAACGGTACAAAGATCAAAGCTGCCCATAACATAATATTCAAAGTCAGATGGCTCGATGCTGAGTCCCAAATGGTCAAGCTATGATTCGGATTCAGACTAGATGGCATGACAAATGGGAAAAGCGACGCACCAGCGGTGAGGATAATCCCAATTAAACTCAAGGAACTAAATACAAAGGCCAAACCTGCTCGTCCCGCCCGCGCCATCACGAAAGCCCCGAAAGCACCCAAAAAACCTAAAGCTGGAGCCAGCAATGCCCAAGGATAGGTTGTGTAATTCGCAAGCCAAGCCCCCTCCAGCGGCATCACCGCCTTTATCAACGGGTTTGGTAGCGCATCTTTCGGTGGCATTTCAGTGATCACATAACCTTGCACGCCTAGCCACAACCATACACCCGCTAAGGCAAAGCTAGCGATCACCCCTAATGCCGTTAAGCCTGCCATTTTTTGTGCACGCTGATACACTACCTCATCGGTACGCAACATCAAATAAGTTGCACCCTGCATCATGAACATCAATAAGCTCACCAACCCTACCAAAATCGCAAACGGATGGAACAAAGCAAAGAAGGAGCCGCGACTGGTTAAACGCATATAGTCGTCAAACGCAAATGGTACACCTAAGAGCAGATTACCAAACGCTACTCCAATGACCAAAGGCGGCACTATACCGGAAATGACTAAACCCCAATCCCACATATTACGCCAAGCTGGATTGGCCAGTTTAGAGCGATAATCGAAGCCAACCGGCCGGAAAAACAGTGAAAATAGGGTCAAAACCATTGCCCAATAAAATGAGGAAAAGGCCGCACCGAAGGTAATTGGCCAAGCTGCAAAAATCGCCCCCGCGGCCAAAATTAACCACACTTGATTGCCATCCCAATGGGGCGCAATCGTATTAATCGCTACACGGCGCTCTTCGTCAGTTTTCCCCACCACCCGCAATAAAGCGCCAATTCCCATATCAAACCCATCGGTGAGCGCAAAGCCAATAAATAAGATGCCAACTAATACCCACCAAATCAGTTTTAAACTTTCATAATCGAATAACATGCAGGCTCTCCTTAAACACGGTCATTGAGTTTTTGCGCATAAGCGTGAGCAACATGCCCACCACCACCTGCTTGCTTTTCAAAATGGTAACGCCCAGTATGTAAGCTACTTGGACCAAGGCGAGCAAACTTAATCATTAAATACAGCTCAATCACTAACAGCACTGTATACAGAGTGACAAAACCGAAAATACTTCCCATCAAGTCACCCGCACTTAAAGTTGAAGTACCCATGAAAGTTGGCAAAATCTCACCAATTGCCCAAGGCTGACGGCCATATTCTGCGACAAACCAGCCGGTCTCTACAGCAATCCATGGCAAAGGAATACTGAATAAAGCTAAACGTAATAACCAGCGCTTATTCCAAGCGGTACGTTTGGCCGTAAAATAAAAAGAGAGTGCAAATACGACTAACATTGTAAAGCCTGCAGCCACCATGATACGGAAAGCCCAAAATAGAGGAGCAACGGGCGGTACTGTACCTTTAGCGGCTAACTTAATTTGCTCCTCAGTCGCATCAATGACATGAGAGGTGTATTGCAGCAGTAACAATCCATAGCCCAAATCACCTTTGATTTGTTCAAATGCTTGTTTGTCCGCCTCTGTCGCTGTACCTTGGCGTAGCTTTTGGAATAAGCCGTAAGCCGCTTTACCTTGCCGGATACGCTGTTCGTTTTCTGCCACTAAATCATGAATACCTTTAACCGGTTCGCTTAAAGAGCGCGTGGCAATAATGCCCAAAGCGTAAGGGATTTTTACAGCGTAACTGTTTTCGCCCTTTTCTTGGTCAGGCATAGCTAGAATATTGAAACCTGCTGGAGGTGGTTCCGTGTGCCATTCAGCTTCGATGACGGCAAGCTTCATTTTTTGTACCTCACCGGCTTCATAGCCGCTTTCATCACCTAACAAGATGACTGACAAAATAGAAGCCATACCAAAACCCGCTGCAATAGCAAACGAACGTTTAGCAAAACCCACATCCCGTTTTTTTAATAAATACCAAGCACTGATACCCAGCACAAACATGGAACCAGTGACATAACCGGCTGCTACGGTATGAACAAATTTTACTTGTGCTACTGGGTTAAATAATACCTCACCAAAATTTACCATTTCCATACGCATCGTTTCATAACTGAACTCAGCACCAATAGGATTTTGCATCCAACCATTGGCAATCAAAATCCACAACGCAGAAAGATTTGTACCCAGTGCCATCAACCAAGTGACGACTAAATGTTGCACTTTACTTAAGCGATCCCAACCAAAGACAAATAAGCCAACAAAAGTGGACTCAAGAAAAAAGGCCATTAGTCCTTCTATCGCTAAAGGGGCACCAAATACATCACCAACATAATGCGAGTAATAAGCCCAGTTAGTGCCAAATTGAAACTCCATGGTCAATCCTGTAGTGACACCTAAAGCAAAGTTAATCATGAATAACTTGCCCCAAAATTGAACCATGTCTTTATAAACCTGCTTACCAGTCATGACATAGACTGATTCCATAATCGCTAGCAGGAAGGTCATCCCCAGTGTCAGAGGAACGAATAGAAAGTGATAAAGGGCAGTTAAAGCAAACTGCAAGCGAGAGAGATCCACAACTTCTTGTGAAATCATATGTGCTCCTAACGGTTTTCCCCAACGAGTCTGTGTGCTCTAACTCAGGGAATTTATTTAAGTAACCTAATTTAAGGAGCTTAACCTTGGTGAGTTTACTTTGACCTAGATCAAATACTTTTCACTTAGCCTGACTCCGGCTACCAATCTTTCGCGCTAACTTGATTTGGAGCATTGATATTATGCAAATAGTGTCAAAAAGATTAGCTACCTGAAGGGCTAGCTGACTTACCTCTTAGGATATAAATACTTACGCCAAGCTCTATTACTTAGGATCATCAAGTCCGTAAACCGGACACTGAGACAGACATTAATTCGTATACTTGGGTTATGGATATTGAAGATTATTACCAAGCCCTAGTTAGTCGTGATGCACGCTTTGATGGGCGTTTTTTCGTGGGTGTGACCAGTACAGGGATTTATTGTCGGCCAATTTGTCGGGTGAAAACGCCAAGGCAAGCGCATTGCTTATTTTTCAATTCGGCTGCCTTAGCAGAGGCGCAAGGTTTTCGCCCGTGTTTGCGCTGTCGACCTGAGCAAGCACCCGGTTTGTCGCAAATGGATGCAAAGCAGACTTTAGCGCATCAAGCTGCGCAATTAATCAAACAGGCACAAGTACAAGACACCGTTCATTTGGCACAGCGTTTGGGAGTGAGTGAACGACATTTGCGCAGATTATTTCAGCAAGCTTTTGGTGTGACACCCAGCCACTATTTGCGTACCCAACGCTTATTAATGGCAAAAACACTGTTAACCGATACCCACTTGCCAGTGAATAAAATAGCGATTTATGCAGGCTTTGGCAGTACGACACAGTTTTACCAACATTTCAAAACTTATTACCAACTCACCCCCAGCACTTGGCGACGTAACTCCTTCCCACCAGTAGCTGCGATGCTGTTTAAACTAGCCTATCGCCCCCCGCTAGATTGGGCGCATTTACTCAGCTACTTCAAAACGCGCTGCATTAAAGGCGTGGAACGGGTGCATGAGCAAAGCTATTCACGCACCGTAGCTTTACTCGATGCCCGCGGCAAATTGCATGAAGGCTGGATTAGCCTTAGCACTGATCCTAAACAACATGCCTTACAACTGACGATTTCAGATAGTTTAGAAGCCGTGATTCCGCAGGTGATTGCGCAGGTGCGCTCACTGTGTGATTTGGATTGCGAGCCAGACCTGATTCATAAGGCTTTGGGCGAATTGGCAAATCCTGCTACAGGTTTGCGCGTGCCGGGTGCATGGGATGGTTTTGAAATTGCGGCGCGGGCGGTGATGGGACAAGTGGTAACGGTGAAAGCCGCTTTAACGTTGGTGGAGCGTATTGCGGAATTGGCGAGTTGTAAAGTCGAAACGCCTTATCCCGAACTGTATCAACGTTTTCCTTTGGCTCAAGATTTTCTCAAAATCAGCGACGACACCTTGAACGCTTATAAAATTCAGCCACGTAAAGTCGAAATTCTACGCAATATTGCCACGCTCATTGTGCAAGGCGATTTGGTGCTCGACACTAGTGCCAATTATCAAACAACCTATCAACAACTCATTAATCTCAAAGGCATTGGTTCGTGGACTGCGAGCTATATTACGATGCGCACTTTGCGCTGGCCGGATGCGTTTTTGGGCGATGATTATTGGATTAAAAAACTACTCAAGGTTTCGACCGCAAAACAAGCCGAAACAATAGCGCAACCGTGGAAACCCTGGCGCAGCTACGCAGTGATGTACATTTGGAGAAATGGCGCATGCACGTAATTGAATTTGAGACCACTTTGGGGCCAACCATTGTGACAGGCGATGAGCAAGGTTTAGCAGGTGTATGGTTCACTGATCAACGTCATTTTACAGGTATTCAAGACACCTGGATTTATCAGAAAACCGAACTTTTGAACGCCGCTAAACAACAGCTATTAGCCTATTTTGCGGGTGAATTGCAGACGTTTGATTTACCTTTAGCGCCGCAAGGTACTGAGTTTCAAGAACGCGTTTGGCAAGCTTTACAAGGCATTGAATATGGAGTCACCTGTAGTTATGGCGACATAGCCCATCAGATCAATCAACCTAAAGCCGTGCGTGCAGTGGGCGCTGCTGTTGGGAAAAACCCTTTAAGTATTATTATTCCTTGCCATCGGGTCTTAGGAAGCCAGAAGCAATTAACGGGTTATGCAGGCGGTTTGGAACGAAAACAGTGGTTGTTGCAGTGGGAGCAGAGCCATAAGCTTAGTACGGCAGGTTTCGTATTGGTTTAGTGATTTAGTGGTTGTACAACGGCATTGACATGTTTTTAGCAAGTTTTTTCAAACAGATTGATAGTGAAAAGCCATGCTACAATCTGGCAAAGTGTATCCGCCAGATTGAGGCTTGAGTGAATGATCACATTTCCCTACGGTATCAGCGATTTCAACCATATCCGTTGCAAAGGCATGTTGTATGTAGATCGTACTACCTGCATCCCTGCGCTGGAGGCAGCGGGGCAGCAGTTATTGTTCCTGCGTCCGCGCCGTTTTGGGAAATCCCTGTTGTTGTCGATGCTGGCGAATTATTATGACATCAACAAAGCTGATGAATTTGCGTGGCTGTTTGCTGATCTTGCCGTGGGCACTGACCCTACACCGGAACATAATCAGTATTTGATTCTTCAATGGGATTTTTCTAAGGTTTCGCCAATGGGGGACGTTGGTACGATTACCAGCAACCTGTTTGACCATCTCAATAACGCCGTTACCGATTGTGTGCAGCAGAACCAGCAACGCTTGGCCTTTCCCGTCACGATCAACGCAGGCAATGGCATTGCCTCGTTCGAGTCCTTGGCAAATGTGGTCAGGAATAGCGGATACCAACTGTATTTGCTGATCGACGAATACGATAATTTTGCGAACGAAGTGTTGATGCAGGCACGCACTGACGAAGCGCGTTACAAAGCTTTGTTACATGGCGAAGGCATTTTGAAAACGCTGTTCAAGACCATTAAAGGCTGCGTTTCGGAAGGCAAGATTGGGCGGGTATTTATCACCGGGGTTTCGCCTGTGGTGATGAGCGATATGACGAGCGGCTATAACGTTGCTACCAGTATTTATTTGGACAATGAATTCAATAGCCTGTGTGGGTTGACGAGCAACGAATTGCAGGGTTTGGTGGAAATGGTGACGGTGCAATGCCAGCAACCCGCTGAAACCGCAGCCATCACACTCGAAACGATGCGGGTGTTTTATAATGGCTACCGTTTTTGCTACGACACCACACAGGAGCGGGTATATAACCCTACGCTGTGCTTCTATTTTTTGCGCCATTTCCAGAGAAACTGCCAGCCACCGGAAAAAATTCTGGATGGCAATCTGGCAATGGATGCGGGAAAAATCGCGTACATTGCTTCGCAACCCGGTGGCAATGCAGTCATCCACAAAGTTTTAGATGAGCAAAACACTTTGCTCATAGAGTCGTTGGCAGAAAAATTTGGAGTGGAAGCCTTGCAAAGCACGGTGCAAGGTGAGTGGTTCATGGTATCCCTGATGTATTTCTTTGGGGTGCTGACGATTACTGGGCGTGGAACGATTGGGGAACTGGCGTTCGGTGTACCGAACCTTGTGATCCGGCGTTTGTATTTGGATGAATTGCGTGACCGTACTTTGCCTGCTCCTCAGGATACTGACATGGTGCGACATCTAGCCAGCCAGTTCTATCGGACGGCAGATTTGCAGCCGCTGGTGGATTTCATGGAAAGCAAATACTTCGCGGTGTTCAACAACCGGGATTACCGCTGGAGCAACGAACTCACCATCAAGACAGCGTTTCTGACGCTGTTGTTCAACGATACCTATTACATCATGGATTCGGAAACGGCTTTGCAACGGCGTTATTCCGATTTGACCCTGATTGTGCGCCCGAATATGCGCCAGTATCCGGCGTTGCTGGATATGGTGCTGGAGTTTAAATACCTTGGGCTGAAGGAGTTGGGGCTGAGTACGGAACAGGTTCGGGGGATGTCGCGGGCAGAACTGCAACAGCTTCCGCTGGTGGTGACGGCATTGCAGGATGCTACGCAGCAATTGCAGCAATACCGGGCGGTGCTGGTGGAAAAGTACAGTGAACCGCAGCGGTTGCGGTGTTTGGTTGTGGTGGCGTTGGGGTTTGAGCGGCTGGTATGGGAGGTGGTGTTACACCCCTGCTTTGCGCAATCTATCCAACACCAATAAAACCTCGGCGGCCCATTCGTAGTGTAGTTGCTCATCTTCTGCTAGTTTTGGACTACGCTCGCCTAAGGCAATTTTTGCCAACTTATTTAAGAGTATTATGCAATTACCCCAAGTCTCATCTGCCAATTCAATAGCAACTAATCTACTAGCAGCATGGCCTCCTTCATGTAATATGGTTTTGCAAAAACTCTCACATAAATACCCGGCATCTGTATTATTCTCTCCTCCATTAAGTCGGTAACTTACACGTTTTTTAACTGCTTCCTGCCAAGCAATCCATGCCTCCCGCGAATTATTTTCAGCTTTTTCAAGCATATATAAGTTACCCCAAACTCTCCAAAGCTCAGCTTCGCTGTCAAAATATTGACCACAATCAATGGCTCGAATTAATTCTTTTCTAGCATCTTCATAGCATCTTAATTTTATAAGTGCATTGCCAAGATTTCCTCGAACTATACATTCATGACGTTTATCACCTATGTTTTTGCTGACATGTGCTGATTCACGATAAAAGCCTATTGCCTGTTTTGTAAGATTAGATGCGTCATATACATTCCCTAAACCCGCAAGGCAATTAGCCTCTGATGATCGATCATTTAACTGGGTGAAAATAATTAATGCTTTGCGATAATAGTCTTCAGCTTCGGAATAATGTTTGGTCATGCACCAGAGGAGTTGAAGAGCCACTAAAGCGGTAGTAACTTAAGCG
>NZ_CALMZC010000065.1 GCF_937873765.1 uncultured Thiothrix sp. | reverse complement strand
CGCTTAAGTTACTACCGCTTTAGTGGCTCTTCAACTCCTCTGGTGCATGACCAGTGTAAGGTAGCCAGCTTGCTTAATCCAGCGTAACAACAATAGCTCACCTCCCACCCAATAACACCCCAACTCTATCCACTATCACCTTCACCAACGGCTCCAAATGCTTCCGCATCACCGACCCCACCGCATCGCTTCCCCCAAACATCTTATTCAAACTATCTTCACCCAGTTGCGCGAGCACTAACAGATGATTCATGGTGGGATGCAATTCGCTAGGCAAAGTATCCAACACTACCTGCAAAACTTCCGGTGTTTCAATCCCTTGGCAATACTGATTAGCACGTTGTAGAGCCAAGTCCATATCCACGCCGCGTACTTCAGGGAAGGGTAAATTAAAGCGTTTTTGGATGGCGCGAAATAAGGAAATCACCACCTCTTGATCAGTAGGTTTTTCCAGTGCCAATAACAAAGTTTGTAGCCATTTTTGCCCATCGGCACTGAGGGTATGATGTAGTGCATTCGCAAAAGGATTATTGTCAGCCAGCAAGGTTTGCAAAGCGCTATTCACCAGATTAAAGTGGGGGTGAGCTTGAGTATTGAGTGGAATATGTTTGGCATCCGCATGTAAAAAGCCCACATAAAATGGATTTTTGCGCTTAGCACGACTCCACAATTGCTCGCGCTCAGCCGCTACAATCAACTCACCTTGCAGACACAAGCGCACCGTATCCACCACATCTAAGGCGATTTCTTCAAAGGGTAAAAACTCTAATAAGTAAGTCGCTAACTCTTTGCCAAGTTCACCTTCAGCAACGGCTGACTTTTCCAATAACCGCCGCGCAGTATCCGCAGAGGGATTAGCCCACCAAGCATACTTAGCTAGCTCATGGCTAAGATTAGGGCTATGCACCACGGCAACAATCGCTTCCGGCTCGCCTAATAACAGCATGTGCTCTAAATTATTATGCGCATGCCCTGTGCGTGTCCAACGCTGCAAAAATACCGGATAACCGCCCGGTGATCCGGTGACTTTTAACGATAGCCATTCACGAATCCAACGCAAATACTGCTCATCGCGCACGGTAGGATTGAGTTTGATTGTTGCCTCGCCTTTAGTAGTTAAAGCGTGCAGAGTCATAGTGCCTTCATTAATACGCACCGCTTGTACAGACTGAGCGAACAAAACATGGAGGCGCAAATTATCTTCATGGGCAAGTTGCATAGCAGCAATTCTAAAATGGATTAAGGTTAACAATACGCTAAATCAGCCTTCACCCTATACCTCTGTTTGCATAGCAGAGCATGGAGCTAACTAGCTTTGAAAGCTTAACTTATCTTTAGAAACCACGAATCCTCTATTCTTCCGATATTTTAAATCTATGGAATGAAGTGGTCGCTCCGCCTCATATCTGTTTTAATACTAAAACCTATCAGTCCAGATTGGCGACATAACGGAGGAAAGTGTATGAGTGGGGTCACTAAAACCAGTCTTTCAATCTTGATCGGGACAGTGCTAGCCAGTACCAGTCTCGTGCAGGCCGATATGCTCCAAGAGCTAGGCAAAGGCGAGGGCAAGCTCAATATTGTTGCTTGGCCGGGCTATATTGAGCGGGGCGAAACCGATAAAAAATTTGATTGGGTCACGAAATTTGAGGAGAACAGCGGCTGCAAGGTCAGTGTAAAAACCGCGAATACCTCAGATGAAATGGTCGCTTTGATGAATGAAGGCGGTTTTGATCTAGTAACAGCCTCAGGCGATGCTTCCTTGCGCTTAATTGCGGGCGAGCGCGTGCAGCCGATTAATCCTAAATTAATTCCTAGTTGGTCAACGCTCGACAAACGCCTGCAAGATGCGCCTTGGCATACTGTTGATGGTGTGCATTACGGCACTCCCTACATGTGGGGGCCAAATGTATTAATGTATAACACTGAAGTATTCAAAGAAGCACCAAAAAGCTGGAATGTAGTGTTCGAACCGATGGATTTGCCCGATGGCAAACCGAATAAAGGCCGCGTCCAAGCTTACGATGGCCCCATTCATATTGCTGATGCGGCGAATTATCTGATGGCGCATAAACCCGAGCTTGGCATTAAAAGCCCCTATGAATTAAACGAAGATCAATACAAAGCTGCTTTAGATTTGCTGCGCCAACAACGCAGCTTAATAGCGCGTTATTGGCACGATGCGATGATTCAAATTGATGACTTTAAAAATGAAGGGGTAGTTGCCTCAGGCTCGTGGCCTTTCCAAGTGAATTTGCTGCAAAGCGAACAAAAACCAATCGCCTCAACTATTCCTGAAGAAGGGGTGACTGGCTGGGCAGATACCACCATGTTGCACGCTAAGGCCGAAAATCCAAATTGTGCTTATCTGTGGATGGAACATAGTCTGTCTTCCAATCTGCAAAGTGATTTAGGCGTATGGTTTGGCGCGAACCCGAGCGTACCAGCAGCCTGTACTGATAAACGCGGCATGTTGGATGAAGCAACTTGTAAGAAAAACGGCATGGATGACTTTGAGAAGATTAAATTCTGGGTCACACCTGCGGCGAAATGCGCCTCACAAACCGCTTGTGTACCCTATTACCGTTGGGTTTCTGATTATATTGCAGTCATTGGCGGACGCTAATCCTGCAATGCGGCGAGCTTAAAGAGTTAAGCTCGCTGCCTTTCCTCGCTCGTGCTCAGGAACGCTATGCATATGCCTACTGCCGTGTTATTCGAGCAAGTCTCGCGCCATTTCGACCAAGTCAAAGCAGTCGATAGGGTTGATTTAGCCATTCAAGAAGGTGAATTCTTTGCCATGCTCGGGCCTTCTGGTTCGGGCAAAACCACTTGCTTACGTTTAATTGCAGGTTTCGAGCAGCCGAGCGCGGGGCAGATTGCAATCTTTGGTGAACCAGTAGCCGGTATACCACCCTATCACCGCCAAGTGAATACGGTTTTTCAAGACTATGCTCTCTTCCCGCACCTGAATATTATCGACAATGTGGCCTATGGTTTAATGATTCGCGGTGTGGATAAAAAAACACGTTATCAGGCTGCAGAACAAGCTTTAAACCTTGTGCAATTAGCTGGCTTTTCGGTACGCCGCCCTGCACAACTCTCGGGGGGACAGCGCCAACGGGTGGCTTTAGCCCGTGCTCTAATCAATCAACCCAAAGTGCTGCTCTTGGATGAACCACTCGGCGCTTTGGATTTAAAGCTGCGCGAACAAATGCAGGAAGAACTAAAAACCCTGCAAAAACAGCTCGGTATTACCTTTGTGTTTGTGACTCACGATCAAGGCGAAGCACTCTCAATGGCGGATCGGATTGCGGTCTTTAATCAAGGCAAAATTATCCAAGTTGACACCCCTGAAGCTTTATATCGCCGTCCAAACTCACCTTTTGTAGCCAACTTCGTGGGTTCCTCCAATGTCTTACCCCCTGCTTTTATGCAAAGTTTAGGTTTACCTGCACAATGGGCAAGCTTACGTCCCGAAGATATTCAATTGGTACAAACGGGCGGGTATAGCGTGACTCTATTAAGTCGCAGTTATATGGGTAGTGCAAATCGAGTACAATTAGCGCTTAACGATCAGGTGTTACACGCTCTAGTGCCGCATCACCTTCCCTTACCAGCCGATCACAGCAATTTACAAATTGCGTGGCAGCCAAGCGATTTGCATCTGATGGAGTCAGCATGACTACGTTGGCCGCCCTCAATCATCATTCGCGCTTAGCACGCTTATCCGATTATTTATGGCAGTATCCCAAACAAGTTTTAATTACAATGCTGCTTTTGCCCGTGCTCTGGCTTGGGGTAGTTTATTTAGGCTCGCTCGCGACTTTATTGATTCAAAGCTTTTTTTCGATTGATGAATTTTCTGGCCTGATCAAACACGAGTGGACGCTGAAAACTTATCAAGAATTATTTGTTCCCGCCAATCTAGATATTATTCTGCGTACAGTCTTGATGTCCGCTTTAGTCACCATTGCTTCCGCGATCATTGCCTTTCCGATTGCTTATTACGCTGCACGCTATGCCAAAGGCGTATGGAAAGCTTTATTTTATATTGGAATTATGTTGCCACTCTGGTCGAGTTATTTGGTCAAAGTCTATGCTTGGAAGTTGATTCTGGCTAAAGAAGGGATTCTGAACTGGCTCTTCACCACCTTGCATTTAGATAGTCTGCTGAATGTGTATTTGGCGCTACCCGTAGTGGGAGGCAGTTCGCTATCGGTGAGTTATACCGGCACCTTCTTGGTCTTCGTTTATGTCTGGCTGCCCTTTATGATTTTGCCTTTACAAGCCGCCTTAGAGCGTGTACCGACCAGTTTATTGGAGGCTTCTGCGGATTTAGGCGCGAGTGCTTGGCCGACCTTTCGCTATGTTTTATTGCCACTCGCCCTGCCCGGTCTGATTGCAGGTTCGATTTTTACCTTTTCCCTGACTTTAGGTGATTACATTATTCCGCAAATTATTGGCTCCTCACGCTTATTCATTGGTCAAGCCGTCTACATGCAGCAAGGCACAGCGGGAAATATTCCGCTGGCGGCGGCTTTCTCAGTCGTACCGATTGTGATCATGGGCATTTACTTGTGGCTGGCAAAACGCGCTGGGGCTTTCAATGCACTCTAAAGCACCATGGAGCTTAAAATTCGCTGCTGGCTTAGGCCTAGCCTTCTTGCACCTGCCCATTGTCTTGATCTTTGTATATGCCTTTACTACCGAAGAAAAAAGCTACCAATGGCCACCGCCTGATTTCACCTTAAAATGGTTTGGTGTGGCGTGGGAACGCAGTGATGTTTGGGAGGCGTTAGCGTTGTCTTTAAAAGTCGCGAGCATTTCCACCTTAATTGCTTTAGTGCTCGGCACTTTATGTGCTGCTGCGGTGGCGCGCACGCGCTTTCTTGGCCGTGAAACGATTTCCTTATTGGTGATTTTGCCGATTGCCCTACCCGGCATTATTACGGGCATTGCGCTACGCTCGGCTTTCAATTTGGCAGAAATTCCCTTTTCGTTTTGGACAATTGTTTTAGGACATGCGACCTTTTGCATTGTGGTGGTTTATAACAATGCAGTGGCACGCTTCCGACGTATTTCTGGTTCATTAATTGAAGCTTCGATGGATTTGGGTGCGAATAGTTTTCAGACCTTTCGCTATGTGATTTTGCCGAATATTGCCACTGCATTACTAGCAGGCGGGATGTTGGCATTTGCACTCTCATTTGATGAAGTCATTGTTACCACTTTCACCGCAGGGCAACAAAGCACCTTACCGATTTGGATGCTGGAAGAATTGGTACGCCCACGCCAGCGTCCTGTCACCAATGTGGTGGCAGTGCTGGTGGTATTAATGACTTTACTGCCGATTATCGCGGCGTATTACTTAACTCGTGATGGCGAGCATAACGCTGTCCAAGGTAAATAAAGGAGCAGGTATGGATACTCAGATGTTAATTGGTGCGAGTTTTGAAGCGGGCACTGAAGCCGAGGAAACCATTTTTAATCCCCGTACTGGCGCTAAGATTTTAGGCATTCCTGAAGCTTCGCCAGAACAAATTAATCGTGCGGTTGCTGCGGCCGAAAAAGCTTATGACGCTTGGTCACGCACCACTCCCGCTCAACGTTCCGCTTATTTATTGAAAATTGCCGATCGCTTAGAGGCTGAAGCGGATGATTTCGCGGCACTTGAAGCGCTCAATTGCGGTAAGCCAATTAATGCGGTACGCAATGATGAGCTACCGGCGATTATTGATTGCTATCGCTTTTTTGCCGGTGCTGTGCGTTGTATGCCGGGGAATGCAGCCGGTGAATATTTACCCGGCCATACCTCAATGATTCGCCGCGATCCGATTGGCTTAGTCGCATCTATCGCACCGTGGAATTATCCTTTAATGATGATGGCATGGAAGCTCGCCCCTGCTTTAGCGGGTGGGAATACTGTCGTGTTCAAACCTTCTGAGCAAACGCCTCTCACTGCACTCAAATTCGCCAAACTCCTCGCCGATATTTTACCGGAAGGCGTGGTTAATCTAGTACTTGGACGAGGTGATAGTGTCGGTAATACCCTGATTAATCACCCGAAAATCAATATGATTTCGATCACTGGCGATATCGCAACGGGTAAGAAAATCATGCAAGCTGCTGCAAAATCGGTCAAGCGCACGCACTTAGAATTAGGCGGTAAAGCGCCCGTGATTGTGTTCGACGATGCCGATTTAGAAGCCGTGGTGAATGGCTTACGCACTTTCGGTTTTTATAATGCTGGCCAAGATTGCACCGCCGCTTGTCGTGTCTATGCTGGCTCCAAAATCTATGAGCGCTTAGCGGCTGACTTATCTTCTGCGGTCAGTTCAATTCGCTATAATCAAGCCGATGATGGGGCGAATGAAATGGGTCCCTTAATCTCGACGCGTCAACGTAATCGTGTCGCCAGCTTTGTGGAGCGTGCCGCTGAATTGCAACATATTGAAATCACTACCGGCGGCAAACTCGCTGGAGAAAATGGTTTTTATTACGAGCCAACAGTAGTTGCGGGTGCGTTGCAAACGGATGAAATCGTCCAGCGCGAAGTATTTGGTCCTGTCATTTCACTGACTCGTTTTACGGATACCGATGAAGCGGTGAATTGGGCGAATGACTCTGATTATGGCCTCGCCTCCTCGGTGTGGACGAAAGATGTGAGCAAAGCAATGTCCACCGCCGCACGCTTACGCTATGGCTGTACTTGGATTAATACCCACTTCATGCTAGTGAATGAAATGCCTCATGGTGGCTTGAAACAATCGGGCTATGGCAAAGACATGTCGCTGTATGCCTTAGAGGATTACACCACAGTGCGGCATGTGATGATTGCGCATTAGTCTTAGGCAAGAAGTTAGGCTAAGTATCTGTTTACTAAGAATAGTACAGCTCCAGATAGTACGCGAGGCTAACTATTAACTGTAAAGCTTAACCCTTAAATTTACCTTCACTAGCGGCTATGCCACACTCGACATAATAAAAAACTCAGGAGCAGGCAGATGTTTGAAACAGCACTAGAGGCGAGCCTTGAGTGGCATAGCAGCATGCAAGCATGGCGACGTGATTTGCATCAATATCCTGAAATTGCTTATGCAGAACATCGCACCAGCCAGAAAGTGGCTGAATTACTTACAACGATGGGATTAGAGGTTCACTCAGGGATTGGCGAGACAGGTGTAGTCGGTGTGCTCAAAGGTAAACAGGCAGCCGATCGGCATATTGCCTTGCGGGCAGATATGGATGCGCTGAAACTAACTGAACTAAATACCTTTGAACATGCCTCCTGCCATCACGGTCAGATGCACGGTTGTGGGCATGATGGGCATACCGCGATGCTGTTAGGCGCTGCCGCTGCTTTAGCCAAAAATTCAGATTTTGCGGGCACAGTGTATTTTATCTTCCAGCCTGCGGAAGAAGGTGAGCGCGGTGCTTTGCGTATGTTGGAAGATGGTTTATTTAAGCGCTTCCCGATTCAGGAAATTTACGGTATGCACAATTGGCCGGGCTTACCTGCGGGTGAGTTTGCGGTACATTCAGGTCCCGTAATGGCGGCTATTAATGGCTTTGACATTAGGATTCAAGGCACTGGCGGACACGGCGGCATGCCGGATAAAGTCAATGACCCGATTATTATTGCCGCTCAATTGATTAATGCCGTACAGACGGTGATTTCACGCAATCTTTCGCCGATTCATAGTGGAGTAATTAGCGTTACCCAGATTCAAGGCGGCAGTGGTGCGTATAATGTCATCCCTGAAACTGTGACCTTACGTGGTGCGATTCGCAGTTTTTACAAAGCAGATTTAGAACTGATTTATGCACGCTTGCGGACTTTAGTTGAACATACGGCAGCGGCCTTTAATGCTCAAGCCAGCATTGAATTTCTTGACGGGGCTAGTGCCACCATTAATCATCCGGCACAAGCAGAAGAATGCTATGCCGTGGTTAACGATTTAGTCGGGATGGATAAAGCACACTGGAATCCAGAACCCAGCATGGGTGCTGAGGATTTTGCTTACTTTTTATTAGAGCGTCCGGGTGCGTATATTTGGATTGGCAATGGCGACTTAGATCAAAGTCATGCTTTGCACAGCCCTTATTATGATTTCAATGATCAGATTCTGCCGCTCGGTGCAGCTTATTGGGTTAAATTAGTCCAAAGCTTAAGCCCTTTATCCTAATCGCAGCGAGAATTAAGCCATTTTCAATGCATTAGAGTTAATGAAGCCTGCCAGTGAGAGTGATACACTCGCTGGCCTCACTGTAGGGAGACCTGCAATTTTTAAATGACGGAGTTTGTAATGCTCAAAGTAGGTTTTGTCGGTTGGCGTGGCATGGTTGGTTCCGTGCTGATGGAGCGCATGCAGGCCGAAAAAGATTTTCAAGGTTTTGAACCAGTATTTTTCACCACTTCGCAAGCAGGCCAAGCAGGCCCTGATGTTGGCATGGGCGCGAAGCCTTTGCTGAATGCCTCAGATATTGATGCTTTAAGCCAAATGGACATTATTGTCACCTGCCAAGGTGGCGATTATACGACTGAAGTGTATGAAAAATTACGTGCCAACTGGAATGGCTACTGGATTGATGCCGCTTCTACTTTGCGCATGAAAGACGATGCGATTATTGTGCTCGACCCTGTGAATCGTCATGTGATTGATGCGGGCTTAAAAGCAGGCATTAAAAACTATGTTGGTGGCAACTGCACGGTGTCCTTGATGCTGATGGCACTCGGTGGCTTATTTGAAAAAGGCTTAGTCGAATGGATGTCGACGATGACTTATCAAGCGGCCAGTGGTGCAGGTGCGAAGAATATGCGCGAACTGCTCACGCAAATGGGTGAATTGAATGGTGAAGTCCAAGATTTATTAGCTGATCCCCATTCGGCGATTTTAGATATTGACCGTAAAGTCACTGCTAAATTAAATGATGGTAGTTTATCCACTGAAAACTTTGGCGCACCTTTAGCCGGTAGCTTAATCCCATGGATTGATAAAGCTTGGGAAAACGGCCAAACCAAAGAAGAATGGAAAGGTATTGCTGAGACTAATAAAATTCTTGGCCTTGCGGGTGCAGATATTATTCCAGTGGATGGTCAATGTGTCAGAATTGGTGCAATGCGCTGCCATTCTCAAGGTGTGACGATTAAATTAAAACAGGATTTACCCTTAGCGGAAATCGAAGCTATCATTGCTAATCATAATGAATGGGTAAAATTAATTCCGAATGATAAAGCCGCTACTTTGGCAGGTTTAACCCCTGTGCAAGCGTCTGGAACTTTAACTATTCCAGTCGGGCGTGTGCGGAAAATGAATATTGGCCCTGAATACTTGACAGCCTTTACTGTCGGTGATCAATTACTCTGGGGTGCGGCTGAGCCAGTACGGCGGATGCTGAAAATCACTTTAGATTATTTGAAAACGACTCAGCATTAATGCCTCATAAATACGAAAGGCGTGAATTGAATATTTACGCCTTTACGGCTCTCTTCAACCCATCGCCACCTTACTACTCCGCCGTTTACGATCTGCTACATCTTTGCGCCAAGTGACATAAGCAAAAATCATCCAAGAGCTATGAAATAAAATACCGCAAGCAATCACTACTTCCCCCGGAATGGGGCCGACGACCGCCCGCGCATATAAATCACTAAAACCACCTAACGGACTGGGATGAATCGCTAACTTTCCATAATAAGCAATCGCTTGCACGCTCAAGACCCAAGCATAATTACGTCGCAAGCGGCGACCAATCGCACGCGGTAAACTAATATGATGATGTGGCTTACAATAATCATCGGCGAGAATTTGATTCCACTTATTTAAATGCGCACCCTCACCACGCAACATCGGCGCATAAAACTCGCGTTCCATATGGCGTGCACGCGCCCGCCATACATTAAAATATCGATAACGATGGGCTTCAAATAACAGAAATACACAAATGAGAAAGCCTACTAGAATTAAAGGCAAGGGTGATGCATCTTTGCCTGCAAAGGTAATGGAAAAGGCCAAGCCCGTCGTCACGACCGCCCAGTTGGTCGTATTGTCTAAGCGAGTGCGCCAGACCGTCGAACGATAAACCTCCCCTCGGTACAAATGCGCCAGAGCACCAATTTCAGCAGCGGTAAATTCACGAGCGGGAATAGTGGGCGCGACTGTCTGTGCGCTTTCAGCTTGTTTTTCGTCCATTTCACGGTTTTTTTCGTTGTTAATTGGTTAGCCTTCCTCCAAGTTCACAATGGCATAAAACCTGCTTAACAGCCAATAACAATTCACTAAACCTAAGTGTCTAAACGGAGTTATTTTTATGCAGCCTCTAATCATCTCCGCTAATCCCAATAATGAATATTACTTTCATGAAGGCTGTCACATCCTTGAATTGAGTAATAGCCCAGCCGATGGGGGAATTTCCATTGCACGAGCTCGTGTCGAGTTGGGGCAAACCACCCGCTGGCATTGGCTATTACACACCACTGAACGCTATGTGATTTTAGAAGGTCGGGGTATGGTTGAAATCGGTGCTTTAGAACCACAAGCGGTTCAAGCGGGTGATGTCGTCATTATTCCCCCGCATTGTCGGCAGCGTATTCGCAATACTGGCGAAGGCGATTTGATTTTTTTGGCGATTTGCTCACCACGCTTTCGCGCAGAGAACTATTGCTCGGATTAAGAGCGTGATCAATTAACTAGCTTATTGATCTTAAAGGAGTAAATTTACAGCATCCCTTATTTAAGGGATGCTAAAACAGCGGGTCAGCCTGTATATTAGTTTTTAGCTACTATAAAAATTTTAAAACCCTAGCCCCCCCCCTTCTATCACTGCGAGGTCAATCTGTATGAGTAAGCAAGGTTTGTGGTGTTTGCTATTTGCGAATGCGCTAACGATGGGTACAGTACAAGCGAATTGCCAAGTCTTTGAGCATATCAATTACACCGGTTCCGTCATGTCTTTATTACCCGGCCAAACCATACCGAGCGTAGGCCCTGCGTGGAATGATCGCATTTCCTCGGTTCAAGTGGCGAATAGCTGTCGCTTAGTTGCCTTTGAGCACGATAATTACCAAGGGGATCGACGTGTGTTTGCCAACAATACGCCCTCCGTTGGCAACTTATGGAATGACCAAATCTCTGCTTTAAAATGTCAATGCCCTACCCCACCGCAGCCAGCTTGTTTGATGTATGAGCACAGTGATTTTGCCGGACAAGTGCTACCGGTGCGTGGCAAGCTCAACTCTGTCGGCGATAGCTGGAACGACAAGGTCTCTGCGATACGTGTGCCCAATAATTGTGAACTGACGGTTTATCAACATATTAACTACGATGGTGACAGCCGCAGCTTTGGCCCTGGTGCAGTCCCGTTTGTAGGCAATTTATGGAATGATCAAATCTCATCGGCTGTGTGTAGCTGCCGATAAAGACTAAAATCTTTGCGCTAGCCTTGAGGCTTGCTCTGACTAATGCCTGAGCAAGCTTTTTGTACCCATCGAGCGATGTTTAATCTAGCTAGTGAACACTACATCAAGCAAAATTTAAATCCACCATTAGCTGATCACTTAACTCTTCGAGTTTAGCTTGTACCTGCTCTGTACTGATACCTTCAGGTAGGCTCACTGTTAAAGCTGCAAAAAATAAGAGACCACCCGACATAGGCGCGGGGCGCTGCTCACTGAACAACTCTTCAATATTGACTTTGAGACTGGCTAATTGTGTGGTGATGTCACGAATAATACCGGGACGATCCAAGCCCAATACTTCAACTTTTAAGATTTCCGTGGCTGTTGGAAGCTCGTTAGCTTCCGCGATTAATACTTTTAAACCACTATCTTGCAAGCCATCCAAAGCTGCTTTCAAATTTGCCACACGCTCACGTGGTAGACTCACTTGTAGCAAGCCAGCAAACTGTCCCCCTAAATGCACCATACGGCTTTCAGTCCAGTTCCCTTGTTGCTGATTGAGGACTTCGGATAAGGACTTTACTAAACCTGGGTGATCAGGACCTAAAACGGTAAGAATTAATGTGGTGTGCATAACGACCTCCTCGCCATGAGCTTTTATTATGAGAATAGCAAACTAACACCAAAGCGTTAGCTGAAGCCAATGCTATTAAAGCGGTAATTGTACCGAGTGACTCCCATCCATAGCGACCGGAACACTGTGGTCAATGGAATAATAATCGCCAGCCTCGGCTGCAAAAATATGTGCCGCGATTTTCAGCCCCTGAGGACGATCTAAAGAACCAGCGGCTATCGAAATACGCTCACCCTGTTCATCTTCAAAAAACAAACTAGACCCACATTCCTGACAAAAGCCTTGGCGCAAACCAGTCTGATAGCTATACCATTTCAAGCCATCCGTGTTCAGCCATTGGAAATAAAGTTTACGGGTCGCGGTTGCTGCCACAAAATGCCCACTGAAACGTCGGCATTGCTCACAATGGCAAGCAATCACAGGACGCAAAGAGCCATTGATTTGATAGCGCACCGCACCACAAACACAGCCACCGGTAATGGCTAAGTTTGCATTACTCATAGTCAAACTCCGATAGGGCGGGCTAAGCACTCCGCCGTTAAAGTAGCAGAAATTAAGCCGACATCGCCCGTTAAACCCGGTACATCCAAACGTTCTAGTTTTACTTCAGTTGTTAAGACATCACCATCCATTTGTTGCGCTTTAGACTCTGCTAATTGCCGAACTAAACAATCCGCTTCTGCCAAAGCTTGCGAGGCATCCGTAAAAATTAAAGGTTCACCACTATGATGCAAGGTAAAGCCGCCCGGCTCACGCATAGCCACCGTAACCACGGCTTGCACACGAATCAAACCGATAGCAGCACCAATCGCATTGGCAACTTCACTACCTACTGGGATAATGGTTTCAACCCCCAAACGTCTACCCACTTCGCCATAAAATACCGGTGCAGGCCCGCCGACCGCGACTAAAGGAATAGAAGGCTGCAGGCTCACTTGCAAGTGATTTAATAACCTTTGCCCATGAGCCACTAAACTCACTAAAGGATCGTTGGCGGCAAAACTGCTGCCCGCTAAAGATTCGAGCAACACGTGTATACTTTTTGCCACCATGACCTCAAAGATTTCTTGGGCAAAAGCTTGGCACTCCGCCTCACGCTTAGCTTCATTGTAAGAAACTTTGCCGTAAGAACGTCCAATCATCAGACAGGTTAAATCGGCAACCTCTTTCGACCACTGTGCTTGCAGAGCCAAGACATGCGCCGCGTCACTTGGCGTAAAGCCTGCTAATTGAACTAAACCACGCTCCACAAAACGCAAGACCCGCCGCCGATCACTGACTGAGCTAACCACTTGCGTCCAAGGCTTAGGTTCTTCACCGATAGCGGCTAGTAAGCTTTTTTCAGCCGCTGTTAAATCTGTCGGATCAGAGGCTGCATTGAAACCTTCAGGGCGCAATAAAAATAGCGTAGCAATCCCTAAACCCATGCCTTGCGCTAAAGCGCTTTCTAAAGCTTTTTGCACACTTGGCCAGCGTGCTCCAATCAAAGCTACTGGCACGACACGATTAGGTTGTAGTGAGACTGTCCCTTGAGGATCAACCGCAACTTCGCTATCGCCCCCTAAACCAATGGTGCGCATATCAATGGCTTTGACCATCGTGCGATGCATACCGACCATTGCGCCTTTTTCATTTAAAGCAGGCCAACCATTGCGCACTATCGCGACATCGGTCGTTGTACCACCAATATCCGAGATAATGAAATCGGTTAACCCTGAAATGAAATTCGCACCGATCACACTCGCTGCCGGCCCCGATAAAATGGTTTCAATGGGCTTTTCCATCACTGCTTGTGCGCTCGCCAGTGAACCATCGCCTTTGACTATCATTAAAGGCGCGTGAATGCCTTGAGCCTGCATAGCGGTTTGCACCGCATTAATAAGTGCAACGATCATGGCAATAATGCGCGCATTGAAAGCTGCCGTTAGCGCACGTCTTGGCCCATTTAAAGCCTCAGATAAATCGCATGAAGCCGTCACAGGGCAGCCGGTCTTTGCTTGAATTAAAGCTTGAACGCGACGTTCATGACTGGAATTACGAACTGAATAAACACCTGCCACCGCATAAGCATCAACAGTACCAGTGATAGTGGCTAATTCGGTTAATAATGTAATCTCATCTAAAGCAGTAAGCTCGCTACCATCGTATTTATGACCACCCGCAATGCGTACTACTTTAGCCGCTGGCAAAGCCGTTTTTAGTTCAGAGCGATCCAGCATGGTGTCATCGAAGCCGAGCAGAATCACCGCTATCGCAGAACCTTTACCCTCGACTAAGGCATTGGTCGCTAACGTAGTCGAGAGCGAGACTAAACCAATCTGCTGTGGATCAACCTGAGCACGACTTACATCCAGCACTCGTTGCAAAGACTCAAGTACGCCGATGGATAAATCACCACGGGTTGTCAGTGCTTTCGCGGAAGCTAAAACTTTACGCTGCTGCGTATCAATCACCACCGCATCGGTATAAGTACCTCCCGTATCAATTCCAATATTGAAACTACTCATTTACGCCGACGCCGCCGTTGCGTTGGATCATCCGCCACTACTGTTTCTTTTTCAGTAGGCTTGTCGACCACTGCGAATAAATGTGGAAAAGGATCTGTCTTATGAGGGAAAGCCATCGCACCGACAAAATAGTCTTGGAATTTAGGCTCGACTGCAGTTTCGATTTTGGTAATTTGCCGGACTACCGTTTCAATCACTTGCCGAGCATCTTGATTCAATAAAGCAATCCGTGCCCCTGTTCCCGCAGCATTACCTGCTGAAGATACTTGATCCAAAGGACAATCAGGAATTAAGCCTAATACCATCGCATGTTTCACATCAATATGACTACCGAAAGCACCCGCCAAGCGAATACGTCCAACTTGCTGCACTTGCATCTTATCCATCAATAAGCGCACCCCTGCATACAGAGCGGCTTTGGCTAATTGAATCTGGCGTACATCATTTTGCGTGACCGCAATCACGCGCCCTGCCCCATCGCTATACACAACATACGACCAAGTACGGGCGTTCGGAATAATCAGTTCAGGATAGGCTTCAGCCAAACTACCATCAATCACGCCATCGGTACTGATCACACCCGCCAGATACATTTCAGCCACGACTTCAATAATGCCTGAACCACAAATGCCATTCACACCAATTGCAGCCACTGATTCGGCAAAGCCTGTCTGATCTGACCAAAGCTCTGAACCAATCACTCGAAAGCGCGCTTGTTTAGTTAAGGGATCAATCCGCACCCGTTCAATCGCTCCTGGTGCAGCCCGTTGACCACTACTGATCTGTGCCCCTTCAAAAGCAGGCCCTGTTGGGCTGGAACATGCAAATAATTGATCTCGATTGCCTAAGACAATCTCAGCATTCGTACCCACATCAACTAATAAGGTGACTTCTTCCTGCAACTGCGGCTCTTCTGCGAGCACCACGCCTGCCGCATCTGCACCCACATGCCCGGCGATACAAGGCAACACATAAACCATCCCGGCAGGATGAATCTGCAAACCCATCTCAGCGGCTTTGATATTCACTGCCTCATCGGTCGCGAGTGCGAAGGGAGCGCCGCCTAATTCCACCGGATTAATCCCAAGGAAAATATGGTGCATGATCGGATTGCCAACCAGCACCATCTCAAGAATTTCAGTGCGCTGAATGGCTTGGTGTTGGCAAAGTTCACTAATAATCGTATTTAAGCCATCCCGAATCGCTTGCGTGAGTGCTTCAGCAGCTTCGGGATGCATCATGATGTAAGAAACGCGGCTCATCAGGTCTTCGCCGAAGCGAATCTGTGGATTCATTAGGCTACTTGAACCCAGCACAGCACCCGTGCGTAAATCACATAAATGCGCTGCGACCGTGGTGGAACCCACATCAACCGCGATCCCATAAACCGTTTCGCGTAAACCCGGCCAAACCGTTAAGATGCGTTGATTTTGATAAACCGCCGCCGTCACTGACCATTTACCTTGGCGCAACGCAGTTTGCAATTCAGCTAATAAACTAAAGTCGTAAGTCAAACCTGCCAATTGCCACTCAAACTCCAAAGCCTCTAGCAAACGTTGTAAATCGCCTTTAGGGTCATGCATATCTGCTTCAGTGACTTCGACATAATGCAGCGTCACACTTGGATTCAGCACAATATCGCGCTGCTCAGCGGCTTTACGCACAACTTGCTTATGCACTTGGCTATCTGGTGGTACATCAATCACCACATCGCCTTGCAGATAAGTATGGCAACTTAAACGCCGCCCTTGTGCCAGCGGCTTACGCTCTTGGTTGTAACGCAGTTCGGTGAGCGTGAAATCATTCAAATTCTCTAGGCTAGAATGGATTCCATGCTTAGGGAAACTGCCTTCAGCGCAGAGGATTTGACAACGCCCACATAAACCACGCCCACCGCAGATGGAGTCAATATCAACACCGAGCTTTTGGGCTGCCTGTAATAAAGGTGTGCCAATGGGAAATTCTCCACGGCGACCTGAGGGAAGAAAAACGACTTTAGCAGTAGTCATAGCACTCCTTTAAGCACGACGCCGACGGCGATTCTCACGCGCCCCACCTTCACCTTCCGGCGCTGGCTCACGGTATTTACGAATCCAGCTCGCACAGTTAGGATCATGCCCCATCATAACATC
Organism: uncultured Thiothrix sp.; assembly: GCF_937873765.1. Lineage (GTDB taxonomy): Bacteria > Pseudomonadota > Gammaproteobacteria > Thiotrichales > Thiotrichaceae > Thiolinea. The sequence goes on along the minus strand of NZ_CALMZC010000065.1, from coordinate 26,394 downwards.
CGCCCCTAGCACTGCCATCATCACCTCAGGGTGCAAGGGATTAGTAATCGCTGAAGTCATACCAGCACCAATCGCCATAGTTAAAAAAGCGCTATTGATACCATTCCGATTGGGCAAGCCAAAGCTCACATTAGATGCACCACAAGTGGTATTCACTTTGAGTTCTTCGCGCAAACGCCGGACTAAAGCCATGACTTGCCGACCTGAGTCATTGATCGCACCAATCGGCATGACAAGAGGATCAACGACAACACGATCACGGGAAATGCCATGATCAGCCGCGCGCTCAACAATCTTTTTCGCCACGTTGTAGCGCACATTAATATCTTGAGAAATTCCCGTTTCATCATTGGAGATCGCCACCACCGAAGCCCCGTATTTAGCCACTAAAGGCAAGACACGCTCTAAGCTCTCATCTTCGCCCGTTACCGAATTGACTAAAGCCCGGCCTTGATAGACGCTTAAACCCGCTTCTAAAGCCGCAATAATTGAGGAATCAATGCACAAAGGTACATTAGTGATGGACTGCACCAGTTGAATGACTTCCGCCAGAATCCGTGGCTCATCGGCTAAAGGAATACCGGCATTCACATCCAGCATTTGCGCGCCCGCTTCGACTTGCGCTAAAGCATCGGCTTGTACACGGCTATAATCACCATTTTTCATTTCTTCGGCGAGAATTTTGCGCCCAGTCGGGTTAATACGCTCCCCAATAATCACAAAAGGCTCATCAAAACCGATGCGCACTTCTTTGCTGGGCGAACTGATAATTGTGACGGTCATACGGCTGCTTCCTTTGGGGTAATCGGTGAATTTGTGGATTCATTAGTTTCATACATACCCGGATGCCAAGGGGTACGCCCCTCTAAAGCACCGGAGCGCTCGACAATCTCAGCCACATGGTGCTCTTGGCGATAAGCCATAATATGCACACCATGCACGCCTTCGATTTCACGCGCTTGATTGATCATATCAATACAAATATTCAGACCTTCCTGCTTCTGATTTTGTGCACCTTTCAGGCGATTAATAATGCTGTCAGGAATATGTACACCCGCGACATTACTGCGAATCCATTCTGCTGTTTTCGCCGAAGCTAAGGGGCCAACGCCAAGCAGGATAAAGACTTGTTTATCTAAACCTAAATCGCGCACTTTCTGCATATAGGTTTTAAACATCTCCATATCAAAGCAATATTGGGTCTGTACAAATTGCGCACCAGCGGCAATTTTTTTCGCCAAGCGCAAAGGGCGGTAATCAAATGGTGGCGCGAATGGATTGGCTGCACCACCGATAAAGACTTTCGGCGGGTAAGTGAGTTTACGCCCACTTAAAAAGCGACTCTCATCGCGCATGGTGCGGATGGTATTAAGTGCGGTCATGCTATCCAGATCAAAGACTGGCTTGGCTTCAGGGTGATCACCTGCTTGTACACCATCCCCGCTTAGGCAGAGAATATTACACACGCCCATAGCGGCTGCACCTAAGACATCACCTTGAATGGCTATTCGATTGCGGTCACGGCAGGAAATCTGCATCACCATTGCATAGCCTTTACGCGTGAGTAACGAACACATCCCCACACTCGACATATGGCAATGCGCCCCCGAACCATCGGTCGCATTCATGGCATCGACATAACCATCAAATAGCTTAGCGCGCGCATAAACCTCTTCAGGGTCAGCGGAATCAGGCGGGGCAATTTCAGTGGTCATGGCAAAATGCCCGGCACGTAAGACCCGTTCTAAACGGCCGGGCGAGACATGACCTGCTAAAATCGGTAAGTTTTCTCCGGGAGTTGGTTCATCGGCATAGGAGAACGTGGGCAACTGACTTCTTTTTAAAATCGCACTCATGAGCGTAGCTCCCGCACTTTTTGCTCAGCCGCCCGTAACCAAGCCGACTTACCCTTCAAGCGCCAATCGAGCATGGGTTGGACGATTTGAATGGCACGTTCTTCGGGTTTTAGATGTTGTGTACCCTCCCAAGCAACCACCCAAACGCAATCCATTTCCGGTTTAACTTCGCATTTACCATTGGCACGCACGCCACCACAAGGGCCATTACGAATGGTTTTTGGACAATTCATTGGGCAGGACATACCCGTCGAGCCTAAAGTACACTGCCCACAGGATTGTGAGTCGAAGAAGAAACTTTTGGTCGGCTTTTCAATGAACATCAGCGGCTTTTCAATCTTCTGAATACCGATTTTTTCGAATCTCGGATAGAGTTTGACCAGTAGATTTTCAAGCTGGTGATACAAAGTTTTCAAGATACTCGAATGGCGAGCGGACCAACGACGCATGGCATACATAGCAATCTCCTCAAGCAGCGATTAAGCCACCATTGCGTATGACTTGTTCTAAAACCTCTGTGGGGAATTGCGCTTCTAATAAAGAGACTTCTTGACGAGCCGCCTTATCCAGATCATCACCAACATCTACCTCGCTAGTGATTCGATGCCATTCAGCCACATAATCATCTGTACCTGCTTTGCCGGCACGAATCGCCGCTTTATCAATCGCCTCTTGAAATTTTTCACTCAACAGTGCTTTGCCTTTCAAGCGGCCTCTTTTCAAAATAACTTGAGAAGGAATATCACGCCAGTACACGATCACACGTTCTGCCATTGTTATCACCTTTGCGCAATGCGCGCTAATTCTGTGGCTAACTCACCATAGCCGGTAGGAACCAGCTTAAATTCTAAGCGCAAAAACTCGGCGGCTGCTTGTGCTTTAGCCAGCAGCTCAGGATTCGAGGTTTGAGCCAAATACACAAGACGTTTATAGTGATTGAAATACAAGGGCATTAACTCGGGGTGCTTATCGAGCTGCATCCCCTTAATCACTAGACGCTCAAAATGTCTGGCAAGAAAATCAGTTAAATAAAAACTACCTAACTCAGCTTCTGCTAACTCAGCAAATGACTGTTGACCTGCGAAGGTGGCATAACAATGTGCGCCGGGTAAACGTTCGACACCCTCTTCTGCAAGTACACGATCTAACAAACCACCCGTACCACAATCTGCATAAGCAACAAAGATTTGCGAAAATTGGGGACGATAACGGCGAATATTGGCTCTGACACGCTCAGGAATACGCTCAGGGCGATTATGTAAGTCAGCTTCAAGGCAGTTTATTTTGAGATGTTCCCAGCCATTGATTAACTTAAGCTGTTGAATCTCTCGGGCTAAGGCACCACAAGCCAGTACTAAGACTGGCTCTACTTGAGCTGACATATTTTATTAACTTAAGCAGCTTGGCGTTGTTGAACCATGCTTAAACCAGTGCTAGAAGCTGCGGCTGCATCACGACAATAAGCATCCGCACCGACCGCTTTACCAAACTCTTCATTCAGTGGAGCACCGCCAACTAACACAATGTAGTCATCACGAATACCTTTCTCGACCATCGCATCAATCACTACTTTCATATAAGGCATCGTGGTGGTTAAGAGCGCAGACATACCGAGGATATCGGGTTTATGCTCTTCTAAAGCCGCTAAGTATTCATCAACTGAGTTATTGATGCCTAAGTCGATGACTTCAAAGCCCGCACCTTCCATCATCATCGTGACGAGGTTTTTGCCAATATCATGGATATCGCCTTTTACTGTGCCAATGACCATCTTGCCAATAGGTTTAGCACCAGTTTCAGCTAAGAGGGGACGCAGGATTGCCATCCCGCCTTTCATTGCATTGGCCGCCAACAGCACTTCTGGTACGAATAAAATACCATCCCGGAAATCCACCCCAACAATTCGCATCCCCTCTACCAATGCTTCAGACAAGACTTTGTCCGCAGCCCAGCCACGCTCAAGGAGAATATTGACACCTTCCTCGATTTCTTCTTTCAAACCGTCATACAGATCATCATGCATTTGTGCGACTAACTCTTCGTCATCTAACTCCGAAAGAATCAGTTCATCCCCATCATCATACTCTTCAGCCATAACCGGTGTTCCTTAATAATCTTTATCGGGAAATTCAGCTTTACGCTTAGCCATAAACTCAAGCAAAGCCTCATCAATCGCTTGATCCATCGGTGGAAGTTCATACTCAGCCAACACACGCTTAAACAAAGTATTCGCACGCTGTGCCATATCTTGCTCCCCCTCTTCGCTCCACTGCTCAAAACTATTGTTATCTGCGAGTGTAGACCGATAGAAAGCGGTTTCAAAATTACGCTGAGTATGTGCGGCGCCAAGGAAATGTTTACCAGGTCCCACTTCACGGAAGGCATCCAGTGCTTGACCATTCTCGCTCATATCCACACCACCTAGCAGCACCGACATCATATTCGCTTGGTCAACATCCATCATGAACTTTTCATAGCCCATGACTAAACCGCCTTCTAACCAACCCGCTGTATGTAGCATGAAATTCACACCGGCTAAGGCGGCTGTTTGTAAGGTATTTGCGGCTTCATAGGCGGCTTGTGCATCTGGTAACTTTGAAGCACATAAGCCACCACCACTCCGGAAAGGCACACCTAAACGCCGCGCTAGAGCCGCTACAGTATACATCACTAAGCTAGGCTCTGGCCCACCAAAGGTAGGCGCACCCGATTGCATGGATACCGCACTCGAGAAAGTTCCAAACACGACCGGCGCACCAGAACGTACCAATTGTGCAAAGGCCATGCCTGCTAGAGCTTCCGCTAGGATCTGGGTAGCTGTACCTGCTACAGTCACAGGAGACATCGCGCCAGAAAGAATAAAAGGAGAGATGACTGTGGCTTGCATATTACGCGCATAGACTTTCAAAGCACCTAACATGGTGTCATCGTAGGTCATCGGTGAATTAGCGTTGATTAGGCTAGTGGTAACACAATTATTGGTGGCGAACTCTTCACCAAACACAATCTTCGCCATATCCACGGTGTCTTGGGCACGTGAATAGTGGGTTACAGAACCCATGAACGGCTTATCACTGTATTTGAGATGGCTATAGATCATGTCGAAATGCCGCTTATTCACCGGCAAATCGACAGGCTCGCACACCGTACCCCCAGAATGATGCAGGCCAGGACTCATATAAGCGAGCTTGACGAAATTGCGAAAGTCTTCAATGGAGGCGTAACGGCGACCTTTGTCTAAGTCACGCACAAACGGTGAACCATAGGCGGGCACTAAGACGGTACGCTTACCACCGATAATAGTGCTACGCTCTGGATTACGTGCATGCTGGGTAAATTCTTTGGGAGCAGTGGCTTGAATTAGTGTTCGGCACATACCCCGTGGAAAGCGCACTCGCTCCCCTTGAATATCTGCACCTGCACTTTTCAGCAGACTAATTGCTTCTGGGTCATCACGGAAATCAATGCCGATTTCTTCAAGGATGGTATCTGCATTGTGCTCAATCAGCTCCAAACTTTCTTCGCTGAGGACTTCGAAATAAGGAATGCGCCGTTCAATGAAGGCTGCTTGTTTGGTCTGAGAAACTTGGCGTGCTGCTCGTTTACTGTCGCGGCCACCACCTCGCCGTGCTTGCCTTTCGCTCATGTTCAGTACCACCTGACATACTGTTAATGTCTGGCATATTAAATATCGTTGACTGAACAGTCAATCAATAAAAGCAATCACTTCAAGTAACTGCTTTTAGTAGACGAGCAGTTGCTACAAAACTTACAGAATACCGGTCTTATTTAAGCGTTTTGCATTAGAAACAGCTCGTTTGTGCACTGGCTTAAGAGCACTCGTTAGAATCTGCGTAGCGGCTTGCTCTAATTGCTCGACTGGATTTTTGGAAGAACCTTGTGCTGCCCAAGGAAACCAAAAAGAAAAGAACAAGCGCTGATTAATTTGCAAGCTTTGCAGCATCATTGCATTCCAAGACTCATAGAAAGCCTCAACTTTCTCCGCTCCCATCTGATAAAACTCTCGTTGATCACGGGCAGAAGGGTTAGCACCCGCCAACGCCATGCGGGTTAAACGGTGTGCAATGACTTGTGGTGCAGCATAGGCGACTTCGCTTGCTAAAGTCGGTAAAGATTTGGAAGGGTTTGCCATCGTTTTTCTCCTAGAAAAACTCTAAATTGTTGCAGTGCAGCAAATATAACATAAAGCCCTTCCAAATAGATACAATTATCCAGCTAAGCTCAGCTAACTGAGTGTTTAGCTTATTATTTAGCCTAAATAAATCTGCAAAAATTAAGTTCAACTCCTATTAGATAAGAGCCAATGACTCACCGAACTTGAATCGGGATAAAACGCTCCGGCTTAGCACTAGGCCTAATCCGTGGCGCCCAAGCATGTCCAAAAATCACTTCATACGTTGCAGGATAAGTTTCATCAGCTAAACGATAATGCTCATAGGCTTGATAAAATCCCTGCAAGCGTTGTTTACCCGTTAAGCCGCGATTACGGCCTAAGGTTGCATTATTCGCACCGATTGTTTTTAAGTCCTGCAATAAGTTTCTCACGGCTGGATAAGTCACCGTTATCACCTCCCGATCCATCACCGGATCACGAAAACCAGCAGCAAGTAAAGCATCTCCCACATCATGCATATCCACAAAGCGACTCGTGTGGGTATAACCATCCACCTGTCCCCAGCTATTACGCAGCTCGTACAAAGTATCTGGCCCAAAAGTAGTAAAAATGAATAAGCCTTCTGGCCGCAATACCCGCACGCATTCTTGGAATACCGCGCCTAAATCATTACACCATTGTAACATCAGGTTAGAAATGAGGAGATCCGCGCAATTCTCTTGCAACGGCATCTGTTGTACATCTGCACATAGGCCATTGAGCCTAAAGTTATTAGCTTGACGCTTAGTTTCTTCCACCATACCTAAAGCGAGATCAAGACTCACTACTTCAGCTTGTGGATAACGGCTTAGCAGTTGTTTACTGATCGCGCCCGTTCCGCAGCCTAAATCCACCACACGTTTAGGTTGTAAACGCACATAGTCCAAACGCTCCATTAGACGATTGCCAATTTCACGTTGGATAAAAGCTGCTTGATCATAAGTTTTCGCCGCACGATCAAAACTCGAGCGAGTTTTAAACGGATCAAGGTAATGGGCTAGCTCAGCGGGAACAGTCTTAGAGACCATGAATAAAATTTTCCACGATTATCATAAATTCATCAGAATGTGTCACAAAAGGTACATGCGCCGCTTTAGGCATGACTTGCACTTCACCATAACGCAAAGCTTGCAAACCTGCTGCCAAACTAACAGGAATTAATTTATCTAAGCGTCCTAAAACCCACAAACAAGGCTGTTGAATAGAGTGTTGCCGGCAATCTGCGGTACGCAAAATCTCCAAGCCATCTTTGAGCGCGCCCAAACTCGCTGGATATTGTAAAATTTGATCGCGTAAATTATGTAAAGCTGTTGGATCGCTACGCACACCCATAAACTGTAAGGCAAAAAAGCGCCTTACTGTCGCTGTATAATCCTGAGCTAAACTATCCGCAAAGCTTTGCAGCACTTCAGCGCTGAGTGCATAAGGCCAATCTGGGGAGAGGACAAACCTCGGAGTACTAGCAACCAGAATTAAACCCGCTACTTGCTCTGGCAAACGTTGCGCTACAGCCTGCGCAATCAGCCCCCCTAAAGACCAGCCCATGACAATTGCATTATCTGGGATATGCGGAATTAGTTGTTCCACTACTGTTTCGAGACTCGCTGATTTAAGCTCAGCACTGCGCCCATGCCCCGGCAAATCAACCCAAGTCACTTGAGCTTGTTGAGTCAGGCGTTCCCGAATCGGTTGCCAAACGATCTGATTCATTCCCCAGCCATGCAAAGCGACGAGTGGGCGGCCTTGGCCTTCAGTAATGGTAAAAAGCTGCGACAATTCTGTTCCTTTCACGCTATCATGTTGGCGCATTCTAACAAGCAATACGGGATCACGCTGCTATGTCCTATGCCCTGCTAGTTTTAGCTTATTTACTGGGTTCGATTTCGACCGCAATTATTACCTGCAAAATAATGGGCTTACCTGACCCACGTACAGCAGGCTCGAATAACCCGGGCGCCACTAACGTTTTGCGCGTAGGGGGTAAAAAAGCTGCAGCCCTTACTCTAGCAGGCGATATGCTGAAAGGCTTAATTCCAGTACTCGTCGGACAAGCTTTAGGCCTGAGCTATGGCTGGCTCCTCTTAATCGGCTTTGCTGCATTTATGGGTCATTTATTGCCAATTTATTACAACTTCAAGGGTGGCAAAGGAGTAGCAACGGCCTTAGGTGTCTATTTTGGGATCCATTTTTGGGCAGGTGTGTGTGTTGCCTTAATTTGGTTATTTATAGCCAAAATTCTGAAAATTTCATCCCTCTCAGCACTAATCGCTACTTTATTAGCACCGCTTATTTTCTATTTATTTACCCATAGTGGCAGTTTAGCTTTAGGTTTAATTTTAATGACCGCTTTAATTTGGTGGCGGCATGAATCTAATATAAAAAACCTGTTAGCTGGCAAAGAAGGTACAATAAAAATGAAGAATCAAGACGATAATACTTAGTAATTTTTTACAACATGGCTAACTTTAATACGCATATTACTTGGGCTGCCGCAAGTTCGGGTTTGCTGTCGATTCTCTGTTTACAAGTCGGCTTAGTTGATCAACAAGATGCTCTGACTTTAGCACTAGTTGGGACAATTGGTGGCATATTACCGGATGTCGACTTACAACATGCTTATCCTAGTCGGATTATGTTTTCAATACTTGGGATTTTTGTTGCTTTTTTGATGGTCTTTTCAGTCAAAAATACCATGTCAATCAGTGAGTTATGGCTAGTTGGTATTGGAGCGTTTTTAGGCATTCGCTTTGTATTTTGGCAAGTCTTCCATAAATACACTACCCACCGTGGTTCTATTCACTCTTTGCTTGCTGCCTTATTTGCCACTTTTGCACTTACTGCCCTAAGCTATCATGTGCTCGGCAAGAATGATTTCACCTCTTGGTTAATTGGCTTATTTTTATTGCTTGGATTTCTTCTACATTTAATCTTAGATGAAATGTATAGTGTTGATTTTATGAACTATCGAATTAAGCGCTCGTTTGGAACTGCTTTAAAATTATTTGATAGCTCAAAACCCGCTAAGTCTTTGTTTCTTTTTGGAGTTACTTTTCTCGCTTGGTTTGCCACTCCCAGTGAACAGCGTTTCTGGGATACCTTCACAAGTCCACAAACCTACCAAATCATTGCTAGCCGCTTATTGCCTGAATAGTTACCGCTAATTCCATTTATCGGTTTTCTCCCCTCTTCTAGCTATATTTAGTTACACTTCTTTATCCTTGTTAGGATTAGACCACAATACCTGATTATAAAAATACATAACTATATAGTTGTTACGAGGGGTTCACTCATGTTTCCAAAAATTCACCTGTTCAAAAAGCGCGACTACGCGTATTTATTGGTAGCCGCATCGGTCATTGCAGGCGGTATTGCGATTGCGAATACACAAACCTCTAAAGCGCCTTTGCAAAACACCATGACTGCTTATGTTGTTAGCACTGACCAAGCAGGTAAAGAAGTTCTCGAGCCAGCGACCGAAGTGGAACCCGGACAAACGGTTGAATATCAACTGACTTATGAAAATACGGGCACTAACCCTTTAAAAGATTTAATTGTCACAGGCCCTGTGCCACGGGTAACAGCTTATATTGGTAAAAGTGCTTTTACTGAAGCCAAAGCAGCCTTACAGGTCAGTATCGACGGCGGTAAAACCTTCGAAAACGAACCCGTGAAACGCATGGTTAAAGATGCCCAAGGTAAGAAAGTTGAAAAAATTATCCCCCCAAGTGCCTATACCCACTTACGTTGGACTATGCAAGAACCTTTGAACGCAGGCGAAGTACAAAACTTTGCTTATCGCTCTACTGTTAAATAGCTATACCAACAAACCCTTAAGCGTCATTCATTAATAAAAACAAGCGAGAGTCAAAAGTATATGACCTTCAATAAAAGAAAACTAAGCCAAGTCTGTGCAGGTGCTTTATTGGCTGGTGGCCTAGTCGTCAGTATTGCCCCCGCTGTCGCGGCGACTGCTGCTGGCACATTGATTAAGAACTTAGCAACTGTTACTTATGAAGATAGTGCTGGGAATAAATACTCAGCTCAATCTAACGAAGCCGTAATTACTGTAAAACAAGTTTATAAAGCTGACCTGAGCAGCGATAGCACCAAAACGGCTGCTGCTGGCCAAATGACGTATATCCAACATACCTTAACCAACAATGGTAACGGTACTGACACTTATACTTTGACGGCTGCCAACGATATTGGCGATGATCTTACCTCTAGCTCAGTTAAAGTATATCGCGATGTGAATGGTAACGGCTTAGTAGATGCTGGCGAACCCGAAGTCACTAGCGTCACTTTAGCTGCAGGTGCAAGTGCTGAATTAGTCATTGCGGTAGCAGTACCTAGCAGTGCAACGACTGGCCAAGAATTGGGCGTTATCTTGACGGCTACTTCAGCCAATGGCGTTGTTACAGATGCTACTAATGCAACAGGTGGTGCTGACACCCTACAAGGTACGAACCAAGATGTGATCACTGTCTCTGGTGATGCAGTCCTGAACTACACTAAATCAGCGGTATTAAATGCTGCGACTAACCGTATTACTTATACTTTAACCATTACTAATACAGGTAATCGTGCCGCTACTGACGTCAATATCTATGACGCTATTCCAGTTGATAATAGCAATACACCTCTGACCTTAATTAGTACTTCTGCTTCTGGTTTATTACTTGCTAATGGTGATACCCTACCTGCAGCTACTCCTCTTAATGAAACAACTCTCGGTATCGACCTCAATAACGATAGCGACCAAACGGACACTGCTCTAGCAGGCATTAGTGCCATGGATGCTTCGATTGCACCGAATCAAACGGTGAGTGTCAGCATGGTCTTAGAATATGATCCAGCTACGTTCAACAACAACACAACCCCCGGTTCCGCAGGTGATATTATTAAGAATATTGCTTGGTTACAAGCGAACTTAGATGGCAATACAAGTACTACTGAAAATCCTATCCCATCTAATCCTACGCAAACCGTACTGCCGCAAAAATATGCTGTAGATGCGAACGATACCGATGAAAACTTAAATGATACTGTCAACGATGGTAAAGACGATGACGGTGACAACGATACTCAATACGTAACTCAAGCCCCAATTGGCTCAGCAGTACAATTCTTAGTTGATGTCACCAATAATGGCTCTGGTACTGATACCTTTGAACTATTAATTGCTAGAGGCGATTACCCTGTAGGTACTACCTTCACTATCTGGAATGAAGCCGGTACGGTACAAATTACTGACACGAATAATGAAGGTGGTGTCGATACAGGCCCACTAGCAGCAGGCGCTACTAAGACCTTTATGGTAAAAGCGCAATTACCATCCACCACTAGTGGTGATAATAGTGGCGCTGGCTTTACGGCTACTCTGACGGCTACCTCAGCTAATGACCCTTCTACTACTCCAGCTAGTAATACTACTAGCCTGAAATTAGGTGAAATTACCAGCTCCGGCGTGGATTTAACAGACAGTGCTGATGGCTCAACTATTGGCGTAGATATGGATGAGTTAGGTAGCTCTCCTTATACCATTAACAATGGCAACGATACTACCTCTACCACCAAAGGCTCACGCCCAACCTTCGATGCCACTGTGGGTAGCAAAGTTGAGATCCCATTCTATGTCGACAATGACTCTGGCTCTGCCGATGCTTTCAAACTCTATGCAGGTGGCAGTGACGGTACTAACTTAGGCGCTCTACCCACTGGCTGGACAGTAGCTTTCTATGCGACTGACGCCTCAGGTAATCGTACCGGTAGCCCCATCACTACGACTCCATCTTTACCAGCCGGTACTGCTGACCGCAAGTTTATCGCTGTCGTTAGTATCCCTGCTGATCCAGCTAATGCAGCCGCTGATTACGGTACAGTAGATACCAATGGCGATGGTGATGGCGATCAATTGATCACGATTAAAGTCTTGTCATCTGTCACGGGTGCAACTGACATTATGATGGATGCGATTGATGTAGCTCCATTACGTCAAGTTGCCTTAACACCTCCGGGTTCAGACCAAATCCAAGCGGGTGGTTCTGTCGATTATACCCATACCTTGGATAACACCGGTAACACTGAAGAAACCTTTGAATTAGCCGCTACTAACCCAGGTACTACACCGAACTGGAATAATAATCTGTTGGTTGATACCACAGGGGACGGCATTCCAGATAAGCCAACTAGCCAGTTAACCCCAACCGATAAAATTTACGGTACTGATAATACGGGTAATCCTGTGCAAGTTGTTTGGACCGATACGGATACAGATGGCAATCCTGAGGTAACTTTACCGCCTGGTGTTTCTATGCCGTTAACACCGGTTGTGTTTGCACCTAGCGATGCTGATCCCGGTGAAGTCAATACCTTGACGGTGACTGCAACCAACACTGACACTGCTGCAACCGCACCCGATGCTAGTGTTGAAGACATTTCTACCGTTATTTTAGGCCAAGTACGCTTAGTCAAAACAGTAGCTTATGACGCCGCTTGTGATGGTACTGCAGACGGTGCGTTTGCTGCGAATTTAGGTTCTAAAGTCGCTCCTGGCGAATGTGCGATTTGGCAGATTGTGGCGGAGAACCAAGGGGATGCTAATGCACTGAAAGTAGTCGTACGTGACAATGTTCCAACTTATACGACTTACCAAGCAAGCAGTCTGAAGTATGCTTTAGGCAACAGTAGCTTCGCAGCTCGTACTGATGTAGCAGGTGATGATAGTGCAGAACAAGTTAGCGGTACTATCTCCTTCTTCATAGGCCCAGACGCAACTGCTGCTGTAGGTGGCACTTTATTGCCTGGTCAAACTGCAACCGTTCAATTCAGTACTAAAGTTGATTAATTTTAGACCTGATTAACTGAAGCAAAAGACCAACTCCCTCTGCCTTTGGTAGGGGGAGTTTTATGAATAGAATGGCGCTGTGGTGATACCACAAACCACCACCTTGCAAGCACAAAAAATTAAAAAAATAACCAAGAGAGGCATGCATGTTACGCATTCTCAGCGCATTGATGCTCTTCATGCTCATGACGGTAGTATCTTATAGCCAAGCAGCCGCTACTGCTGCAGGCACCAAGATTACTAACCAAGCAGAAGCTTCATATTCGTACAAAACTAAAAATGGCACAGAGATTAAAGCAACTGCGCTTTCTAATGTGGCTACTCTAGTGGTTGCGCCCCTATTAAAGGTCGAGCAGAACCAAGATCAAACTCAGCCTGCGGTAGTAGGCAAGCCCGTTTCTTTCCCCCATAAAATTACTAATACGGGTAACCAGTCAGACTATTATCTGCTGAGCGTTGAAAACCTTACTGGTGATAATGGGGATTTAGAAAATCTCAAGATTTACTTGGATGAAAATGGTAACGGTCAAGTCGACCCCGGTGAACGCGAACTCACTAAGACCGACCTTTTAAAACCCGGCGAAAGCATCCAAGTGGTCGTGGTCGGTACAGTACCTAGCACTAGCCAGCCCGGCGACCAATTCACTATTAAACTAACCACAACCTCTACTAATGACCCAAGCGTCAAAGACAGTGATATTGACACGGTCAATATCAAACAAGGCGCAATCATTCAGCTAAATCAGACTGGCGATGTGGATTGCCAAGTGACTCAAGCCATTGGGGATCGTAGTTATCATGAAGTTAGTTTTACTAATAAAGGCTCTAGTCTTCCTGATGAACGTACTATCAATATAGAAGGCTTAGCTTACAAAGGCGTTTTGATTGAAGAAGCGATTAATCCTAATTACTTTAGCTTACTTAAACAACCAGCCTTCTTTGTGCAACCAACCCAAGGCATGCTGTTAGTAGCCAATGCTTTAGGCCAATGGAGTCTTTATAGTGCTTGGAATGGTAGCAGCGCAATCAGCAAGGTCGGAGTATTAATTCCCGCTAGCTATTTAGGGGTTAATAAAAGCGGTAAATTCGGCTATACCCTATCTGTTGCTAAATTACCTGCTGAGCAAACAGTCTTTAATCAGCAGGCTACTATTGATTTAAATGGGGACGGCACTCCTGACTTTCAAGGCAATACGGTGTGTAATACTTTAATAGCTGACCCAATTATTAAAGATCGTGATGGACAAGATGTTGAAGGCACTGTGTTTGACTCAGTGGCATTGTCAGGTGTAAGTAATGCTAAAATTGATTTAATTACAGTAGAGGATAATGTGGTTGTAAAAACCGTTTATACTGATAGTAACGGTAATTTTAAATTCACTGGATTGGAAGTGGGCGAATACTATATTAAAGTAACTCCACCCGCACCTTACACGGCTCCTTCTAGCCATCCGCCGAGTGAATATGCAAGCACTCAATATGATCAAGTCCGTCAAGCTTCTTATGGACTAGCCGGCTATCAGGGTAGTAGCGCCAACTCAGGGTTGATTGCTGTCATTGAATCATCTACAAGCTATACACTAGATATTCCAGTTGACCGCCCAACTACACCAACGACTGAAATTGCCATTCAAAAGCAAGCTTCCGTGAATGCTGTTTCAATAGGTGAATTGGTGGCCTATACAGTAAAGATTCGCAATACATCCAGTGAAGATCTCTACAACACCATTATTCGCGATCTCCTACCAGTTGGCTTTAAATATATTAATGGCACGGCCAAAGTCGATAGCAATTTCATTAATGACCCGCTATTGAGCACTAATGGAAAAACCAATCAATTAGAATTCCGTATCGGTAATTTCCCGGCAGGTAGTGAAATTACTCTGAGTTATATTACGCAAGCGACTGCAACCGCCGATAATGGTACTGGGATTAACACAGCTCAAGCGATTGGGTATAGCGCTACGAACACCTCGGTTTCCTCACCGATCGCCAGTGCGCAAGTACAGTTGAAAAAGACCGGCGTGCTCTCAAATCGTGCCATTCTATTTGGACGCTTAGCTTTAGCACAAGGCTGCCCGATTGGTACGCCTGAAGAACAAGCGAATGGCTATCCGATAGCCGGTGTACGCTTGTATATGGAGGATGGCACTTATGTAATCACTGACATCAATGGCCAATACAGCCTATATGGCTTACAACCGGGTGTACATGTGTTGAAGGTAGATCAACATACTGTACCAGAAGGCCTGCAATTCCAAGTCTTAGATGTGGCTCAAGCCGGTGATCCTGATAGTCGCTTTGTGGATCTAGTTCCCGGCGACTTCTATCGTGCTGACTTCACCGCAGCTTGCCCACAAGTGGAAACGCGCACTATCCAAGAATGTGCTGAACCAGTGAAAAAGCAAGTCCGAGAATGTACTCAAAAGCCCGTGGTAACTACCACAACTGAAATGGCAACGCGCACGGTGAAAAACCCAGTACAAGCGATTCACTTTGATTCGGGTAAAGCCGTAATTCCATCTGAGTATTTGGCGAAGCTCAACAAAATCGTACAAATGACTAAAGATAAACAAAATGTACGCTTCCAGTTCGTCGGTCATACTGATAATGAGCGCTTAAAACCTGCGACTAAAGCGCAATTTGGTACGAACCAAGGTTTATCTGAAGCTCGCGCTAAAGAAGTGGCTGATTATGTTCAACAAAACTTAGGTCAAGCGATCCAAGTGAATGTAGCGGGTCACGGTGAAACACAACCGATTGCTAGCAATGAAACACCCGAAGGCATGGCAAAAAATCGGCGCGTTGAACTCGTGATGACTTATGAAGAGCCTGTACAAAAACAAGTTCAACAGCAACAACTACAGCAAGACTGTAAAATTCGCGAAATTGCAGAGGAACGCTCCACGGGTTGTACCACTCGTACAGTAACAGTGGATAATCCAGCCATCAATGCTCTCCTTGCGAAAAACAAAACGACCGCTCAAGGCTGGAATAATGAAGTCCAAAGCCTTGATCCTGCCAATACCGAAAACTTACAGAACTTAGCGCGTTTTGCGGATAAGAATGGCGACATTTCCAATGGTTTGATGGAAGCGCATCGTCAACAAGTGAAGAATCAACAAGAAAACTTCGCCAGTGAACATGCCGCAGAAATCGAGCAACAAACCCAAGAACCAGCCATTCCTAATCCAAAAGAAGTGGTGAAAACCATCACCACTGAGCAGGGTAAAACGGGTACTTGGTTATGGCCTTTAGGTGACACTAGTTTAGATGGTCGCTTTATGGTGGTGATTCGCTCTGAAGTGGAACCCAGTCTACTGGTGAACGGTCAACCTGTATCCAACAGCCAACTTGGCGAGCAGATCGTTAACAAGAGTGCACAAGCACAAGTCTTAGCTTGGTATGGCGTAGATCTACAAGAAGGTATGAATGAGATTAAAGTCGTCGCTAAAGACGCCTTTGGTAATACACGTACCTTAGCAGAAAAAAGCGTGAAGCGTCCTTCTGCAGGGGTAGCTATCAAATTGAAAGTGGATGGCACACTGACCGCAGATAGTGGTCGCTCAACTGTTCCAGTGCAAATCGACATTCTGGACGTGAACAACTACCCCGCCAAAGGTACTTACTTCCTAACGCTAGAAGCCAGTGATGGCACTTGGGCAGAACCGGATATTCAGGACAAAGTAGCGGGTCATCAGGTGAAGGTCACCAGCGGTACTCGTACTGTCCATCTGCGTAGCTCAGGGACTAGCGGTGAAATCAAACTGCGTGTCTCTACCGGCACACTGCAAAGCGAAACCGATGTCGCGCAAATCGCCGAAATGCGCCCACTGATTGCCGTTGGTTTACTGGATTTGCGTGCCCATACAGGCTATGCGAAAGGTTATAAAAGTTTAGGCCTAACGCAGCTCGATGATGCTGCCGAGGATACTGAATTTGATGGTCGCTCGGCCTTCTTCCTGAAAGGTAAAGTACGGGGCGATATGCACCTGACCGCTGCTTATGACAGTGCCAAGGACAAAGAAGCTGAGCTATTACGTGATATTAATCCGGATGAATACTATCGTGTCTATGGTGACTCCTCTTTACGTGGCTTCGAGGCACAAAGCCGTAGCAAGCTGTATGTGAAATTGGAGAAAGACCGCAATAGCGCCATGTGGGGTGATTATATTACCGATAATGATTCAAGTAGCGCTGATATTGCACGGATTTCACGTACCCTGACTGGCTTCAACGGCATCTATGACAACGGTAAAACTCGTCTACAAATGTTTGCCGCCCAGCAAGATAATCTACGAGGCTATGAAGAGATTCCGGGTAATGGCACGGCAATGCATTATCAGTTGCAAGGCCATCCGATTGTGCGTAACTCAGATATTGTCGAAATCATTACCCGTGATCGCGGCAATATCGGTCTGATTACCAAAACTGAGAAACTCGAACGCTTCCGTGATTACTCGATTGATGAAGTGACTGGCTATATCACTTTCCATAAAGTCATTCCGACTTTGGATGATGAGTTAAATCCAGTTGCTATTCGCATTACCTATGATCGTGTTGAGCAAGGTGATGATTATCTAGTGGCGGGCGTGCGCTTAATGCATCGCTTTACGGATGAGTTCAGTGCAGGCGCAAGTTATACCAAGGACGAGCATGCTACTGAAGGCTACGATGTTAGTGGCGTATTTGCTCAGTACAAAACGGCTGATACTGAAATCCAAGCAGGTATTTCTAAAATGAACCATGCCGATGGTAGTGAAGGTGGTACAGCAGTACGTCTACAAGCCAGTAAGAAATGGGATGAAACCTCTCGGACTCAGTTCACCGCCGTGCAGGCAGATGCGGGTTATACCAACTCTACAGGGGGTGTGACGGCTGATCGACGCGAACTGAAACTGACCCATGAGCAAAAATTAGCTACTAATTTAGAAGGCAAAGCTGAGCTAACTCATAGTGAGTCTTTAAGCACTGAAGACCAACGTCAAACTGCGGAATTAAGCGCGACCACTAAGATCGATGAGTGGAAACTGAAAGGCGGGGTACGTCATATCCGTCAATCGGATACGAATGGTCAGGAAAATATCAACACAGCCATTGTGGGGGTCGAGCGTAATATTAAGGTATTCGAACGCGATGGTAGCGTGAAAGCTGAATACGAGCGTGAAATTGGCGGTGATTCAGATCGCCAACGTGCGAGCATCGGCGCTGAGCTTGAAGTGAATGATAAAACTAAAGCGTATATCCGTTACGAACAAGCTGATCGCTTATCCAGTGGTACTTTAGCTGGTGCAGTCGATACCAGTAATAACTTAGTAGCTGGGGTCAAAACCCAAGTATTGCCTTCAACTGAGCTTTACTCTGAATATCGCATTGAAGGTGATATCAGCGGTGAAGATGTGGTGGCGGTGAATGGTGCAAAGGCGACTTTTGATCTAGAGAAAAATCTGGTTGTTACTCCGGGCATTGAATTCATGAATTATGATGACAACTCCGAAAAGAGTGACAGTATCGCCGCCTCGGTAGGCTTAAGTGATACCCGCGACCCGGATGCGAAGAAGTTGCTGCGCTTAGAGACACGCCATAGCGATGATGAAGACTACTATGGTTTAAGTGGTACTTATGTGCAAAAGCTGAATGAGACCACCACAGTGATGGCGCAAGACGATCTACGCCTACAAAAATATGCTGATGGTCGTGAAGATGCGCTGCAAAACACCCTGACTTTAGCGGCAGCGCATCGTCCGGCCGGCTCTGATGACTATAATGCACTCTATGCCTATAAGTGGGATAAGAATGACACGGACAATACCAATACACATATTCTGTCTACTCAGCAGCATTATCGTGTCAATGAGGATGTCGATGTTTCTGGACGCTTAGGTGCTAAACATCAGACCCTAAAAAGCGAGGCGGGTGATAGCAGTTCAAATGCAGTGTTAGCCGATGGCCGGGTCATTTGGGAGTTCAATGATCGTTTCAGTTTCGATGCACACGGGGGTGTATTGAATAGTGATTCGAATACTGCTTACTCCTTAGGTGCTGGCATCGCATTTAATGTGATTGACAATGTACGCTTAGGTGCAGGCTACAACTTCCTCGGCTTTAATGATAGCGACTTAGACTCGGAAGGCTTCAATGTCCAAGGCGGCTATGTTGGCTTACAGATGAAAGCGGATGAAGCCTTATTTGGCTGGTTAACTGGCGAAAAACCGGATTGCGCCCCGCGCTATATGGCAGGTCGTGATCAATTAAGCGAACCAGCCAAACGTGCTGAAGATGATTGCAACAACAATAATAATGAAAAGAAGGCTGCGAATCATGAGCAACAACCCACTGAATAACCTGAGTCGTTTGATTCTGCTGCTGGTCATGAGCTTAGTGCTCATGCCTTTGCAGACCTGGGCACTGACTGCAGCGAATACGATGATTCGCAACCAAGCCAGCGCCACCTTTAAGGATGAAGCTGGTACGGCTTACAGTGTGACCTCTAATATGGTGGAAACACTGGTGCAACAAGTCGCTGGTTTAGAATTAGTGCAAACGCAAACTAAGCTTGCTAGCAGTGGAGCTACTGTCGACTTCCCGCATGTGGTGACTAACACTGGGAATGGCGATGATAGTTTCACGTTAGCTTCGGCTGAAATCACCGGTGATAGCTTCGATTTCACTACAGTGAAATTCTATGCGGATGCGAATCAAGATGGTCAAGCGGATGATTTCAGCAGCCCGATTACGCAAACGCCGCTGTTGAAATCGGGAGAAAGCTTTTCGTTTGTAGCCATTGCGGATGTACCGGCTGGCTTAAGTGATGCAGCAACCGGCAAATACACTTTGACCGCAGCCAGCGCTTTCACACCCGCCACGCAAAAAACCAATGTTGACACGGCTGAAGTCAATACGAGCGCGGTTATAGATGTGACTAAATCGATGAGCGCTACGCAAGGTATGGCGGGCAGTGGTAATTACACGGTGACTTTGCGCTATCATAATACCAGTGCACTGGATGCCAGCAATGTCACTTTGCTTGATGCCCTGCCCACTGGGATGACTTATGTAACTAATAGTGCGCGTTGGAGTGAATCTGGCTCGACAATACTGAGTGATGCTAATCCAAGTGATGCTCAGGGCGCTGTACAAACTATCAGCTATTGTGCCTATGACAGTAGTTGTACCGGTGTGCCAGAAGCAGCTCAAGATGCAGACACGAATAGCACTAATCAAGTCACTGCGATTATTAGTCAAGTAGAAGCGGGTGTGACCGGTGAGTTGCGTTTTGAAGTGAAAATTGCGGCGAACGTACCAGCCTCTGTCCTAACTAATACTGCTGAGTACTTATTCAATGATGGCAGCACGACGACACCTAGCTTTAATACCAACTCCGTCAAGTTTGAAGTCTTACAAGATGTCGGAGTCGTAACGAATGGCAGCGTCTCTAATAGCACCGATGGCACGAGTGAACCGATTCTAGTAGCCAGCATTCCTCAAGGTGGTACTGCTGTTTTCAAAGACTATGTGTGGAATAAAGGTAATGGCGTTGATAGCTTCGATTTAAGCTTGAGCAATAGTAACTTCCCTGTAGGTACTGTACTACATCTGTTCCAAGCGGATGGCAATACCCCACTGTTGGATACCAATGGCAATGGCATTCCAGATACTGGTAATTTAGACTCAAACACTAATGCTTTAATTGTGATTAAAGCGACTTTACCAGCCAGTGTGAGTGGTGGCACGCCATATTCAGTCACCTTAAATGCTAGTTCCTTTAAGGATAATAGCCAAACTAACCCAGCGATTAATACCTTAAACGGGATTGGCGTTAGTGCCGTGGACTTAACCAACAATGCTAGCTTAGGCCAATCCGGCGTTTTAGGTGTGGGTGCAGGCCCAGAGGCAGCGGCTGTCAGTACCAATACTGCTATGCCCGGCACCAAAACTCAGTTTGTATTATATGTGAATAATGCCAGTACTGTGGCTGATAGCTTCAACCTACAAACTAGTACGGATAGCAGCTTTGCGAGTATTGCGCTCCCTGCAGGTTGGGCAGTGCGCTTCTTAGATGAGCAAGGCAAAGCCATTACTAATACCGGACCGATTGCAGCCGGTACCAACAAACGGATTTTTGCTGAAGTTTCAGTCCCTGCTAAAGCCAGCAATAGCATCGTTGATTTGTACTTTCGGATACTTTCACCCACGACTGGTGCGAGTGACATCAAGCATGATGCTGTTGCCGTGGGTGCGGTCGCGGATCTAGTTTTATATCCTGATCATACTGGGCAAATCCTGCCCGGTGGTTCGATTGTCTACTCGCATTGGTTGAGCAATCAAGGCAATGTGGATAAAGCCAATATCAGCCTCACTACCAGTGATGAACAAGAGGGTTGGACTTCCCTACTCTATGCTGATACGGATGGAAATGGGGTGTTAAGTGGTGGCGATCAACGCTTGACTACCCTTGCAAATTTAGCAGTTAGCGAGACAGTTCTGCTCTTCACTAAAGTCTTAGCTACCTCTGATATTCAATTGGGCTTAGCCAATATTACCACTGTCAAAGCGACTTGGGATGGCGGTGCCTCCAGTACTCAGGCGATTGATGTTACCACTACGAATAGCTCAGATGTTTCCATTCGTAAACAACAAGCTTTAGATAGTAACTGCGATGGCACGCCAGAAACTAGCTTTACCCATGATTTATTTACGGCTGAACCCAAGCAATGTGTGATTTATCAGTTGATCGCGACGAATACCGGCGCTGAGGAGGTACGGAATGTGCGTATTCAAGATGCGGCTCCTGCTTACACTAGCTTTAATATCACAGGCGGTCTACCGATAGTCAGTCAGGGCAGTATTGCCACACCGATTAGCCAAGGTGGTACTGGACAGATTATTGGTAATATGGGTAATCTGGCAGCGGGTACTCAAGCAAGCTTAACTTTTGGAATTAAGGTTGAGTAAATAGAATATACCCTATCCTGATAGTAAAACTAGAGATTGTGCACCCAAATAAAAAATATCGTTACTTTCTACGAACGAAATCAATAACTATTTACTAGTTAGTATGAAGTAAAGGATAATAAATTTCTTGGGTGCACAGTTAATAATAAAAATAGAGATTTTATATAATGCCTTCCTGTTGGAAAAAAACCACTTTTCTATTTGTGAGTCTCTTATTTTTATTTAACTCGTCAGCTTTCGCTTTAACTTGCAACCCTATCTATGCTTCTAAATACAATACCAGTACCAGTGCATTCTCTCCACAACTGTACACACTAACCAATAATGTGGCTACCCTTGCAGGAACAGCCACACAAAATCTAGCAGCTATTTCACAAGCAACCGATACCAATATTTACTTCGATAATGGTGCTAATACGATTATTCGGAAATATACGGGTAGTGCCACTTCAAACCTAGGTACTAACTGGCTGAGTTGGACGGCATCGAGTGGACCGGGTGGCGCCTCTGATGGGAATAGCTATTATGTGGGTGCCAATTATCATTTATATCAAGTCACGACTGCAGGTGTTATTACTGATAAGGGTGCATTAGTCCCTACGAGTGGGGATACTATCTATAGTAGTTTAAAAGCAGGCGATGTAACTGCAGATAATAATGGCCGTCTCTATTGGTACGCATCGGTTAATGGTACTGGAGTTAGTCATTTATATCGTATTGATATAAATACCTTGAAGGCTACTAATCTTGGTAATTACGGCCCTAATGCAGCTTCTGGGGCTGCTTTTAACAATGCAGGTGCTCTAATCTCTACATCTGGTTCACCAAGTTCGGTTTATGCGATGGATTTAGGAGCCAACAGTTCTACCAACTTAGGGACAGTCACTGGTTTTGCTGCAAATGAATTGGTCTATGATCTAGCCTCTTGTAATCTACCCACACTAGACCCTAATCTTGCCATTACCAAGACCGTAGTTAATATCACCACCAGTCAATCTCCTGCTACCTTGGCCATAGCCAATGATGTTTTAGAGTACACGATTACCGTGACTAACAACGGTAATTTAGCCGCAGATACTACCACCTTATCCGATACTATTCCTACCGGCACGACCTATGTGGCGGGTTCTACCACTTTGAATAGCGCAGCAGTCAGCGATGTTTCTGGAAAAATGCCCTATGACCCGACTGGAGCAGGCACACGTGAAATACATTCATCTGGACAAGCTGCTGGCATAGTCCAAGTGGGTGCAGCCAAGGCTGCAGTGGTTAAATTTAGGGTTAAGCTAAATGCCAGTGGCTTACCTGCCAGTGTTAGTAATACAGCGACCACTAACTATCCCAAAGTCACCGGGGGTGCTACTACCTTTGTGAATGTTACTTCTAATAGTTCTGATGTCAGTACTAGCAGCTTGCCCAAGTTAACAGGCGTGGTTTTTGAAGATGTCAACTACGGTGGTGGTGCAGGCCGTCCCTTCAGCACGGTGGGCGCAGTTGGTATAAGTAGCGCACGGGTTGAACTTTATGGTACAGCAGGTGCCTTTGTTAGCAGCACTACTACTGCCACGGATGGTTCTTATAGTTTTAATGCGCTCGCTGCTGGCAATTATTATGTACGCGTGGTCAATAACACCATCAAATCCACCAGAGCGGGTTCTAATGCCACTGAGCGAGGTGTTCAGACCTATCGTACTGATGGAACAACTGCGACCACCAATGAAGTGGGTGGACGCAATCCAGCCGTTGTTGATGCAACTTCCAACACCACGGGTGACACACTCAATACATCAACGTTTCTGCTTTCCGGCGGCGGGCAAGCCCAATCGGTTCAACCGATCACACTAGCTTCTAGTGATAGAACAGGCGTAGACTTCGGTTTCAACTTCGATACGATTGTAAACACGAATGACAGCGGGCAAGGTTCTCTACGCCAATTTATCCTCAATAGTAATCTGCTACAAAATACCGGTTTAGCACAAACCGGTTTAACTGTAGGTGTTGAAACCTCTATCTTTCAACTGACAGGTACTGCTCCATTTACTATTACGCCTATCGCTAGTTTGCCTGCTATCACAGATAGCTATACGGCTATTGATGCGACCACACAGTCTGGCACTAACTGTGCTACTAGTGGGCGTAATCTCGTAGTGCAATTAGATGGCACTACCTCAGGTGCGAACGCACAGGGTCTTACAGTCAATGCTGATCATACGCTCATTCGTGGTTTAGCCATTGGCAACTACACTGAATCAGGGATTTATGCCTCATCCACAGGTACTAATCTCACGGTACAGTGTAATAACCTTGGCTTAAAAGCCGATGGCACAACGATTGCGCCCAATACGTTCTACGGTTTATACAATAATGGTGGTGGTAGCTTAACAGTAGGTGGCAACTCCACGGCAACACGCAATATTATTTCAGGCAATGGTAAAGATGGGGTGCGCTTAAATAGCGTCAACATAGCTCTAATTCAGAATAACTATATTGGCACGAGTGGAGATGGATTAAGCCCTAAACCCAATAACCAAGAAGCTGCTGATTATGCAGGTATTATGCTAACAAGTAGTAACGCGAGTACGGCCAGTACAACTATTACTATGGTTGATAATGTGATTGCAGGCAACAACAAGACTAATACCGGTGTAAATGCGAATAACACTAGTAAAGGCATTAAGCTCGCTTACGCCAATTTTGTATCCATTCTGAATAACAAAATTGGAACTACCCCAGACGGTATGTCTGCACTAGCTAATTCTGGTTATGGGATTTATACGACTAATTCAAGTGATATTACCATTGGTGGCACGACTGCAGCGGAGCGCAATATTATTTCTGGTAATCAGCAAGATGGTATTAATACCCGCTTTGGTACTAATCGTATTACTATTTATGGCAACTATATCGGCCTTGGTAGTGATGGGGTGAAGGCCATTGGGAATGCAAATAATGGTATTTTCTTAGCAGATACAAGTAATGCTCTCATCGGCAATAGTAGTGCAACAGGACGCAATATTATCGGTAGCAATAGCTACAGCGGTATTCGCAACACCACCAGTAATGGTACTAAAATCGCAGATAACTACATCGGTACAGATGTCTCTGGCACCTTGGATCGGGGTAACACCTTACACGGTATCTATGTTAGTAATGCTAATAATGTGGTGGTAGGTGGCTCCACTAATAGTGATGCCAATTTAATCATCTATAACAAAGTAATTGGGGTTTTCACCGAGCGTATCTTAGCCTCTACCGCAAACACGAATACTTTAGTTGAAAATAACTACATAGGCCTTTTAAAAGATGGTGAAACAATTGCAGGCAATACTCAAGCAGGGATAGAAACTAAAAATAATACAGGTGTAACTGTCCGCAATAATACTATTTCTGGTAATAAAACGCGGGGCGTGCATGTGGTGAGTAGTCCCTCGACGACTATTACTAATAACCGTATTGGTACTAACGCGGCTGGAACCAGTGATAAAGGAAACTTGCAATATGGTATTGATATTAATACTGCAGCCGCTAACTTAACTATTAACGGCAATACCGTCTCAGGCAATGACATGGCTGGTATTCGCTTAATTAACGGGGATGCCACGGCTTCAGCCATTAATGACAACCGCATTGGGACTAATCTAAGTGGTACTGCCACTATCCCCAATACCCTTGATGGGATCATCGTTGATAATACCCCCAATGTCTTCATCGGCAGTAGTTCAGGTACTGCTAATACCATTTCAGGCAATACGCGTAATGGTATTTTAATCAACGGTGCGGCCAGTCAGTCTATTCAAGTTTTAGGTAATTTAATTGGTTTAAATAGTGCAGGCACTAGC
The DNA here is from genome assembly GCF_937873765.1 of uncultured Thiothrix sp. Lineage (GTDB taxonomy): Bacteria > Pseudomonadota > Gammaproteobacteria > Thiotrichales > Thiotrichaceae > Thiolinea. The sequence continues at coordinate 723 of NZ_CALMZC010000065.1, read as the reverse complement.
GGTCTAGCTAATACTGGGGAAGGTATTTTAGTCCAAGCTAGTGCGAGTAATATTAATATCGGGGATGGAACCAGTACAGGGGCTAATAAAATTGCCTATAACGGTGGCAATGGTATTAGCCTTAGTGGAACGACCCCTAGTAATGTCACGATTAGCCGCAATAGTCTTTATGCAAATCAGGCCTTAGGCATTGATCTCGGTTTAGACCAAGTGAGTTTGGACGATACGAATGATGCTGATAGTGGCGCCAATAACTTATTAAACTTCCCTATCTTCAAATCCTCACAAATCATTGGTAGCAATCTGGTAGTGAGTGGTTGTGCGCCTGCTGGGGCAAAAATCGAATTGTTTGAAGCGGATGTATCACCAAGCTCTAGCACTGGACAACCTGCAGGCGCTAATCAAACCACATTGACCCAAGATTATGGTGAGGGTGAAGCTTATCTAACTAATTATACAGAAGGTGTAGGTGAAGATCCGGTTAGCTTTAGCTGTAGCAGTCTCGTTAATACTGATGGTAATAGCAGCACCGGTATGTCTGAGTTCCAATGGACATTGCCTTTACCCAGTAGCTTAGTGCTCGGTGATAAAATTACCGCCACTGCCACTCTTAGCGGAACAGGCACTTCTGAATTCTCAGCCATTACTACCCTTGCCAACCCAGCTTATGACTATGGCGATGCCCCTGCGACTTATGGCGTCCCCTCACATGAGATAGTCACG
>NZ_CALMZC010000064.1 GCF_937873765.1 uncultured Thiothrix sp. | reverse complement strand
CATTGGCGAATTCATTAATCAGATGTTTTTCAACTCTTCTGGTGCATGACCCATTATTGTTACGATTCTTGGCAAGAAAATACCCAACGAATCTAACTTGATCTCTAACAGAATTGTTATGCTCAAGGCGCTTTTGCTTTGAAAGAAGATCATCGTGGAATCGATTTCGCTTATAGAGATTCCAAGTGTAGTACCAGCTCGGGGTAATAGTGGCATACCATTTTGAATCAACATCAAGAAATGATATATCAAACGCCAAATGTTTAAAGAAGGCTAGTTTTGTTGGGTCTTTTGTCTTATATTTCTTCTCAAAAACTCTTCTTCTTGAGAGCTTTTTGCCCACCCATGCTTCTCTTCTCTGATCAGTCTCCTTGTCATCAGGCAAAAAGTAAAATTGGTTTTGTTGTTTGTTCCAATTAACTTTGAAGGCTAGAAGTTGATCTCGAAGGGTGCCTTTCATCAGATACTTAAAGAGGTTTTGATACTCCATGAGCTCGTGCTGTGAAATATCTTCTGTCATCAGCTCTTCAATACTTCCGCTATCTACTATGCGCCTAAAGGCAGGCTCTCTATCCATATCATAAAATGTGAAAATACGATTCTCGAATACTACCCAACCATGACAATCCAAGCCAGCAAGCTGTAATGCCAAACGTACTAAAAGGTCTTTGTTGGGGTGTCTACCTGTGTAATTTAAATCACGCTTAGCGGTAGCAATTGTTTCTTCTTCGTTGATGCACAATTCAGCTACATACAAGTTACTAGGAGGAGTCACTTCAATGAGGTTTGAGACTAAAACATATGGAACATTCTCAGGTGCGTTCAGCTCTTGAACTGATGTCTCTACATCCCCAAGAATTGTACGAAATTCCTGCAACATTCTCTCTTGCGCTGGCAATCGCAACCCAGTAATTGCGGCTAGTATATCGCTTGGATCAATGATATGTTTCTTGGCATCAAAATGAATATCATCCCTAATAAGCTTATCAATTACTTCCTGAGAGTAACTTTTCTGTTTGGAGCGCAGTGTAAAAATATAAAGTTCGTCAAAGGCATTTTTGTAGTTACGTTTCTTAAACTGTTCTAAGGTCGATTTCACCTTATCGATGTCTGTGGAGGATGTGACCTGAAAAGCAACTCGATCCTGTTCATCCCCCAAGTCAATACCCGGAAAATTCTTGTGTTTCCTATTCAAATTTACTAAATTTGGGCACTGGTAAACTTCCTTCAGAATCGGTATCCAAGCATCTTCTGAAATCAGATTTAAATCCAATCTTCCTTGTTTTGTTGCTAGATCAACTTCGGTTATCAATCTACTGACAACCTCTCTTAATTGGTTTTCAATCTCAATCTGTTTCAATAATAGTCTTCCAGTTCTAGAAAATTCTATGAATAGTTATTTTCTAACAATTTAATAATGTAAGCCTTCAGTACATATTGGATTAATTAATTATATTCATCAAGCTTTTCCATGGATTATAAGAGTTTAATCAGATTTATGGTGCTGACTGATGGTTAATTAAAGCCTTATTTATTTCAATAGATACCTTGACTAGTGGGTTGTTCTAAACATTGCTAGCATTATGGAGCAGTAAGTGAAATAATCTAGGTTGCTTAGTACCAAATACCTAAGCATGCTTACTGAACTGTAACAGTTGGTTAAGTCTCCAAGTCTTGTACTGATCCTAAAGCCAAACATGTATAATCACCTAACAACAAACCAAAAGCTTTACTCAAAAGACTCATCTCAGCATTCAATTGGGCTTGTTGCTCGTCCTGAACTACAAATGTGAGTTCCAAATTTTCAATCGCGCTAATGGCTGCTTCAAGTCGTATACATTTATAAAAGACAGAGAAGTGTTATTCAACTTAGATAGCTACACATATGAAGATATGTTGAGAACGAATCGACCAAGTGCTCAAGTAAAGCGTAAAAATTGCCCACCAAATAAGATGTGTTCTATTTCGTTGATTTCTCAACTAGCCCATTAATTTTAAATTTTAGAGTGGCCTGCTATGATGCCCTGTCTAAAAGCTAGCTAAAGTCTCAAAGGCAGGCATGAAAATTATAAGTAGAGATTACCTTTCGTGGATGTTGATTGGGGTTATTTGCCTGCTGTTCTTGACTGCGTGCAGTCGTTTACCAGCTCCTAAAATTCCTGAGTTCCAAGCAGGAAATGTCAGCGCAGTCCCTATGCAGCTCTTGTATACCAGTGATTTGGGTGGCCTGCCTGCAGTACCCGTGATCATTGCAGGGCGTAAGACTTGGTGGCTGGTAGATACAGGTTCTTCGCATAATTTGGTGTCACCGCGTCTAGCGCGAGAGCTGCGTTTGTCTGCAGCCGCGAGCAGTGAGGTTTCCACTATTGCTGGCAAGCAACTCACCGGTTATTACCGTTTACCGCTGATGCAAATTGGTGCGGTTGATCTAGAGAATCAAAGCGCAGCCGCAGTGAATTTAGGTTTAGTCTCGGCGGCTGATGGCCTGGTGATTGATGGTGTATTAGGCATGCCGGCGCTGAATCGCCTAATCGTTTCTCTCGATTTCGGCCGACATACTGCAATTTTCTCCCAATATGTTCCTAAGTATCAGCAACCGCATAGCCTGATTCCCTTCCGCTTAATGAGTGGATTGCCAGTGGCATCGTTGAATGTGGTGAGTGGACGTGTGGGAGAGTTTATTTTAGATACGGGTAATGCCGGTGGTTTGGTGATGTTTCCCCACTATGCGCGCCGCGAATATCGTCCCGGTTTATCTTTAGCTTTTATTGAAGTCGAGGACTTAGGTGGGCGTGTGCCCACTGGTTTGGCCTTGTTAGCGAATCTGCATATCGGCTCATGGCAAACCCGCCAAGTGCCTGTTTCGTTACCGATGCGTACCCATGGTTTCCAACATTTAGATGGCAGTATTGGTAATGCGATTTTTACCGGTCAGGTTCTCACCTTTGATTTTCCTAGCCAACATTTACTACTGAGTGCTAGCCAAGACTCAGATGTATTACCCGGTCAATTTGGTTTTCTGCTGGCAGCGAATAATGTGATTGAAGTGGTTTTACCCAATAGCCCAGCCGCACGGATGGGTATTCAAGTTGGCGATAGTATCTTGGAAGTGAATGGGCGCAATACCCGTGAGGTAAGCTCACATCGAATTTGGCAGATTCTGGATGAGCAAAGACGGGCAGAGCTTAAGCTGGCCCGTGCAGGTCGTATTTATGGAGTAAGTTTGAATCGGTCTTATTTCTTGCCAGCGTTCTAGGTCGCGTTGATGAGTTCAGGGCTGCTGGTATCCGCTGGCAGTTTACTTTCCGGGAGTAAGCGCCCATAGGATTTGGTACGAATCCCTGAACGAATGACTTTTGCTGGATTACCACCCACTAAAGAGTGTGAAGGAATATCCTTAGTCACGACACTACCCGAAGCAATCACCACTTCATCACCAATCGTCACCCCCGGCATAATGATGGAGCCACAGCCCACAAAGCAGTTTTTGCCAATTTTGGTTTGAATATTATTGTGCGCGCCGTAGCGCTCTGTCGCCCAGTCATGTGCAAGAATAATGACATTAAAAGCAATCACTGTATCTTGGTCAATAATCACGCCTTTCGGGTTGGTTTTGTCCACATTCGACTTAAAAGAAATACGCACACTGGGGTGTAGTTGCATTCCGTATACTTTGCGGAAATACCAAGTGCGTAGCCAGACCATCGCATGGCGAAAATCCACAAACCAAAGAAACATCTTGTTATTCATAAACCGTGGTTTCACATTTCTATCCTTAGGTTTTTAACCCTGTTCTTAGTATCTTCTCGCGCAGAGTATAGGCCAGAAATTAACAGAGTGTTGATAGGCTGGAATTTAATGATCAGCGTGTTAGGCTAGGGTTTTCTCATCTTGATATTCATCTATGCATACTACTGAGCCGTTAAGCCGTCAGGAGCGTTGGTCTATTGCTGTTGGTATTTTGGGTTTGATTACTGCCTTTGGGATGCCGCGCTTTATTTATACACCGTTGCTGCCTTTAATGCAGGCTGATTTGGGTTTCGGTGATGATTGGGCTGGAATATTAGCTTCGGTGAATTATATTGGCTATCTCTGTGGAGCGCTAGCGGCGATCTTTGTGCACTCGATTGCTACTAAACGCCTACTGTTTAAACTTAGCATTGCACTCGCTGTCTTGACGAATATTGGGATGGGCTTGATTCAACAAGATGCGGTTTGGTTGGCGCTGCGCTTTTTGAGTGGCTTAGCCAGTGCAGGTGGCATGGTCTTGGGATCAGGGTTGATGATGCTGGCGATTTCCCCTAAACATACGGCTACTGCTTTAGGCATTCACTTCTCAGGTGTGGGCTTAGGTTTAGCTTTGGGAGCACTGTGGGTGCTGATTCTAAAGCAATGGCAAAGTTGGGAGGTCTTATGGATAAGTAGTGGCCTATTGATTCTTATTTTAGGTTTACCAGCTCTGATGTTTAATCAATGGTATTTAAATCCGCATAAAAAGGCGGCGATTGCTGCTGCTATTCCACAACACTCTTTTAAGCTTTTGATTAGCTTGGTCGCTTTAGCTTATTTCTGCGAAGGGATTGGCTATGTGATTAGTGCGACTTTCTTGGTGTCTATTCTTCAACATAGCGCAGACTTACCGCAGTTGGGTGATTATGCTTGGGTGGTGGTTGGGTTAGCGGCTATTCCTTCGTGTTGGATTTGGGCGCGTATCGCCCAACGCATCGGCGAGTTTCCAGCCTTAATTGCCGCTTATTTGATTCAAGCGGCGGGAGTTATTTTGCCGGTTTTGAGTGACTCGATTGCTGCTGCGCTCATCGGTGCTTTGCTATTTGGTAGCACTTTTATGGGCATTGTCTCAATGGTCTTAGTCTACGGTGGACGTTTAGGTGGCTCTAAACCAACGCAATTGATGGGGATTTTGACGGCCTGTTTTGGAGTTGCACAAATCTTAGGCCCCGCTTTTGCAGGTTGGATGGCCGAGCAACAAGGTAATTTCAAGCTATCCTTAATCTTAGGTTGTGGCTTTACTCTCTTAGGTGGCGCTTTAATGTGGGCAGCATGGCATGTACAGCAGCGTTAAGACTTTGATCGAGTTGTGCTAAGCGTTCGGGTGTGCCTATATCGAGCCAGACACCCTGATAATACTCAGCGCTCACGAAGTCCTGATCGATAGCTGCACGTAATACTGTGCCAAGTGCACGTTTGCCATAAGCTAAGCCTGCAAATAAGGCAGGATGGTAATAGCCAATTCCACTAAAAGTGAGTTTGCTTTCACCCGTATTGCGCGCACGTCCTGCTTGCAGAGCAAAATCTCCTACAGGATGATGCTCAGGGTTATCTACCAAAATGAGATGCGCTAAGGTATGTGATGTAAGTGTCTGCGGCAAACAAGCATAATCAAACCATATATCCCCATTCACGACTAGAAAAGGGTCTGAGCCAAGTAAGGGAAGGGCTTTAATAATACCACCGGCAGTTTCTAAAGCGGTTTCGGTTTGTTCATCTGAATAATGCAACTTTAAACCCCATCGGGTTCCATCACCTAAGGCCTCAGAAATCTGCCAGCCCAGCCAAGCAATATTGATGATGACTTCTTCAAAACCAGCCGCCGCTAATTTTTCCAAATGCCAGACAATCAGCGGTTTGCCACCCGCTTTGAGTAAGGGTTTGGGGGTATGGTCGGTGAGCGGGCGCATACGTGTCCCCAAGCCCGCTGCAAGAATCATCGCTTTCATCGGTTTAAGCAGGAATATCTACAGTGCCAATCCGTTCAGGAATCCGCGCTTGTCGCATCCATTCAACTAAACGGCAGGTTTCTGGATGCTGGGAACCAACGCTCAGCACATAACTTAAAGTCAGTGGCAGGTCTTTTAAGTAGCCAGCTTTGCCGTCACGATGATTAAGACGCGAGAAAATCCCCAAGACTTTAAGGTGGCGCTGCAAGCCCATCAAATCAAACCAGCGCATAAAGGAAACTTCATCCACAGGCGGCAAAACGCCTTCAGCAATAGCTTCTTTGTGGAAGGCTAGCGCCCAACGTTTCACTCGCTGCTGCGGCCAAACCACATAACAATCGCGTAGTAAAGATACAAGATCATAAGTAATCGGCCCCCACACTGCATCCTGATAATCAATCACACCTAGTTTATTAGCGTGAGCAAGCATCAGATTGCGCGAATGATAATCGCGATGTACGAAGGCTACAGGTTGCTCTAAAACCGCTTCAATCAGAGTATTGAAGGTTGTTTCAATCAGCTTGAAAGGGATATCTTCAGGTGCTAACCCTAAATGCGTTTGCAAAAACCATTCGGGCATTAAATCCACTTCGCGGCGCAAGAATTCACTGCTGTATTCGGGCAGGCCTTCGACATCGGCTTGTTGCAAGCGCAGCAAAGTATCCATCGCTGATTCATATAAGGAGTCAGCATTTAAGGGATCTAAAGCCTTTAGCAGTGGCTCATTGCCGAAATCTTCCAGCAATAAGAAGCCATCGAGTAGATTCTGCGCGTAGAGTTCGGGAGCAGCGACAGCAGCATTATGAAGGCGTGCGGTAATATCCACAAACGCAGCACAGTTTTCTTTGTCGGGTGGGGCATCCATAGCAATCGCAGTGTTGCCGTCTTTACTCACGCGGAAATAGCGGCGGAAACTCGCATCAGCAGAAGCGGGAGCAAGGTTTGCGCCTTGCCAAGCGGGAAGGGTGTTTACCCATTCTGTGAGTTGCTCTAACCGTACATCCTGTGTCATAACTTACCTATTGACTGCCTGTCTTATGGATAGAAAAAACTATCATAGCACTAGAGGCTTGCTATAAATTGAACGATAACTAAGCAATATTTGGGGGGGCATTGTGGCTGATGCAGATGACTTCATAGAAACAATAGACGGCTTATGGCCATCTCATGAATATTTTCAGTTTCTAGAGCGCTTAAAAAACTCGATTGGCTCCCCAGTATATCTGGTGGAGATCAATCTAACAGCGATTAATCTGGGCGTGAAATGGTCTAGTACGCCGCTGACCTTATTAGCTATCGTCGATTTCCCAAAACCTGACCCTTATAAACAACTTTATCCACATATGTTAGTTTTTGATGATGGGCGCGGGATTAATTTGGGACATATTGCGCGGATTAGTTTGCGCGCCTTTAACTCAGAGCCTCAGCATTTACTCTATACCAATCGCTCCTTTACTCAAGAGGTCTTGCTCGCGCCACGCACTTTAAGTCGTGAGTCGCTTCGTGCTACCTCGACCGCTTTACTCGCAGAAATCTTTGGTGATATACCGGGTCGTTTATTGTCTGCTCCTTCAGCGGGTGAACAGTCGCCTAAGCCCAGAAAAATGCAGAGCAAGCCTAAACACTTGAAATAAAGGGTGCAAGCTACTGTGCACTATAAAAGGTCGTAGATGCACCATCCTGCTTCTACCCTAGGCATGAAATAGCTCAAAACCTTGGTTAATAAACTTCTTAATTCATCTCAAACCGATAATTTCCAAGTTTAGTTGTAACTGGCACAGCAATTGCTAGATAGGTAACAGACCTTTCCTCTCTGACCTGATCTACAAGGAGACCTGTTACCTATGTTGTTGAACAATAAGCTGAAAAAGACTTTACTAGCGGCAGGTACTGCGGCAGCGCTAGCGTGGAGCAGCTTAAGCTTAGCTGCGGACGACACCATCAAAGTCGGTGTCCTGCACTCGCTCTCCGGCACGATGGCCATCAGTGAAACCACTTTAAAAGACACCATGCTCATGCTGATTGATGAGCAGAATAAAAAGGGGGGGGTGTTGGGTAAAAAACTCGAAGCCGTCGTCGTTGATCCTGCCTCGAATTGGCCATTATTTGCGGAAAAAGCACGTGATCTTATCGAAAAAGACAAAGTTGCTGTTACTTTCGGTTGCTGGACTTCAGTCTCACGTAAATCAGTCTTACCCGTATTCGAGGAAAAAAATAGTTTATTGTTTTATCCAGTGCAATATGAAGGTGAAGAATCTTCCAAAAATGTGTTCTATACCGGCGCAGCACCGAATCAACAAGCCATTCCCGCAGTTGACTATTTAATGAAAGATTTAGAAGTTAAGCGCTGGGTATTAGCGGGGACAGATTATGTGTATCCACGCACTACTAATAAAATTCTTGAAGCTTATTTAAAGTCTAAAGGTGTCGATGAAAAAGACATCATGATTAATTACACACCATTTGGTCACTCTGATTGGCAGTCAATTGTCGCCGATATTAAAAAGTTTGGGGGTGAAGGTAAGAAAACGGCTGTAGTTTCAACCATTAATGGTGATGCGAATGTACCTTTCTATAAAGAGTTAGGTAATCAAGGTATTACGGCTGAATCGATTCCAGTTGTGGCCTTCTCGGTCGGTGAAGAGGAGTTATCTGGAATTGATACTAAACCTTTGGTAGGACATTTAGCTGCGTGGAACTATTTTATGAGTGTGGATAATCCAGCCAATAAAGAGTTCATCGCTAAATGGCAGGAATACACCAAAAATCCCAAGCGTGTGACGAATGACCCGATGGAAGCGCATGTAATTGGCTTCAATATGTGGATAAAAGCCTTAGAAAAAGCCGGTACGACTGATACTGATAAAGTGGCCGAAGCTATGATCGGTTTAGAGATTCCTAATCTCACCGGTGGCACCGCCAAGATGCTGCCCAATCACCACTTAACCAAACCTGTTTTGATTGGCGAGATCCAAGAGAATGGTCAGTTTGAAGTGGTGTCAAAAACGCCTGAAGTTGCAGGCGACGCGTGGTCTGATTTCTTACCCGACTCCAAACCCCTTGTAGCCGATTGGACTGGCAAAGAAACCGATGGTAAACCTTGCGGTAACTACAATACAGAAACAAAGAAATGTTCAGGTCAGAAATATGAGTAATGAGCCAACAATAATTTCCTGATCCACACGCAACCTGAGGGCGTCTGCATATCATGTTCTAGCGGTCGCAGGCGTCCTCTTTTCTGCAAGGTAAGCGCATGTTAGCCAAGTCACTCAACCGTATCGGTGTTGTTTTAATTCTTTTATTTTTTAGTATATCTGCTGCTTGGGCTGAAACTAATCCCATTTGGAGTCAAGCTAGCAGCCTTTTTAAACAGGCCAGTTTTGATAAAACCCGTGAAGCCGTCGATTTACTTGCTAACAGTTCTGACCCGCAAGCCCCAGTAGCCTTGAAAGCCTTACTCGAAGGCCAACTTTACCAACATAAACAAAATGATAGCTTGGCGATAATTGTTGATAGCACGACCGTTGATGTCAGCACGGGTCAAACTTTAAGTACGGTAAATAAAGACAGTTATCGTAAAATTCCTGTTAATAATACCTTGCGTAAACTCCTACGCAGCAAAATTGGTGGCTTAAGTTTATCTAGCCCTGACCCCAAAGTACGCTTAGCTTCAGCCACCGGTTTATTAGAAACCGTTACCCCTGAACAACTTCCACAATTGCAAGAGCTTTTAGGCAAAGAAACTGACCCACAGGTTAAAGATGCACTTAATTTAGCCCTGCAATTGGCCGCTCTAAACGGTAGTGACCAAGCAGAAAAATTGACTGCGCTCAAAGCTTTAGAGGGTAATCTTAATCCCATTATCCGCAACAAGCTTGCGAGTTTAACCAGTGATGCTGACACCGAAATTGCTAAAGCTGCACAAAGCACTTTGCGCAGTATTGAAAGTAAAGTCATCTTAAACGGGCAACTGGAAACCCTATTTTTTGGGCTAAGTCTTGGCTCAGTGTTGGTACTTGCAGCTATTGGCTTGGCGATCACTTTTGGCGTGATGGGTGTGATCAATATGGCGCATGGCGAGTTAATTATGTTGGGCGCCTACACGACTTACTTCATTCAAAGGCTCATGCCGAATTATCTTGATTACTCATTATTCTTGGCCATTCCTGCCGCGTTTATTGTATCTGGTTTAATGGGGATTTTGATTGAGCGCACTGTGATTCGGCATCTCTACGGGCGCCCTTTGGAAACACTGTTAGCGACCTTTGGGATTAGTTTAATTCTACAGCAATTGGTGCGCACTGTGGTTTCACCACAAAACGTTCCTGTCTCTAATCCTAGCTGGATGTCAGGTTCGCTGGAGATTAATAGTTTGCTCTCATTGACCTATAACCGCCTGTATATTTTGGCCTTCAGTTTATTAGTGTTTGCCATTTTGTACTTCGTATTGCGTAACACCAGTCTCGGTTTGCAAGTACGGGCTGTGTCACAAAATCGTGCGATGGCACGGGCGATGGGGGTGCGCTCCGCTCGTGTTGATGCTTTAACCTTTGGCTTAGGCTCTGGGATTGCAGGTGTGGCAGGTGTGGCTTTAAGTCAGCTCACGAATGTCGGCCCCAATTTAGGCCAGAGTTATATTATCGATTCCTTCATGGTGGTGGTTTTCGGTGGGGTCGGTAATTTATGGGGAACCTTGGTAGCAGGCTTATCGCTGGGGGTGATTAATAAATTCTTAGAGCCGTGGGCGGGTGCGGTGCTCGCAAAGATTCTGGTACTAGTATTCATTATTCTGTTTATTCAAAAGCGCCCACGCGGCTTATTCCCGCAAAAAGGCCGTGCTGCAGGAGATTAATCCATGTTTATTAGTCAAATTCTGAAAAATGATCGTGGTGGGCAAATTATGTTAGCGGTCTTGGCTGCGGTATTAATCGTCGTGCCGCTTTTGAATTTAGCCGTTGCCGATACTAACCCACTCCACGTGCCCACTTACTTAGTCACCTTGATGGGCAAGTATTTAACTTATGCCTTATTAGCAGTAGCGGTTGATTTAGTTTGGGGCTATTTAGGCATCTTAAGCCTTGGGCATGGTGCATTTTTCGCGCTCGGTGGTTATGCGATGGGCATGTATTTAATGCGCCAAATCGGTGATCGTGGCGTTTATGGTAATCCAGACTTACCCGATTTCATGGTCTTCCTCAACTGGAAAGAACTGCCGTGGTTTTGGCAGGGTTTTGATATGTTCTGGTTCGCTATGCTGATGGTGCTATTTGTACCCGGCTTGTTAGCCTTTATATTCGGCTGGCTGGCCTTCCGTTCACGGGTTACGGGCGTGTATTTGTCGATTATGACCCAAGCCATGACTTATGCACTGATGTGGGCGTTTTTGCGTAATGAAATGGGTTTTGGTGGCAATAATGGCCTGACTGATTTCAAAGATATTTTAGGTTTTAGCCTGCAATCTGATTATACCCGTATCGCGCTGTTTATAGCCTCTGGTTTAGCCTTAGGCTTAGCTTATTTACTCTGTCGCTTCATTATTAATTCTAAACTTGGACGAATTACCGTAGCCATTCGTGATGCAGAGAGTCGTACCCATTTTGTTGGCTATAAAGTCGAGAATTATAAGGTTTGGATTTTTACCGTATCGGCGATGCTGGCAGGGGTGGCAGGCGCTTTATATGTGCCGCAAGTGGGGATTATTAACCCAAGCGAATTTTCACCCTTGAACTCGATTGAGATTGTGATTTGGGTAGCGATGGGGGGGCGTGCGACCTTATATGGCGCAGTGTTGGGTGCGATTTTAGTCAATTATGCCAAAACAGTGTTCACGGGCTTAATGCCTGAGTCGTGGCTCTTTATGCTTGGCGCTTTATTTGTGTTAGTAACTTTGTATTTGCCACGAGGTTTAGCAGGTGTATGGGTTAGCTTAAAAACAAGTTTTGGGCGTAAACGCGGGGTGGCAGCATGAGTGAAGGCGAAGGTGCGCATTTTTATCGCGAAGGTGCATTAGATACCAGCCACAAAGCGATTCTGTATTTGGAAGGCTTAAACGTGAGCTTCGATGGTTTCAAGGCGATTAATGACTTGAATCTGTATATCGATGCGGGTGAATTGCGCTGCATTATTGGTCCGAATGGTGCGGGCAAAACGACCATGATGGACATTATCACGGGTAAAACTAAACCGGATAGTGGCAAAGCTTTCTTTGGCCAAACCATTGATTTATTGAAGCTAAGTGAACCCGAAATTGCTAATGCAGGCATTGGGCGCAAGTTCCAAAAACCCACTGTATTTGAATCACATAGTGTTGCGGAGAATTTAGAGCTTGCCATGAAGGGTGATAAGCGTGTTTGGTTTAGTCTGCGGGCTAAATTGACTGCTGAGCAAAAGAACTTGATGGAGGAAACCCTACAAACCATTGGTTTAACTGAGCATTACCACAAACAGGCCGGTGCTTTGTCGCATGGGCAAAAGCAGTGGTTGGAAATTGGTATGCTCTTAGTGCAAAAACCGTATTTATTATTGGTCGATGAACCCGTGGCTGGCATGACTCATCAGGAGATGGATCGCACGGCTGAGCTACTAAAATCCTTAGCAGGCAAGCATTCAGTGGTAGTGGTCGAACACGATATGGAGTTTGTGCGCTCAATTGCTCATAAAGTCACCGTACTCCATCAAGGTAGTGTACTTGCAGAAGGCTCGATGGATGAAGTGCAACAGAATCCACGTGTGGTTGAAGTGTATTTGGGGGAATAAATGCTCAAGGTCGATCAACTCAACCAATTTTACGGCGAAAGTCACACGCTTTGGGATTTGAATCTGCACGTGCCCGAAGGTCAAGTTACAGTACTCATGGGGCGTAATGGCGTCGGTAAAACCACTTTGCTGCAATGTATTATGGGCTTGCTGAAAGTGCGTGATGGGGCGATTGCTTATCAAGACCAGAATCTGGTCGGCGTCGATGCCGAAAAGCGTGCCAATCTTGGTATCGGTTATGTACCGCAAGGGCGGCAGATTTTTCCACTGCTGACCGTAGAAGAGAATCTGCTAATTGGCTTGCCTGCACGCCGCAATAAAGTACGTAGTATCCCCCCGTTTATTTTTGAACTATTTCCCGTATTAAAACAAATGCTCAACCGGCGGGGCGGAGACCTATCCGGTGGTCAGCAACAGCAATTAGCTATCGGGCGTGCGTTGGTACTCGATCCAAAACTCCTCATTCTTGACGAACCCACCGAAGGCATCCAGCCTAATATCGTGCAAGAAATCGGCGATATTATTCGCAAACTCAATCAGGATATTGGCTTAACCGTCTTGCTGGTAGAGCAGAAATTACCGTTTGCGAGACGGGTCGGAGATCGGTTTTGTATTTTAGATCGTGGGCGACAAGTGGCGCAGGGTGCGATGGGGGAGTTGGATGAGAATTTGATTCAGCGGTATTTGACGGTTTAAAAGCTTAATCTAGTTAAAATCTGCCGGTAAATCTCAGTTACACTCAAGGTGGCAGCTAAGCTGGGCAAAGGAGTTTTAGCATTAAACCACTGAGTAAACAGATAAGTTAATAGGCAATTTATCTGTTTTTAACTAGACCTGATGAAGCTATAAAGACTCTAAGCGTTTTAAGCCGGATTTTTCATAAGCGGTTTTAGCAGTTTAAACCAATTCTCCCGCACCAATGCATACTCATCGCTACAGGTTTCGGCACGTTCTTTATCGAATCCCGCATCAGTTTTCACATCTTGGTAGTTTTTCGGGTCACTGCCATACACGTGACACATCGTAGTGTAGTAGCGCTGTGCATCAAGGCTGTGTTCATCCCAGAAATCAGCCTCAGCTAATTCTTGTACATCTTCGCCTTCTAAATCGAATAAATCCGCTGCACTAATCGCTACTTCCGCCCCTTCTTCTAGGTATTCAATCAATAATACCGTCGCTAAATTATCTGCAGCATCCTCTTCTTTGCCTACAATCGGCAAGTCATACATTGCGATCAAAGCATGGGCTAATTCGTGGAATAAGGTGTGCTGCACAGCATCTAAAGTAGCATCTTCAACACTCACGCCCGTTTTTTCATATTTAGCTTTGGCAAAACGCTGCTGAGCTTCTTCTAAAAAAACATAAGGTATCATCAGTTCATGGCTTTCAGGGTCATACAGTGGCCCATCATCCGCACCAAAGCGCACTTTAATCGGGTATTTGAGCTTGAATTCGCTGTCAACCAACTCAGTAAATACTTGTATTACCTCTGATGCTTGCAGTAATTCTAAATTTGTAGCTTCGATTTTGCTTTTCGGTTTGGCATAAGTGACTTGAATCTTACTGGCTTCAGCGTAGGTGAAAGAGCTAGCGAGACTAGCGACTAAAAACAAAGAAAGCAGTGATAGGCGCATGATTTCATCCTAAGCATAACGTTTAGATAATGATAAAAACCAAGCCGTCTTCAATTAAGATCGCTTACTTTTCAAGCCGTAAGTCTTTTTCTTCCACTAAACTCTAAGTGGGTAAATCTAAGCCAACAGCAACCACCTATACTCTACTTAGATCGATTCCTAACTATGAATAAGTTTATCGATTGATTTAAGGCTGAAAGGTCGCGACTTAACACAGGACTTAGGTCTTATAACACAAGTCGAACCAATAATAAGTTGTTTCCTGTTTCTTGATCACTTGAGTTGTACCACGTTTTACATGCCAATCCCAACTCAATAAGGCAAAGGTGGTACAGAACCAAGCTAGATCGGGTAAGAGAATTTGTGGGGCGAGGAATTGGGCATGAGACTGATTTCAACCATGCTCCACGATTAAACTGGCATAATCCCACTCGGCTACCATGAGTCGTGCATAATCCCAGTCAATTAACCACCAACGCTTACCATCGTGTAAGCAATTGCCCGGATTCAAGTCACTGTGTACCGGCTTAAGCGGATAGTGAGCATAGCCGCGTTCAGCCGCTAGTTGAATTAGTTGTAAAGCCATTTGGCTAACTTGAGGATTTGTAGCGGTTTGTAAGCTATGCAAATGTTGTAAGCTGACTCCATTGAGGTCGGCTTGGTCGGGCGAGCGCCAGTCTAAGCCACTCGTATGTAAGTGTGCTAAGCGCTCGCGTAGTTCTACAAAATCCGTTACTTGCAAGGCACGTCGTTCACCCGCATAAGCCAGCCACATAATTCCAAGCTGATCATCAAAACCTAACAACTCCGGGGCTAATTTAAGTGCTACTGCATCTTGATGCAGCCGAATCACATGCTGGAAGTGTTGTGCTAAGGGGCACAGTCCAGCCGCTAAGTCCCGATTGGCGATGCGAATAATCGAGCGTTTGGGATAGTTTTCTGCTTCAACTAGGAATACATGGTTGGTGTAACCTGCTAGTGGGGTCAATATAGGCTTGTGGATCGCGTGTTGGTCGAGCCAGTGTTTAGCCTGTTGTAGTGGCATAGTTTTTTTCTAATTCACAGAATTGAAGTTTTTAGCAGTTGTTCAAGGAAGGTTTTTACGACCAAATTCGAGCGTGCACCTTTACGAGTAATAATCGCATAAGCCGTGCTGTAATTAAGTGCTGCGGGTAGTAGCGCCCGCATCCGACCTTCATTGACCCAGCGTTGGGCATAGTGGGTGGGTAGATAACCTATATATTGACCGGTGAGAATCAGAAAAGCGATTCCTTCACGGTCGGTGGAGCTAGCCGCCGGTTTTAAATCACGCATCAGTTCTTTCACCGCGACTGTTTGTGCGTAGGCTGGTAAAACGGCGGCTTGTTGGCTGAGCATTTTCCGATCCAATTGTTGCTGATCGAACTCAAAGAGAGGATGTTCAGCGCTGCAATACAAACATGATAATTCGTCATAGAGCGGGAGATAGTTTAAGCCTGTTAGTGGGCGAAGCTCTGGAACAGCACCAATATGCAGCCGCCCATCTAAGACTTCTAACTCTATATCTTTGGGGGAAAGCATCCGGATATTGATTTTTACTGAAGGACCAAGCGTATGCAGGCTTTTCAAAGCATCCGTAATACGCATATAAGGCATGGTGACGAGATTATCAGTGATGCCAATATTCAGCTCACCACGTAGGTGATTGTGGAGTTCGTTGACTTGGGTACGAAAGGTTTCCATCGAACCCAAGAGCTGCAAGGTAGAGTCATAGACTTTTGCCCCCTCATCCGTGAGCGCAAAGCCTGTGCGGCCACGCTGACAAAGACGCAAGCCTAAACGTTGCTCCAGATCAGACATTGCCAAGCTAATCGCCGAGCGACTGATATTTAATTCTGCTTCTGCCGCTGCAAAACCGCCGCATTCGACGACGGTTTTGTAGATGCGTAACAGCCTTAAACTACTATCACTGAGTTGGCCTTTAAGCATCGATTATGACGGGAAAGCGAACTGGACTTTTTCGCGCACCGCCGAGGATGGCCAACGCTGAGTGATGGTCTTGCGACGGGTATAAAAGCGTACGCTATCCGGGCCATACGCCGATAAATCCCCAAACAAGGAGCGCTTCCATCCACCAAAGCTGTGATAAGACACGGGCACGGGCAAAGGCACATTAATCCCTACCATTCCGACCTGAATATGATCTGAGAAGTAACGGGCGGCTTCCCCATCACGGGTGAAGATGCAAGTCCCATTACCATACTCGTGCTCATTGATCAATTGCATAGCTTCTTCCATGGTGTTTACGCGTACCACTTGCAATACAGGGCCAAAGATTTCTTCCTTATAACTAATCATGCTCGGTTGTACATGATCAATTAAGGTCGCTCCGACAAAGAAACCCTGCTCAAATCCAGCCACTTGGACATTGCGGCCATCGACTACAATCTTCGCGCCATCTTGTTCTGCGCTATCAATATAGCCTTTCACTTTGTCTTGATGGACTTTGGTGATCAAAGGACCAAAATCATTGCTACTGTCAGAGTAAGCTCCAGTTTTCAGGTTTTGCATCGCTACGGTCATTTTCTCGATCAGCAGGTTAGCTGCATTATCGCCGACTGCAACGGCGACCGATAAAGCCATACAGCGCTCACCCGAAGAACCAAAGGCTGCACCGACCAATTGTGCGACCGCATTGTCCATATCGGCATCTTCTAAAACAATCGCGTGGTTTTTCGCACCACCCAGTGCTTGGCAGCGTTTGCCATTTTTTGTAGCGGTCGAGTAAATATACTCAGCAATCGGGGTTGAACCCACAAAGCTTACGGCTTGCACACGGGGATCGTTTAACAAGGTATCGACAGCTTCCTTATCACCATTCACCACGTTTAGTACCCCCGCAGGCAAGCCAGCTTCATGCGCTAGTTGCGCAATCAATAGGGTAGAGCTGGGGTCACGTTCAGAGGGCTTCAGTACGAAAGTATTACCGCAGACAATAGCGGCCGGATACATCCATAAAGGCACCATCGCGGGGAAATTGAAGGGAGTAATGCCAGCCACTACACCGAGGGGTTGGAACTCACTCCATGAATCAATCCCAGGGCCAGTATTACGGCTATGTTCGCCCTTCAATAATTCAGGAGCATAGCAAGCGTATTCGACATTCTCGATCCCACGCTGTAACTCCCCCCCCGCATCATGAGCAATCTTGCCATGCTCTTCACCAATTAATTGATTGATCGCTTTAGCATTTTGCTCGAGTAACTCTTTAAATTTAAACATCACCCGTGCACGTTTAGCTGGTGGGGTCTCACGCCATGCGGGGAAGGCCGCTTGCGCAGCAGCAATGGCTTCTTCCACGGTTGCTTTCGAGGCTAAGGCGACCTGTTTACTGACTGCACCCGTGGATGGGTTGTAGATGGGCTGGGTGCGCCCTGTTTCTTCGCGTAATTCTCCATTGATTAAATGTCCCACAGTTTTCTGCATGGCTTGGCTCATTTAATTTAACTCCTGAATCGATTCACCAATGGCATTGACTAAAGCATCAATTTCTTTCGGCTCGACAGTAAAAGGCAAGCCTAATTGCACCGTGTCGCCACCGCTGCGTACATAGAAACCTTTTTCCCAACATTTTTTCATCACTTCAAATGGCCTGACCACGGCATCGCCGTCACGGGCTTGTAGAGTTAACCCCCCTGCTAAACCATAGTTCCGAATATCAGCGACATATGGCAAGCCTTTCAGACCGTGCCAAGCTTCTGCAAAGAGCGGTGCAGCCGCTTTAACGCGCTCAATCATCTGCTCACTTTCCAAAAGATCTAACGCGGCTAAGCCTGCAGCACAAGCAATTGGGTGGCCTGAATAAGTATAACCGTGAGGCAGCTCAATCATGTGCTCCATACCGCTTTTTTCCATAAAGCATTGGTAAATAGCATCGTTAACGACTACCCCACCTAAGGGTTGTACGCCATTGGTGACTTGCTTGGCGAAGGTAAGAATATCGGGCGTTACCCCAAATGCTTCTGCGCCCGTTTTCGCTCCCATCCGTCCAAAAGCGGTAATCACTTCATCGAAAATCAATAAGATATTATGCTGGGTACAGATTTCACGGAGACGCTGTAAGTAACCCACGGGTGGCGGAATCACTCCGGCTGAACCCGCCATCGGTTCAACAATTACTGCCGCAATATTTGAGGCATCATGTAGGGCAATGATATTGATCAGTTCATTCGCCAGTTCTACCCCTGTGCTGGGCTGGCCTTTAGAAAAGATATTGGTAGCGGTCATAGTATGCGGCAAATGATCCGCTTCAATACCTTGACCATAAAGGGCGCGATTGCCAACAATCCCACCCACGCTAATCCCGCCGAAGTTCACGCCGTGATAACCTTTGACCCGCCCAATTAAGCGCGTTTTAGAGGATAAGCCTTGTTTACGCCAATAGGCACGGGCAATTTTTAAAGCGCTATCCACGGCATCTGAGCCACCACAGCTAAAGAAGACATGATTCAAACCGGCGGGCATAAATTCAGTCACACGCTCGGCTAAGGCAAAGGCTTTAGGGTGAGCGAAATTGAAAGCGGGAGAGTAATCCAATTCTTGAGCTTGTTTAGCAATCGCCTCACTAATTTTCGCTTGGCCATGCCCTAAACCGCAGGTCCAAAGCCCTGATAAACCATCAAAAATTTTGCGTCCACGATCATCTCGATAATAGCGGTCTTCTGCCGCAACAATGATGCGTGGGTCTTTGTGAAAAGCACGATTACTGGTAAACGGCAACCAGTAGGCATTTGAGTAGTTAGCTGTGTTCATACCAATCTCTCCAAGATAGCTATAGTGCCTCTATAGTGCGGCAGTCTTTAATTTTAATAAATTTAAAATTTCATCCACTTAGTTTAGTAAAAATTAAACTACATGATCTAGCAGAACTTCAAGCCACAGTGTCAGGGTCATTATTATGGTGATTGGTTTGCATTTCGTTTATTGAAGTGTCGGATCGAGTACTCGATACCCAAACCACCTTTAGTCCAGTGATATACTCCGCTTATCCCCGGCGCAGGAGTATTGCATGTCGACGACTACCCCACCTATTTTTATCTCTCATGCTTCTGCCGATGATGGCTTTGTCAAACAGTTACGCGAGCAATTAGAAGCGCACGGTTTAAAAGTTTGGGTGGATTCGCGTAATTTACGCGGGGGTGATCAATTACGCCCTGAAATTGAAACTGCCATTCGTGCAACGCGGCATGTGCTAGTAGTCATTAGCCCTGAAGCTATTAATTCTGATTGGGTATTTGATGAAATCAAATTAGCTGAGCAAGTAGCTAAGGAACGTGCTGATTTTCGCATTATTCCCTTGATGCTACCTAATATCACGCCCAAAGCTTTAAAGCGTTATTTTACTGAAGAACCTGCTGGTGAAAAGATTGAGCTAGGCGTGGGGAAGCTTGAAGAGGCGATGCCGCGTATTTTAGCGGCGTTGGGTGAGCGTCTGCCGGATGAGATGAATATCGCGCAAAGGATAGAGCTTAAGCCTTTGGTTGAATTACGTTTAGAGCTAAGTGAGCCTCATATTCAAATGCAGGAAAATAATATTGAGCAAGTCAGTGCTAGAGCTAAATTAATCTTTGACGCAGGTAATTCAGCCGAGCGTCCCATTGAAACTAAAACGTTTAAATTTACTTTGCCGATTCCAGCCAAGGGTATGCAAGGCTTAGAAGAATTGAGTTGGTACTTAGAGCAATATCATGTATGGGCGGTGGGTATTTTTCGTGCTCGTGCTGAGGATTTTGAAAAATTATTGCCGCAATGGGGCAAAGCGCTTTATCAAGCCACACTAGGTAAAGATTATTGCCACCCAATACTCCAAGCGTGGCATCAGCATAAGGACGCAGATCGGCGTTTTTCAGTGCAAATCAGTGCTGAAGTAATGGAAGGCGCGAGTACTGAGGAGCAAGAGCAGGCGCGTATGGCAGCGAGTCGCTTACAAGCCGTGCCTTGGGAGCTATTGCATGATGGTGAGGGGTATTTAGCTGAGGGTAAATATCCGATTCGAGTACGCCGCCGTTTACCTAATTACCAACAGCATGAAGCCTTGCAGCTCAGTCTCCCGATTCGGATTTTATTAGTCACCAGTCGACCTGAAGAAAAAGGTGTGGGCTATATTGACCATCGCGCTAGTGCCTTGCCTTTGGTGAGTGCGGTTGAAAATCTGGGGAGTTTAGTGCAATTGACTTTATTATCACCCGCGACAGTGCAGGCTTTAGAGCAAGAATTGCAGCGGGCGAGTCGCGCTAATGAACCCTATCATGTGCTGCATTTTGATGGTCATGGTGTGTATGACGCGCAATACGGGCTGGGGGCGTTGTGCTTTGAAAAGGCTGAGGATAGTAAGCAACTCGAACAGCGCCGCATGGATTTGGTTCATGCGGATAAGCTAGCAGCATTATTGCGCGATTATCGGATTCCTCTAGTCGTGCTGGAAGCGTGCCAAAGTGCGCAAAGTGATAAAAATCCTACTGATTCGGTGGCGGCTAGTTTATTGCAACAGGGTATTAGCTCAGTGGTGGCGATGACCCATAGTGTGCTGGTGGTAACGGCGCAGCAATTTGTTGAGCCATTTTATCAAGCTCTAGCACAAGGTGAACGGGTCGCCTCGGCGATGTTAAAAGGGCAAAGTGCTTTAATGCGTAGAACCTTTCGCTTTGCGCAGCCGAGTGTGGGCGATGTGCATTTACAGGATTGGTTTGTACCCATTTTGTATCAAGAGTACTTTGACCCTGCTTTATTCCAGACCTTACCCTCTGAAATGGCGCAGCGGGTGAATACGCACAGACGTGCATTGCAATTGGGTTGGCTACCCGAAACTCCCGCGCATACCTTTATTGGGCGCAGTCGAGAGTTGTTGCAGGTGGAGCGCTTATTGGAGCAACAACCTTATGCAGTATTACGCGGTCAGGGTGGGATAGGTAAGACCACGCTAGCGGTGGAGCTGGCGCGATGGTTGGTGCGGAGTGGGCGGGTAGATCGGGCGGCGTTTATTAGTGTCGAGGATGGCTACAATCGTCATGTGCGGGCGGTGGTGGATGTATTGGGTAAGCAATTAGTTGGCGATTATTATGTTGTTGCCGAGTACCCCGATTTAAAACAGGCGCTCCAGCCGATTCAACGTGAGCTGGAAAATCAGCGCGTGTTGATTGTGGTGGATAATGTGGAGAGCTTGCTCGGCGATGAGGCGAATTTGGTGGAGGTGTTGGCGCTATTACGCAGTTTATTGCCATCTATGCTCCCTTCCCCCCTTGCGGCATAAGTATCTACACAAATTGTCGGACGGTTTTTTTCAGGCCGTCC
>NZ_CALMZC010000063.1 GCF_937873765.1 uncultured Thiothrix sp. | reverse complement strand
ATTGGCGAATTCATTAATCAGATGTTTTTCAACTCTTCTGGTGCATGACCAATAATTCACACATTTTTTATAAGTAAGCGGGCAAAAGAGGAGTTTTTTAGAAATGAGGGAGGGAAAAAGAGAGACATATCCTCCTCAACTCATCGTAGAGGAGGATATCAGCGATTTACTGCTGTTGAGTACCAGACATTTGCTTCAAGTAAGCCACTAAAACTTTAATTTCAGTTTCATTTAATTTAGCACCAAACACTGGCATTTGGCGTTGAATGCCGTTGGTAATGACGTTCTTAACCAGCTTCAAGCGCTCTTCTGGGGTTTCTTCAGCAGTTGTATCAGCTACTGTCCAGATTTTATCAGTTAAGTTAGCAGAACCTTGTGAATACAAACCTTTGCCTTCTGCGGTATGGCATTGATAACAACCGCCTGCATAGCCATTAAAAATCTTCTGACCTTTAGCGGCTGCTTCAGCATTATGCTCAATACCTGACATACTCAAAACATAGTTAGCCACTTCATCAACTTGTTCCGGATTTAAAGTAGTATTATAAGCTGGCATATAACCATTACGACCACCGACGATAGTCTGATGGATTTGCTCAACATTACCACCCCACAACCAGTCATCGTCAACTAAAGTTGGGAATAAACCCGCTACCCCTTGGCCGCCTGCTTGGTGGCAACCAGCACATTTATCACCGAAAATACCATTACCGTAAGAACGCACAAAGGAACTCATATCTGGATCTTGGGCAATTTGCTCGTAAGAAGCAGCCGCTACTTTATCTAAATAAGCTTTTTGCTTCAGTGCTTGCTCACCTGTCTGCATGTCTTGAGCCAGTAAAGCACGCATATTCCAATGAGTAGTCTTGGTTTCACCCGCATCAGTTTTATAAGTCAGCGTACTAAAACCTTTGGTATAGCCGCTACCAATAGGCCAAGAGGGATAAGTGAACCAATAGACCAATGCAAATAGAAGCGTTGCATAGAAGGTCCATAGCCACCAACGCGGTAAGGGATTGTTAAACTCTTGTAGGGTCTCATCCCACACGTGTCCGGTGGTTTCTGCCCCAGTCAAAGGATCTTTTACAGGACTTGCCATAATTTATTTCTCACCTTGCTTCTTTGGTGATTCTGCTTGCGGTTTGTGTTCATCATCATCCAAAAAAGGAACATAGCGATACGATTCAAGGCGTTCGCTACGTGCTTTATTGGAATAGACATACAGCACAATACCAACAAAAGTGGTGAAGAAAATCACTAACGCCACTATTTTGCTATTACCTAAATCGGTAATCCACATCCATAAGTCTGCTAGCATTATTAGTTCTCCTAACCAGTCAGTATCACACAATCTCTATGGGCCAGATCAACGGAACTGGATAAAGTGGTCTTCATCAAACTTACTGAAATCAACCATCGTCCCTAAGACTTGTAAGTAAGCGACTAGCGCATCCATTTCACTAATAGAAGAAGGATCACCGTCGTAGTTACCTGCTTTGGCTTGGGCTAATAAGTTATCTTCAGCACGATTGATATCTAAGGTATTGGCAACTTTCTCACCAAAACGCTCGACCGTACCCGGATGTTTTTGGCCTTTGTCGTCAGTCCAACCAGTATATTCGTCTTTAGTCAAAGTATAAGGGACGCCAACCTTTTTCAGCGCTATCATACGAGCGCCCACATCCGCATAATCTAGCTCAGTCTCTAACAACCAAGGGTAATTGGGCATGATTGACTCTGGCACCACTGAACGTGGCGCAATCAGATGCTGGGTATGCCATGCATTTGAGTACTTACCACCAACACGTGCTAAGTCTGGCCCTGTACGTTTAGAACCCCATTGGAAGGGATGATCATATTTAGACTCTGCTGCCAAAGAATAGTGACCATAACGCAAATCCTCATCACGGAAAGGACGAATCATTTGTGAGTGGCAGGTATAGCACCCCTCACGAATGTAAATGTCCCTACCGCGTAACTCTAAGGGTGAGTAAGGACGAACCATCTCTACCCCAGTTTGTGGATCTTTTACGTCTTCAATCGTGCTATCGATATAATGCAACGGAACAATCTCAACCAAACCGCCGATACCAATCGCGACTAAAGTCAAAACGATTAACAGACCTGAGTTGGTTTCAATACTTTCGTGTTTTAACATCCTTCCCTCTCCTTAGGCCTGTGCAACAGCAATGACTGGCGCTTTTTCTTCTTGCTTAGCACGTGCAATGGTCATATAGATGTTATACGCCATGACTAACATACCAGATACGAAGAACATACCGCCGATAGCACGTGCCACCAATGGACCATGCATAAACACCACTGTTTCAACGAAGGTATAGGCTAAGTTACCGTATTCATCGAACGCACGTAACATCAAACCTTGACCAATCCCTGACACCCATAAAGCAGTGATATATAGAATGACACCAATAGTCGCTAAGAAGAAGTGGGTGTAAATCAGCTTAGTACTATAAATAGTGGTATTCCATAAACGTGGAATCATGTGATAGAAGGAACCGATAGAAACCATCGCAACCCAACCTAAAGCACCTGAGTGTACGTGACCTACTGTCCAGTCAGTATAGTGGGACAGAGCGTTCACACTTTTCAGAGACATCATCGGGCCTTCGAAGGTGGACATACCGTAGAAGGATAAAGAAGTGATCAGGAACATCATGATCGGGTCAGTACGCAGTTTGTCCCAAGCACCTGACAAAGTCATGATACCGTTAATCATCCCACCCCAAGATGGCATCAATAACAGAATAGAGAATACGGCTGCTAAAGATGAAGTCCAGTCAGGAATTGCTGTCCAGTGCAAGTGGTGAGTACCCACCCACATATACATGAAACTCAATGCCCAGAAGTGCACGATTGACAAACGATAAGAGTAAACTGGACGACCTGCCTGCTTAGGTACGAAGTAATACATCATTCCTAAAAAGGCAGCTGTTAAGAAGAAACCAACCGCATTATGCCCATACCACCATTGAGTCATCGCATCTTGGACACCTGAGAACAAGCTATAAGATTTAATACCCAATAAGCTAACTGGCATTGCCAAGTTATTGAAAATATGGAGTAAAGCAGTTGCGAGAATAAATGACATGAAGAACCAGTTAGCCACATAAATATGTGGTTGGTTCCGACGGACTAAAGTAACAGTATAGATCAGGAAGTAAACGACCCAAACTACTGCAATCGCAAGATCGATATACCATTCTGGTTCAGCATACTCACGACCTTGTGAAATACCAAACAAATAGCCTGTACCCGCAATAGCTATCGCTAAATTCCAACCCCAGAAGGTGAAATTCGGCCAGAAGGTTCCACCAGCTAATCGAGTTTGACAGGTACGCTGTACAATGTAATAAGACGTTGCAAACAACGCATTACCGCCGAAGCCGAAGATAACACCGCTTGTATGCACCGGCCGCAACCGTCCAAAGGTGATCTGAGCGATATCAAAATTCAAAAATGGCCAAGCCAATTCTGACGCGATATACACCCCGGCTGTCATGCCAGCGATACCCCAGACAATAGCGGCAATCGCGAATTTCTTCACGATTTCATAGTTATATTGCTCCGAAGAGACTACTGCACTATGAGCCATCACTTGCCCTCAACACTAAATTAAAAAACCAAAACTTACAAAACTCTTACTAAACGCGCAAGAATATACCAAGTGCCTATTTAAGAAAACTGTAATATTCCGCTGGGAGTGTGTGCCAGAATGCACTTTTCGGAAACCTCTCAACATGATGTTTATCAAAAAAGCATAACTAGCCAGACTACAATTGCATTTATAATGGCGATTGTCACTGCGGCTGAACCCATATCTTTAGCCCGACCCGCCAATTCATGACGCTCAACACCAACCCGATCTACTACCGCTTCTACGGCTGAATTCAAAAGCTCGACAATCAGTAGGAGCAGCACACTGCCAATCATTAGGGCTTTTTCCACACCATCAGCTCCAAGCCATAAGGCCAGCGGAACCGCGATGAATAACACCCAGATCTCTTGACGAAAGGCCTCTTCATATTGATAAGCAGCACGAATGCCCTGCCAAGAGTATTGCCCTGCCTTAATGATCCGTTTCAAGCCCGTGTTGCCACTGGACGCCATTCCCTGCAATCCTTAAGTTAATTTGCGATATTGTGCCTCTTTTTGTCTCTGCCAGCAATTCAAAACAGCAGTAAATTGGTGCAATGCACGCAGCACCCAGTATGGTCTTAGGTGCTACTATTCATTTGCCTCAAGCCACTCAGTAGTTACTCAATTTGTCAAGCTTTAAGCAGCGGAATCTTCGCCTATCAGTAGAGTAATTTCATTAATAAAGTAATAAGGAGGTACTACCAGATTCGTTGCTGCTGGTACGTTTTTGTAAACGCGTCCTGCTAAATCAAACCGTGAACCATGACAAGGACAATACCAGCCACCTTTCCAGTCTGTCCCCAAATCTGCAGGTGCTAGCTCAGGGCGATAACTCGGTGAACACCCTAAATGAGTGCAAATCCCGATTAAAACGGCATATTTTGGTTCACGTGAACGATAAGGATTTTGCGCATAACTAGGTTGCTGCTCAGTCACTGTAGAAGCAGGATCCCGTAAACTCGAATCATTCCCAGCAAGTGCTTCTAGCATACTATCCGTGCGATGCACGATCCAAACAGGTTTACCCCGCCAAACTGTCGTTAGTAATTGCCCTTCAGCTATTTTACTGAGATTAACTTCTACCGGTGCACCTGCGGCTAAAGCCCGCGCACTAGGTGACATAGATAATAGAAAAGGAGTCACTAGCGCAGTTGCACCCACTCCACTTACAGCAGAGGTGATGCCAATTAAAAACTTACGTCGACTGATTTGCTTAGAGCCTGCCATTTTGACGCTACCTTAAATTTTAGTTTTAAAGCGCTAAGGTACTTAGGCTGGCCACTGGGTGCTTTGCGAATCCACAAACCACCTGCAGTTTTTTGCTAAAACTCGTGAGCCTACAAGGTTGTTAAGGTGTAGACCTGACCTATTTGCCGAGTAGTACACTGAGCTAAAGGTAGACCTTGCTGGGTATGACAACTGACTACTAAGCTTGAATTATTCTGTAAATTGGTTTCACTTATTATGGGTTGCACAGCAGTATCCAGTTTCAGCCTGACAAGCGCGGGAATATGTACCCTAATTAGAATTGATGTGGAGGTACTACTAATTTCCCCTGAACTAGGACTAACACTAGATACAGTCATTTCCGCTTGTACTTGAAGACTGCATAGTAAACAGCAAACGCCCGCCACAAATCTTTTCACCCTGAACTTCCTCAGCCACAAACTGCAAGGAGATCCTGACACAAATCTATCCATGTACTGGATATAAATCAGTAGTAAGGTGCAAACTTAAACGATAACTGGCAGAGAAGCTATTTATAGAAACTATAGTTTTTCAAACTATCTGTTTTAGTATGTTAGACTTTGCTTATAAATCTGTACTAATCATTCATTTACAGCACTGCGCGCCTTCAGGAGCCACTATGTCTAGCATCAAAGGTAAAGGTCATTGCTTAACTTGCCCTATTCGACATCTAAGTATTTTTGCTGAACTACCTGCTGAGCGCCTAACACAGATACAACATTTCCAACCCGCTGTAATCCAATATCAAGCGGGAGAAACGATTTATCACCAAGGTGCAGTGGCACAAAGTGCTTACACTTTGCGTAAAGGCATGGTCAAACTTACCAAGAGTTTGCCGAATGGGCGCACCCAAATTATCCGCATACTCGGAGCGGGGGAATTATTTGGCTTTGATGGCTTTGCAGATGAGAACTACAGCCATAGTGCGACTCCACTGTGCACTATTGAAATTTGCCGCTTACCCTTCGCTGATTTAGCACACCTAAAAAAGCACTATGCGGAGATTGATACAGCCATGACTCAACGCTGGCTACAGTATCTGCGTGCTGCTGAAAATCAAATGTTAGCTTTAGGTGTGATGAAAGCTCCTGAGCGCTTAGCTTCTTTCTTAGTCAACTGGTATGACAGCGGCTATCTCACCCCAGATGGAGTTGCTCTACCTTTAGCCCGTGGTGAAATAGGCGAATTATTGGGTTTAACTATTGAAACTGTGAGCCGTTTTATTTCCGAATGGAAACGTCAAGGCTTCATCAGCGAGACCAAAGGCTATCTAAAACTCTTAGATCGGGCTGCATTTCTCAAAGCTGCTTGTTCCGATTAAGTAAGCTCCATGCCTAAACTGAGTAAACAAGCACGCATTTATGCAGTTGTTAAGCAAATTCCGGTTGGTAGCGTCTCGACTTATGGTGATATTGCTACATTGGCTGGCTTACCGCGCCATGCGCGTTTAGTGGGTTACTCTCTACAGGCTTTAATCGAACAGACCGAGGTACCTTGGCATCGAGTTGTGAATAGCCAAGGCCAACTCAGTTTAGCTAAGCTTTCGCTGAGTGGCGCAGATGAACAACGCGAACGTTTATTGCAAGAAGGTGTCGAATTCAACGCTTTAGGGTATGTACTACTAAAACAATACCGTTGGCAACCTCATCCCTTAGCATGGGAAGCCTTTATTCTTAACTTATAGCTAATAAATTCTTAATTATAAGCTAATTCTCTCAAATTATAGTTAGTAATAGAATAAGCATCTTATTAATTTGAGGCTATAACATGCCTACTCCCGTTTTATTCGTCTCGCATGGGTCTCCCGATATTGCTTTACAAGCGCAAACGCCTACTTTAGCTTGTTGGCAGCAATTAGGTGTCTCTTTAGCGCGTCCCAAAGCGATTTTGGTGGTCTCGGCACATTGGGAAACGGCTACACCTACTTTAAGTACAGCAGCACATCCACAGACTATTTATGACTTTGGTGGCTTTCCAGCACCTTTATATCGGATGACTTATCCAGCCAAGGGGGCTCCTGAAATAGCCCCCTTAGTGCAAGCGGCTTTTGATAAAGCAGCCTTGCCTTTGCACATCGATCCACATCGTGGTTTAGATCATGGTGCTTGGATTCCCTTATTGTCTATTTTTCCAAAAGCAGATATACCGGTGGCACAATTATCTATTCAAACTCAAGCCGACCCTGCTTGGCATATGAAATTAGGTCAAGCCTTACACAGCTTACGTACTGTAGGTATTTTAATTATAGCTTCCGGTGCAGTGACGCATAATTTTGGCTGGCTATCACACTCGGATGAACCTTTACCGGCGGCTTTAAGCTTTAGTAATTGGCTGGCTGAGAAATTGCAAGCTCGGGCAGAAAAAGAACTACTAGCTTATCGGACGCAAGCACCTTATGGAGCAACTGCTCACCCGACGGAGGATCATATCCTACCCTTATTCGTTGCTTTCGGTGCTAGTACCACTGACGACCGGCTCAGACGCTTCGCCCCCGAAGTTACTTATGGTGCTTTGGCAATGGATACTTATCTATGGGAAGCCCGTAATTAATTTTATTTATATTAATTGATTTATTTGCTTGTTTTATTAAGAGCTGAGTATAATTTTATCCCAATAGATTAGGCATTTTTTGAGCCAAGCTCATTAACTTAATTAATAACCATAAAAAGAGTCAAAAGATGAAAAAATCAGCCCTAAAACAACAAGAGCAGCTAGCTAAACAAACTCAAAATGAAGCTTTAGTCCGTTTGATGCTGTTAGCACGCTATCAAGATAAGAAGCTATCCCTCAGTGAACAAGATGCTTTTAATCGTAGCCTGCAAAAAATCGAATGGCACTCAGTGACCGATATCACCCTCTTCACCCTGCGTGAAATTGCTAGTGTGCGTAAGGCTTTAGAGACACCAGAAAAAACCGAAGCCTTCATTCAGCAACAATGCGTTTTATTCAACAGCTCTGAAGCAAAAAATCAATGCTTAGCGGTATTAAGACAAATTGCAGCAGCGGACAAGCATGATCCACGTGAAAGCCAATTTATCCATCAAGTAGAGGCAGCTTTAGGCATGGTGAATGCTTAATTTAGCTTGGTTTAACTGCAACTGAGGTGCTAACCCAGCACCTCTTAGTTTTTAATGAACACTAAGTCAGTCCACGGTTAACATTGCATCCTTTCAAAATTCAGCTTAAGGTCTAAGGTTTGCAGCCAAAGCTTTTGACTTTATGCGCCTTTATTCTTTCCTATGCATCGCTCTTATTGTTAGCTCAGTGGTTCAAGCTGAAATCAATAATAGTCCATCTCTTAGTTCCCAAGCTTTATTTAGTTACGACCAAGCTGACGCTTACACAACAGATCAACGAGCTGTGCGTAAAGTTTTTCTAGCAGGTTTACAACGCTATATGACTCAAGACGGTGATTTAATTGATGAAGACATCGCAAGCCTAGAACCAGCCCCCTTAGCCGCACATGGTGGCGATTATTCTTTCAGCCAGTCGAAATTAGTGTTGGCACAAAAGATTTACAAAAATCACCCTATTGACTTTTATAGTGGCTGCCGTTTTTTTACCCAGCAAAAACTCCTAGTGCCAGATTGGAAAAGCTGCGGATATCAAGCGCGTAAAAATCCCGAACGTGCCAAACGAATTGAATGGGAACATGTAGTACCTGCTTGGGTGTTTGGGCATCAATTGCAGTGTTGGCAGCAAGGTGGACGTGCTTACTGTCGAGATCAAAGTGTAAACTTTCGGCAAATGGAAGCCGATATGCACAATTTAGTTCCCACGATTGGCGAACTCAATGGCGACCGCAGTAATTTTTCCTATGCGATGATCAGTGGTGAGGAGCGGCTTTATGGAACTAAAGTAAATATGGAAATTAATTTTAAAACACGCACTGCCGAACCACCTGATAATGTCTATGGCGATGTAGCACGGATTAATTTCTACATGCGCGACCGCTATCACCTAGCACTCAGTAGTCAGCAACTCCAATTATTTACCGCTTGGAATAATCTTGATCCAGTTGATGCTTGGGAAGAACAGCGCAACGAGCTGATTCGCCAAGCACAGGGCAATGATAACCCCTATGTCACACGTTATCAGCATTTAGACAGCAAGCAAGTGGAAGCGATAGAACGTGATTGGGTGGATGAACTTTATCTGCTGATTTTTAATCAGCGTTTTTCACTACCCTATTTGATGTTTGCCTTAGCCACGATTTTGTATTTAGGTTATTTAAAATATCGGCGTTCTCGTACCACTATTCAAAAAACACCCAAATCAACCTCAACAACCAAGAAAATCACTACAACTAGAGCTAAAAAGACTAAGTAATTAACTTGGCCGTTTGAAACTTCAGACATAAGCGCTCGTTAACTAGCAGGCTTATCTCTAACTTCTTCTTCGCCACTATAAGGTAGTGTTTCTTCAAATTTGAAAATGTTCAACTCGATTGCAAAGAAACAAATGATCCATAAGGTAGCATCATAAAAATCTAGAATACCACCTTCATAAGCCCACATTCCTGCATAGACAAATAAAGCAGCATATAAAATGATTTTTATAGTATTACGCACATGCCACTCAAAACGTCCGTATAAACCATTAGCATAGACGTCATATTCTAAGAGCGCGACAATAACAAGCCAAGTCAAAGAGTTATACATATCTAAGGGGCCATGTTCAGCACGATATTCTGGGGTGGCGTACTCATACGCAGAATACAAAATAATCACATAAGCCAGCAGTCGCCCAAGATGAATAGCGTATTTTTCCCATTTATTAATATAAGGTTTATCGAGCTGAGAAGTCTCCCATTCAAATAGTAGCAGCAAGGCTACCCACGCTAAAGTCTCTAAACCCTCAATAAAAGTTTCATGCAGAAAAAACAGAACTATATTGATCGCCAGTAAGCTATAAACACCCCATTTAAACAGCGGGTAATAGGTATAGACAGGGGAATCTTTAGTAAAGGTGGGCATCAACTTTCTCCTCAGCAGTTCTGCTCTGTGCTGTTCTTTTTAAGACAAAAACTTGCATAAAAAGAAACAGTAGCCAAAAAAAGATGGTAGGTTTTAATCCTGCTTGATCCACTTAGGAGGTGTCAAGCAGCTATCTACAGAAATGGACAGAATAGACTATGAAAATACTTTTTTTGCAGAAAAATCAAGCTTTAACCCTTTAAGTCCCAATGAAATTTGTGCAAAAGCCGATGTAAAAACGGGGTAAACAACAAGGCGGCCATAGCAATAAACACTAAACCTGCATACAAAGCATATAAGCCTGCAAAGAACTTACCTGCTTGAGTTAAGGGTGGATTAACTGGCATACGCGCCAACTTAAGCTCGCAACCTGTTGTTAAACACTGGGAAAGTGGGTGTGGCAACCCCATATAGGATGATTTTAGCGACCAAAGTGAAAGTTCCCATGAAGTTGCCCCCCCACTTGATAGCTGTTTTGCCCCATTCCTGCCAACCCTGCCTGCCGATTATCACCAACAAGCGTATGAATTCAAGGCATTTGCCCGCACCCGCAAGATCAAAAGTCCGCTGCAACTGCTCCAGTTAGTGCTTGCCTACTGCGGTTTGGACTTATCGTTACGCCGTTGTGCCGGAGAAATAGCCCAGATGCAGGGCTACCTGAGTGATACGGCGGTAAAAAAAGGCTGGAAGCCTGTACCCTTTGGGTAAAATCCTTGTTGGCAGGTGTATTGGGGCTGACCGAGGTGATGGACAGCGGCAAACTGCGTTTCATTGTCATCGACGGCTCGACCGTGCAAGAACCGGGTGCAACCGCCACGACGTACCGCCTGCATATCGCCATTGACTTGATCAACCTGAGCCTGCATCAAGTCGAAGTGACCACCGATAAAGAAGGCGAAAACCTCGACCATTACAAACTGGAAGCAGGCGATGTGGTGCTGATTGACCGGGGTTACAACCAACCCCAAACGCTCGTGCCGTTCATCGACCGAGGCGGTGAGGTAATATTGCGCTATAACGCCCACAGCATAAACCTGTATGAGGAAGGCACAGGCGAAGATGCCGGACGCATGGTGAAAATCGACTGGTACGCCCGCTTACGTAAACTGGGCAACAACTGCCCCCGTGGTGTCCCCGTCTGGTTATGCCACGGCAACAAACGGATGCAAGGCTACCTTCACGCCATCCCCTTGCCTGCCGAAAAAGCCGCCGAAGCCCGCCGCAAAGCCCATCAACGCGCCAAAGACAAAGGGCGTAAACCCAGCAATGAAGCCCTTACCTTAAGCGAATGGGTACTGATTTCCACCTCACTACCGCCCGAAGTACTTTGCACCAGTACCGCCGCTGCACTCTACCGTGTCCGCTGGCAGGTCGAGCTGGTGATCAAACGCCTCAAAAGTTTGTTGGATGTCGATGGGCTACGGGCGCACAAAGGTTCAAAACTGGCGGAACTGTACCTACATGGCAAATTGTTGTACGCGGCAGTTCTGGAAAAGATGATGTAAAGTCGCTTTGCCAAGGCTAGGCGCAAACTCGACCATCCCCGAAGATTCACCGATAGGCGACTCTGGATAACCGTCGCGGATAACCTGAAAGCAGGCATAAAAGCCTGCTTCCCGGTCGATAAACGTTTCGGTGATGACAACATCAAAAGCTTGAGCGAACGCCCCAGAAAGCGAAAGTTGCAATGTTTACCAAACCCCATTCTTGCGCTATTGAACCCATGCTGGGAAATGGGGGTGAGCCGTGTTTAACCTATGGGATTGGGGCTTAAGTTGGCGCGTATGTTATATACTCTCCCTGCATTATTCCTAAAGTGTCTGAGCTACCCGAAAACCAATAAAATTGCTACGTATAGTTGGTGCATAAGCTGAACGATTAGAAGAGCGTATATTGTCTATTGGTTCTTTCCAAGAACCACTGCGCATCATGCGCCGGGATTTACAAACATCTTCATCCTCCCACGCTTCGCCATTTGTTGGAGTCTCACGATAACTCTCATAGTAGCAGTCTTGTATAATTTCAAATACGTTACCGTGCATATCATGTAAACCCCACGCATTGGTAGCAAAGTTTCCTACTTCCAAAGTTTTTTTTCGGTTTATTCCTGTTTGTGGGCAGTAAACATTTATATTATCAATGGTTCCATTGTAATTTGCCTGATCAGTACTTATGCAATTGCCTGATGGGAAAAGGGTTTTAGTCCCTGCACGAGCAGCATACTCCCATTCAGCTTCAGTTAGTAGGCGATAATTTTTACCAGTTTTTTGATTTAGCCATGTTAGATAGTTTTGCACATCTGGTCAGTTTACATTTATCACCGGTTGTCTACCTCGCCCCCATTCATCTGATGCTTTGTAACACACTCCATCAGTTACACAAGCGTCCCACTCTGCGAACGTGACTTCATATTTGCCTACAGCAAAAGCAGGTATATGAACGGTATGAACTGGATATTCGTTAGGAGTGCAAGCTATTTCTACAGTACAACCCATTTCAAACGAACCTGCTGGAATTGAGACTAATTCTGGCTCAAAGAACTGGGATGAAACTACTTTTTTGCTTAGTAAATTACTAATCCCACCAAACCATGCAGTAATGCCTAAAGCTACTAGTGAAATAGCTACTAGTGAAATAACTCCTAATAACTGCTTATTCACTGTGCTAATAGGTGGTGATATAGGTTGGGCTACAACAGTTGCAGAACTAGGTTGGTTAGATTCAGATTTGGGGTCTACGCTTGCTAGCTGAGTGAATTCCTTTTCAGCTTCAGTTAACTCCTGCTTAACTTGTTCGATAATTTCGTCTAGACGAATTTTTTCCTCAACACGTGTTTCACTGTCTCGTGCCCCATACAATCGAGTCAGTTTACTATCTAAAAACTCCAGACGTTTTTGGAGTCTTGCTACACGTAATTGCTGAAAAATACCCATACATCAAACTACCTCTTTTAATCGAGGTTATCCAGGCTAATAAAGCGAATGCTCTATAAAACAATAATATAACCCCTAAAGTCTACGCAAAACTAGTCCCGTGTTTAGCCTATTCTTTTAGGCGGTTTTGCACCTCGCCAAGTTCGCTTCAAAACATCCTTAGGAATGTGGTCATGCACCAGAGGAGTTGAAGAGCCACTAAAGCGGTAGTAACTTAAGCGA
>NZ_CALMZC010000062.1 GCF_937873765.1 uncultured Thiothrix sp. | reverse complement strand
GCTATACTGGCTGGCTTTGGCGAAAAATACACGATAACTTTTGGATAATTACTTATAAATAAAGATACAGGACAATATTATTCTAAAAAACTAAAATCACCATTAAAATGGATATTAGAGAATATGAATTGGATAGGCATTCCTGTTGAAAAAAATAATAAACTTGAATGGTATCGCCCATCTGAGCGCTGGCATGTTCCCACGTCTGAATTAAGCAATCGTCGAGAGTGGTTGTTTTCATATCTGAAACCATTACCTTACCATTTGGCAAGCCAAATAGATATGAATCCTGCTTTAGCAAAAATCATGTGCAGTCTTAAGATGCCATCTTATTCCCCTGAGAATAAGTCGGACAATTTACATTTGATTGAAGCATTAATCAATGCAGTAGAAAACAATGAAATCCCCCACCGAGATGTATTCCTTGGTCAAGTTAGGGCTGCGTGGAGTGCTTTTGAGCCATCTAACACAACAAAATTTCCTACACACCTACTCGTCCAGAAAGGGAAAGCATCATCACTTACGGCAGAAAAACCTAGTAAGATAGATCCTGTCTACCTTCCAGACTCAAGCAAATCTTTTCTTACAGAATTAAAAAATTTTGGATTACCAATTATTGCTATAGATAAAAAAGATGCGGAGCGTCTTGCAAATTATTTTACTGTTGCATATCCTAATGCTGTATATAAAGCATCTACACTAAAACCGTTACCCCTGTTTGATGGAGAAAAGGCAGAGCCTACTCAAAGAATTAAACTACAGGATAATGAGAAACTTGGGTGGACAATTCCTATAATTCTGACTATTGCTGCCTTCGATGGCGCACAGTCACATGGTACAACCACACAAGCGTTCAAGGATCGTATACATGCATTTCAAGAAGCAAATATTGATATTGTGAATAACCTTAGAATTGCTCTATATCGTGATACTGAGTTAGTTATAGACAATCCTTTGCCAGTGTCTGCATTTTGGCAGCATGACAAAAAAACTCTTTTTATCAATGCCGAGTCAATAACTGATATAAGCACATTAAGTGAAGCTTTTTCCAATATTATTGGACGGGATGATCTTGAAATTCAAATCAAATTTGTATTTAGCCTTATTGGCCAAAATACTTCAAGAAACAATATCATCAAAGCATTAGAACAAATAAAATTATCAGAAACAAACTACGACGAAGTATGCGAATATTGGAAGGGAAGTGTTAGCCTGCTAATTAGAAAAATAGCTCCATTAATCAGAATTCTATACCCTGATTTAGACATTGAAAATTTAATGCAGGCCAATACAGATGATGCTGTGACAGGATTCATCGACCAATTGAACGATGCCAGACTTGATGGATACTCTCTAGTTAAAATGGCAGAAAACTCTCCTGATACTTATAGCTTTGGGTATAAAGCCTACAAGCACTTGGGTGAAAGTATAAACCTTAGAGCATGGAATTTATCCTTAATTTCTTTTGGTGATTGCCCTGTAAAAAACATTGATGCCTACTCTGATTTTAAACGACATATTGGAAGTATCACACCTATTCTAAGAACACTGATTGCAAAATTATCATCTCGACACAAAGAAAATGAGATATTCCAGGAGCTATCGGGTCAGATTAGAGATATGAAGTATCCAGTGGAATTTGAAAATAGTTTATGGGAAGTTAACTGTCAACTGATTCTACAACAAACCATCCCTTTATTTGAAAAATACAAAATAAATCCAAATGAAGTTCGTGCGATTGAAAAATCCAATAGTATTGAACAGCTTCTAGAATCTCTGAAAGCAGAAGGAGTTGATACTGAATCAGATCCGCTTCAAGTCGCTCGTGACAATAAGGAAAAGCTTAGCAAATCATTACTGACTTTAAAAAACATTAGACTAGCGTGGGCGGTAAAGAAAGGAATTGAAAGTAATCCTGAATGGGATTGCAAAACAGAAAACTGGAGTGCAGAGCTATTGGCTATTGCAAAAGATACCGTATATTCCAACACATGGGGAGAGGACTACATTTGGACATTAATTGAAAACTTAAAAAATCATACAACACCCACATCGTCATCTTTTTGGTCTACTCTTGAACAATCTAAAGGGTTTGTAAGTTTATGCCAACTACTAGAACTTTCACAAGATGACATCTCATGCGTAGAAGAAAAAGTTCAGGCACGGAGAGAGGAGGCACAACGGAAGAAACGTCTTATCAACGTCTGCGGTAAAGAATACGATAACTTAACAGAAAATTTATCCGGGTTATGGACTCACATCACTGATGCATTACCGCATGATTCCTTAAAAGAAATCATTCCAATCGATCTCAGTACTACAACCCCACTAGACAAAATTATTCAAAAAGCTAAACCCCAAGTTTACAATCAAACTCAAATAAATAATAGAAATAGCACCCCTAAATACTCAACCAGATCATTAGAAAGATTGATCGGTCTAAGTGGAGAAATACATGCATTTCGAATGTTACAACAACGTTATGGAACATCTATTGTTTCCTCTTCTTCATGGGTATCCAGTAACAGTGCGGTTATTGGCCTGAATACTGAAACAGATGACAGCAAGGGTTGTGATTTTGTAGTCGCCCTACAAGGATATACTTACTATATTGAAGTTAAGTCTACAGAAGGATATCAAGAGACTTTTACTATGGGATCATCAGAAATAAGACTAGCCATGCACCTAGCCAAACCATCCAATAATAAGCAGAAAGAAGTATTCATGGTGCTACGTGTATCAAATGCACTAGCAAACCCATCATTCCAATTACTTCCGAACCCCTATGATCCAGATTACCATTCATGCTACAAAATTGAAGAAGCTGATGCTCGCGTGACATACAAGAAAATTATATGAGCAATGGGAAATTAATTAAGAAGGAAAGCAGATTTTTAAATAATTTACAGGCAACTCAACATTACAAAAGTGTAATCAGTAATTTCGTCAGAATCTCTACACGCGAACCCAAGCGGAGCGCGGCAGAGGCCAGGGATGCGCAAGGCTTGTCCCGCCTCTGGCGGGATGAGCGTACAGCGAACCTATAGCAGCCCGTTCACGCAGTGAGGCTCCCAAAACCAAGGTAACTCCATGACCACTTACGCCATTCTCGACTTTGAAACCACCGGCATGTCCCCCGACCATGGGGCTTGCCCCACCGAAATCGCTATCGTGCTGGTAAAAGATGGACAGATTACTGACCGCTACCAAAGCCTAATGAACGGCAATACCTGGATACCGCCCTTCATCGAATCCTTGACCGGCATCACCAATGTCATGATCCGCAAAGCCCCCCCCATGAACAAGGTGATGGGTGAAGCCATCGAGTTTGCAGGCAACTACCCCTTGGTAGCCCACAACGCCTCATTTGACCGCAAGTTCTGGGATGAAGCCCTCACCCAACAGGGGAAACAACGCCAGCAGGATTTTCTCTGTTCCATGCTGCTATCCAGACGGGTATTCCCCGAAGCACCCAACCATCAACTGGGAACACTGGTCAGGTTTCTCCAGCTTCCCATGTCCGGGCAGTTCCATCGTGCCTTGGCGGATGCCCAAGCTACTGCCCACCTGTTCATCAGGATGCAACAAGCCATACAGGCCAAACTTAACCTGCAAGAGTTAACGTGCCAGAAACTGCTGGCAGTGCAAAAGCAAAAAATCGGCACATTTTGAATTCAGGTGGCATATCCGGGGCTTTGCCCCGTACCCCAAGGTATTGGGAACCAGGATGATATTACCGGGAAATACCCTATAATCCCCACATGAGCGAAACACCTACCCCCTACCATACCGGCAATGAGCTGGAAATTGCCCTCAAAGACCTTGAACGGATGCTACAGAAAGTGACGGAAAACCCGGCTGCCAGCATCTGGTTACGCAAGGCCATAGCGGAGCTGTGGCAACGTGACAGCATCGAGGCACTGGAGGATCTGGCAATACTGCAAACACTGCTGCAAGCCAAGAAGAAATCCGACCTGCTGATGTTGGATCGTTGGGCAGAATCAGCTACCAAACACTAAAACTGCATTATTCGTCCGCTAACAATAGGCGTGCTGTTCGGCAGCAAACACCAGTTCAGGCAGAACCAGTTCCCATTGGTCACTGCGTAACTGTTGCTGATACTGCTCTTCTGCATCTTCCCGACGACGCACCAGAATGGCTGTTACCCGCGCCACAACGCAGGTCATCCCCTCCGGGTGCTTGAAAGCAGCGGACAATCTCCCTACATCATGGTCTTGCCCATCCCGCAACAACCACTTCCCATCCTGATTGCACAAGTGTAATACATCACCGGCTGACAGGGCTGCGATAGCTTGATGTACAGGTCGCCCTGATGCGTAGCGTCCTGCAAATCCAATATCAACCTCCTTCAAGGAAAGTTGGTGATAGTGCCGCTCCATGACAGGTGAAGCTGGCGGAAGAGCAACAGGTGAACGGACTAACAGGGCAGGGGAGGCAGGTAGCTTATCAAGCAACGGATGCCCCCGGCTGAAACGTGCCAGCAATAATGTCTGCCTCGCACGGGTCATTGCCACGTAGTACAACCTCCGGGCTGCATCCCGGTCTTCATTTTTCCCAATCTTGTCCCACCCACCATCCAGTACGGCAACATGGTTGAACTCAAGCCCCTTAGAACGGTGGGCAGTCATCAGCAATAAGCCCGTCTGACGGCGGCGAATTTCCCGACCCCATTCTGCCAACCAATCTAGGAAATGTTCGGTAGGTAGTTCTTCACCCCCTGTTTCTAGGGCATAGGCATCCACTGCTTCATGCAACAACTGCCACCATTGCCCCTGTGGGTGGTTATCCAGCCATTGTTGCAACTGTACTGCACTGACCAGCTTGCCTGCCTCATGGCGTAACCAGCCAACCAGTGTCTGGGTTTCCCGCAATCGCCAGAATTGGGCACTTTCCTCGTCAGCCATCTGCACAGGGATACCTTGCCACTCACAGTATGCCCTGATTGGTTCCAGATATTTCCATTCACGGGCAATCACGGCACATTGATCCCAGTGCCAATCCTGTGTCAGGCTCGCTAGGCGCTGGAACTCACCCATAATAGCCAGTGCCTGTTCAACAAGGTTATCGCCGACCGGAAGCACTTGCACCCGTCCTTGCCCAACCCTGTCCAGAACCTGCCAGCCCCCACCAGAGGGGGCTTTGCGCCTTCCCCGATCAATGCTGATCGGGTTATCCACCTTCATCCGGTTGCTCGCAGGCTGGATAAGCAGGTTTGCAGCATCAATGATATGGGCAGTAGAGCGGTAATTCTCGGTCAGGAAGGACGGCTTGGCTGCATAGTCCTGCTCAAAACGGCGGATGAACTCAACCGATGCACCGTCAAAGGCATAGATGTTTTGGTCATCATCCCCCACCGCAAACAGGCTGAGTTTCCCCTCTTCATCCTGTACCGTGCGTCCGGCAAGGGCTGCAACCAGCTCGTACTGTTCAGGGCCAACATCCTGATATTCGTCCACTAGTATCCAGCGGAATCCTGCCAGCAAGCGTTCACGCTGTTCATCTGCCTCTTCCGGCGGCAATCCTGTTCCGTTCAACAGGGAAACAGCCTGCTGGAGGATTTCCCGAAACACATCCCCACCCACTTGCTCATGTTTGTGCAGGCGTTCGGAAAAACTTGCCCCCACCAAGCGCATTGCTAGGGCATGGCAGGTCAGCACAGTCACACCCTTGGCATCAGCACCAATCAACTCGTTCAGACGTTTGCGGATTTCCACCGCTGCGTGCCGGTTATAAGCCAGTGCCAGAATACCCCGTGGATTCTCCCGCCTGACCCGCACCAACCAAGCAATGCGGTGTACCAGCACCCGCGTTTTGCCCGAACCCGGCCCCGCTAATACCAGCACATTGGCTTGCTCCCGGTCGTCCGTCACAATACGCTGCTGGATTGGGTTGTTCAGGTCTTCCACAATCTTGCGCCATGATTCCGGGGTAGTCTGACGGGCAAGTTCTTTTTCCTGGTCGGGTAGCCAGCGGTTGAGAAAGGCATCTCGCCCCAAACTGAAATAATCCATCGACAGGCGCAAGGCATCAGCGGTTTCAAGGCCACGCTGCACATATTCCGCCATGATGTGTATCTGCAAGACCTGCTCATCGTAATGCAACTGGAGTGGGGTGAAGTCGGCTTTGCTGAAATTACGCCGCTCTTTCCCCAAGTGGATGGTCATGGCAGGGCGAAAAACTGCCAGCCCCTTGTTGAGACGGATGACTTCTTGCTCATGCAGCCACAACAGGGCGCGATCCATAAGGCGGGATGGCTCCCTGACTTCGGCGCAAAGCATGATGTCAGCCTTGATGGCCGCCAGTAACTTGCCAAGGGTAGTTTCTGCCAGCAGGTCAGTTCCCCGTGTCCCAGTAGGCAGGCATGACAACAGGTGTTGCAGCAGATGATTCGCGGCCACCCGCCGCAATTCAGCCGTCTTGGTCAGGTCAGGCCATTTCCGCAAAAGATGGACTTCCAGTGTGTCTGCATCTATGCGTCTGACCCGTACACTGCCATTACCCCCATCATCACCACGCCCGTCATTGGCAAGGCTACGGATAATGCGCCCCAACCTTTCCGGCAAGGCATTAGGGTGTCCTGCATCCTTAAGCTTTTGGGCCGCCGTGCGTAAGTGCAGGACAGAAAATTCCCCTTTACCCAAATCCGGGGCAAACTCACGCAACGTCTCCAGCAATGCTGTTTCCAACTCCACCGCTTCCGCAAACCGCTTACGGGATGAGCGTTCCACCCCTGTATGGACAAAAGAGGTCAAGGCGGTGTCATTGCTGGCAAGACCAAAGTGTTCCAGGTCGTGCAGGGCTTTGCGGACAGTCCCCGTCGTCAGTCCAGACAATCCCATGAGTTCATCCGTGGAAATGCCATCGTCGGCATCCGCACTGATAATGGCCGATACCAAAGCCAGTAACTGGCGGCGATAGTCTTCCGTCAGGGCAGTTTTTGCCAAGCGTTCCCGCGCCTGTTCAAGGGATGCTACCCGCAAAGAGGATGGGAATACCTGCACCTGATTTTCTTCACGGGTCAGCAGGGTAGCTTCTTCCAGCCAAGAGATGGCAGTACGCACACGGGTATCATCGCTGGTGGAATCACGCTCAAATTGCCCTTCTTCTTCTGCCGCCAATATTTCCCCGGTGGTGGCTACCACCTCCCCGCCAAGCTGTTTCTTGCGGTCAATGTTGCGCAGGGATTTCAGGATCGCCTGAATTTCGTTGCGGGTCAGGCGCGAACGGGCCGACATACCAAACTGACGCTCCACATCTTCCAGCGTATACAACAAAACGCAACGGGCAGCCTGCCGGTCACGCCCGGCACGTCCGGCCTCTTGCAGGTAGTTTTCCAGTGAACCGGGGATGTCAGCATGGATGACAAGCCGCACATCCGGTTTGTCGATCCCCATACCAAAGGCATTAGTGGCAGCAATGACCCGCAGTTCCCCCCGGATAAAGCTTTCCTGTACCGTCTTTTTGTATTCAGGGGAGAGGTTGGAATGGAAGTGGTCAGCAGCCATACCCTTGCTACGCAGGAACTCGGCAATTTCTTCCGTGCGGCGGCGGGTCGCACAATACACAATGGCTCCACCTGGTTGGTCGGGTGGCAGACATTCCGCCATAACCTGATACACATGGGCAAACTTCGCATCAGGGGAAGTGGGCATCACATCAAAGGTCAGGTTGGTACGCTCGGCTCCTCCGTCAAACAGTTGCAGTTCAATCCCGACTTTTTCCTGGAAATAACCGATGATGTCTTCCACCACTTCCGGTTTGGCGGTGGCGGTCAGGCACAGAACAGGTGGCACAACCCCTTCGCCTGCCTTGGTACGGATAAACCTGCCCACGTAACGGTAGTCAGGCCGGAAATCATGCCCCCACTTGGAAATACAGTGCGCCTCGTCCAGTACCCACATACCGATTTCGCGCTGCTCCAGTACCTTGCGTAAGGTCTTGCTGCGTAGCTGCTCCGGGGCAATCAGCAGAATACCCACATCCCCCAACCGCACCCGGTCAAGCACATCTGCCCGCTCCGGCATGGACAACAGGCCATTGATAGCGGCACAGCTCGTAATACCCCGTGCCTCCAACCCTGCCACCTGGTCAGCCATGAGTGCAACCAGTGGGGAAATCACCAGAGTCAATGCCCCTGTTTTGTCAAAGCGCGACAGGGCAGGGAGCTGGTAACAGACAGACTTGCCTGTTCCTGTCGGCAGGATACCCAATACATGCTTGCCTCCCATCGCTGCCTCGACAATGGAGCGTTGTAACGGCTTGCCATGCTGGTCGGCAGGTTCGGGGCGGAAATCCGGGATATGCTTGAACCAGCGGTTCAGCTCACGCTTTGCATCGTGCCGTTCCCTGCACCATTGGCAATCAGGGTCTGTGCAGGCAGTATCTCGTAATTGCTTAACCATTGTGGCGGCCTGCGGAAACTGGTGCAGAACCCACGGTGGCATCACCGAGTTGCCCCCCGCTACGGACAGCCATGCCATTGCATACGCCAATGCCCATCCCTGCGTATCGGCAGTTTCCAGAAGGGTACGGCTATGTGTCTGGCAGGCTTGGCCTTGCAACAACCGACCAATAACCCCACGGGCTTCATCATCAGCAGGACGGGGTTGGCGGCGGATAGCCGTGAAGAAAGCATCAAACCCAGCCGACTGAGCACCGGCGGTTGTCAGCCAGTGCCAAGCCAACAGGCGGTCTGGAGCCGTTTCCCGTAATGCCATGAAAGCCCGCCCCTGATCCTGAAAAACCTCCAGCGTCAACCGCGCATCCAGTTCAGGGTCATTGATCTGGCAACGTTTCAGTTGCCCATCCTGATAATGTTTGACCAGATGGTGGTAAGGGTTACGGGGAAATGCCAACGGGTTCAGGCAAAGGGTATCAATGGCAGGGAGCTGGAGCAGTTTCAGGTCAGACTTGGCTG
Organism: uncultured Thiothrix sp.; assembly: GCF_937873765.1. Classification (GTDB taxonomy): domain Bacteria; phylum Pseudomonadota; class Gammaproteobacteria; order Thiotrichales; family Thiotrichaceae; genus Thiolinea. Next base: position 54,059 of record NZ_CALMZC010000062.1, on the reverse strand, counting down.
CTTGCAGATGGGGAATATCGAAAGCAATCAGATTATGCCCCAGTAGCAACGACAACCCGGAAGCAAAGCCATCAAGGCGGGGCAGGGCGGCAAGCACCTCACCTTTCCCGTGGGTCAAAGCCAGCCCGGAATCACCACGCACGGCGGCAAACTGGTGGATACGGGCATCACGCCGCCCCACTTCCAGATCCAGGGACAGGCAGCGGGTAATAAAGCCGGATGCTTTTGGCAGTTCACCTTCCCGGTCTGACATTTATTCCCTTGTTAATATGGCAAATATTTACCCCATCATAAGTATTTTGGACAACATCGGCAAACTTGAGTGCTGAATTAGACTCAAGCCAGCATGAAATCATCCAGTTGCGAATGGCTGGCAATGATGAGCTTCTCATCCACCTCATAAGCCTTAGACAAATCTATGCTTGCTTGTAACAACAATGCTTCGTTGCGTCCAAAGTCAAAAGCAGCTTCGGTCAGTTTACCCAAACGGTCATACTCCGCATTGATCGCAGCCACTACTTTTTGTTGTACCTTATCCAGTTTGGCAAGGAAGGCATCCATTTCTGCTTTCATCCGTTCGACCAACTGACCATCTTTACCCGTCATGAATTCCGCCAGCATCTTGCCAGCCAATGATCCAATCACAGCCCCCAGCACTGGTACGGGAATCAATGTCTGTCCTGCCGCCGTGGCCAAACCCACAATAGCCGACTCGGCACAGACCACCAGCCCCAGATCCATGAACGCTTCAGCATCAATTTTCCCGGCATGGTAATCCCGCCAGAGTGAGCCTACTCCCTTTGCTGCACTGACTACCGCGCCAGCAAATGGAGCTGACAAAGCAGCATGGTTGGTCAACAGGTAAATGGAGCCACCCGCAACCGCACCACCAGCCGCGCCTTTCAATGTGCTTACGCCAAGCTCTTTCCAGTCTTCAGCAGTTAGACCACCCTTAAAAGGATTCTTACCTTGCTTGTATTTTGAATACAATCCGGCTGCCAGAGAAACAGCCCCGCCTACTGCCCCGGCAACAGCAGCGGCTTTCGCCGCTTCAGTCAGACTTGCCTGATGATCCTGAGTAATCTGGTCTTTTATTTCCCTGTTTTCTGCGTCTAACTGTTTCTCATGGTTATCAAGGGTTTCATGTATTTTGCCCTGTTGTACCTCGGAGTAGTCTGACACACCAGGTTTCACGACTTCATTAAAAGCATGACCGCTTTTGCTTTCAATCTCTTGAACTTTCTCGCGTATCGCGTTGATACTTTTCTGGGACAACCCCTCCACAGGCTCACCATTCACTACCTTCATAATGGTTTCATGATGATCTTTAGGAATGTGGTAGTAAGATCCATCCCGGCCAAAATTGGCGTACTTGTCCATGTGTTCCATCACATGATCCAGGTTTTTGCTTGCGCCATTGATAAACTTCGACTGTACGGCTGTGCCATCAATCAGGTAGTCTTCCGGTGCTGTGCGACCAACCCTATCAAAAGTGGCAGCCATTCCTTCCTGGTGGAGGGCGGAGCGGGCATTGCGGATACCTACCTCAACCTGTTCCGCAATCTCGCCATGTTTGGTCAGCTCACTCCCCAAAATCTTGTTGGGACTACCAACAAAATCCCTAACCTTATCGACTTGTTCCAACGCCTTGGTAAAAGCAGCATCCTGAGCCAGTTGGCTAGTCAGTTCACTCTGTATACGATGGTTATTGATTGAATCAACCACCACCGCACTAACCTGATCCCTAATCAAATGATCACGCGGAACACACGATTTACTCATGCATTAACCTTCTTGTTCAGGAGAGCTGATAGTGAATGCACATGGTTGACGAGTGCGCCCAATCGGTCTTTGTCGGTTGCTGTAAATTGCCTATAGTCTGATGGAGCACTGGACTTGAGCACTCCCAACAGGCGTTTCATTCCATCCACTTGCGTAACAGTCAATGAATGAAGACGGGAAACTTCACTACGGGCAGTATCGAATTGTCTGGTATACACCTCAATCTCCCGACGTTTTTGATTTGCTTCTTCCGCAATTGCCTTGTTTTTAGAGCGTGCGAAGAACGCTCCCCCGACGAGTGCAGCACCTCCAATAGCCCATCCTACAGGCCCTGCCATGGCAAGAAGAGCATTACCTGCCGCCATGCCACCACCTCCAGCCGCCAGAGCCCCACCACCTAACCAAGCAAGTGCCGCATTGGTTGCGGCGGCTCCTCCCAATGCAGAAATTGCCGTGCCGGTTGAAGCAGTTCCGAAGGTTGTCGCAATGGCCATGGCAGCAGTAGGTGCAAATGCCGCAACCCCTGCGCCGGTCGCAACACCAGCAGCAACTGAACCTCCCGCCTTGACGTTGACTTTTTCAGATTCTTTCTGGATTTGCTGGACGAGCTGGGTAAAAGTTCGGTATTCCGCCCGGAACTCTGCGAAAGTCCGGTCAAACTCCTTCGGTGTATTCGCCAGGGTATTTATATATCCCTCAACAGCACCGATGACCACTTCACTTGAAGTCTTTCGAAGTGTGTAAAGTTCCTCACTGCCTGTGCGTAGTGCCGCCATCGACTTTTGGTAAGCACTGTGTGCATTTTCCAATCCTTTTAGGGCAGATTCTTTCAGGTCACCATTTAACATAAACATCCTTATTTGTTTTTTATTGATCTTTAATAATCTTAGCTAATGGCAATATTATTGTATATAGAAATTCACCATGCGACGCTCACACCTTGGACAAAACCTGCCAGTCCCGGTACGGGTCTGGCTTCCCGCCAAGCGTAGCGCGGAAAAACAGTTGTGAGGCACGAACATCTGTTTTGGAGTCCCCGGCGCAGCACCATGCTGCCCAACCAGCAGGCAGGGCAGCATCCAGCTCCGCCGCAATACAGCCTCACGCAGTGAGACCTTCTTAAAAGCTGGATTACCCGAAAAATATCGCATAGCGGGTGTGGATCAGAAATACTGGGGATTCCGCAAGCACCATGATCCTTCCTGACGCACGGGTATCAGCCCCGTCACACTGCGCAAAATGAACAGGATGATGCTGGTTTTCCATCAGTGACTACCCGAATGTGCTGGCAGCTTGGTACACCAACAGCTTGAAGTGGAAAACACCATCCTCGTATACGCCGACTGGACAAGGGTTGCCTTGGACTTACCACAAACATTTGAGTTACAATGTATCGCATTAGTATCAGGAGTTTCTGCCATGGCAACAACAACCATGATTCATGTCCGGCTTGACGATAGCCTGAAAAAGGATGCCTCTACGGCACTGGAGGCAATGGGGCTGTCATTGTCCGATGCCATACGTGTTTTTCTGACCCGTGTTGCTGCTGACCAGAAGTTCCCCTTTGCCTTGCAGGTCCCCAATGCTGAAACCCGTAAGGCAATGGAAGAAGCGCGGGCCATTACCAAAGCACGTTTCGATAACCAGCAAGGTCTGTTAGATGCCCTTGACCACGAATGACAAACGGGCATCCATGCCCCGTGCCAGTGACTACACCAAAACCTTCCATAAAGACTGGCAACGCCTGACCCGTTCCGGGCGTTACAAGATGAAACAGTTGAAAGAGGTCATGTTGCTGCTAATTGCCAATGATGAACCATTGGGAGCAGAGTGGAAGGATCATGCCCTGACCGGGAACTGGGATGATCACCGTGAATGTCATGTGGGCGGTGACTTCCTGCTGATTTACCGCCTGGAACAGCAAGGCAAACAGGAAATGATTGTTTTCGTTCGGGCAGGCACTCACGCAGAACTGTTTGAGTAGCCCAAACCAGCAAATACTTTCCGTCAGGTATCAGCCTGTTGGAACAAGAGTGGATGGCGCAAGCCTTCCTCTTCTGATACTTGCCAGTCCCTGCAAGGGTCTGGCCTCCCGCCAAGCGTAGCGCGGAAAAACAGTTGTGAGGCACGAACATCTGTTTTGGAGTTCCCGGCGCAGCACCGTGCCGCCCAACCAGCGGGCAGGGCAGCATCCAGCTCCGCCGCAATATGGCCTCACGTAGTGAGACCTTAGACTTCCCCGCCCAAAATCCCGCCACTCTCCAGCAGCGGGACAAAGCAGGGCAGGGTAGCGGCCTACAACAAGCCACGTTCAGCAAATGACACCACCGAATCCCCGACCACAAAATGATCCAGCACCCGCACATCAATCAGTGCCAGTGCATCTTTGAGCTTCTGGGTAATGCGCTCATCCGCCTGACTGGGTTCAGGCACACCCGAAGGATGGTTATGGGCAAAAATCACTGAAGCCGCGTTATGGTACAGGCAGCGTTTCACCACTTCGCGGGGGTGTACGCTTGCCCCGTCAATCGTGCCATTGAACAGCTCTTCAAAGGCAATCATCCGGTGACGGTTATCCATGAACAGCACACAAAACCGCTCTGATGGCAGGTCACGCAAACGCGAACTAAGATAAAACCGCACGGCATCCGGGTCACTCAGCGGCTCACCCCGTTGCAACTTTTCCCCTAGCCACCGTTGGCACAGTTCCAGCACTGCCCGTAATTGCACATAGGTCATCTGGCTGACCCCTAATGCCTTAAAATCCTCCTCATCTGCAAGGAACAATTCCCGTAATGACTGAAAGTTAAACAGTAACGTGGTGCGTGCCAGCTCCACGTTCTCCCCCATGAACAGGCTGAGTAATTCAGCATCCGACAAGGCTTGTGAACCCCTGCCCAGTAATTTGTAAGCCGGTGTATCAAAAACCGGGATTTGTGGTTTCTTTTCCTGTGTTTTCATGTTTTCCGTCCTCTTAAAAAAAATTAGGTCACTGCCGCCTGGCGGCTATGCCCTTCGGCGAGAACGGGGGTAGCAGCATCCATGATGGACGGTGGGGAGGGGGATCACCCGGTCTGCACAAGCGCAGCGCGGAAGATTGGGGATACCCCACCGTCCACGTAGCCTGTCATGGAAGCAGCGGGGGGCAGCGCCCCGAAAGCATCAACACCCAGCCAGTCCCGGCCACGGGTCTGGCTACCCAAGCCCAAGCGGAGCGCGGAAAAACCTGCGTGAGGAACGAACGGTGGTTTTGGAGGCGTCAGGGATGAGGAGGGCTAAAGTCCCGCAGGGATGCAGCGACAGCGGAACCCGTAGCAGCCCGTCCCGCAGGGGACGCACTGAAGTGATGAAGAGCGGTACGTGGAAACTGAATACTTACCCGAAAGATGGATGGGACACAGATCGGGAAAAGTAGCTGGTACAGAAACAAGAAACGTCTGTACCAACCAACGTTACTTATTTTTGCTTGGCTTCTTGCAGGTTAATACGTGCCTGATGCCCATGCTTTTCCAGCAGATGTAACAAATTTGCCCCATTCAACAAGGTTAAGGGCTTATTCGCTGCAAACTCGTAAGCATCTGGACCATAATTTGCTGTCGTGACTAAGATACCTTTGGTTGCACCTTCATGCATTACCGTGCCATGTAAATCCCGCACCGCAGAAACACCAACTGTATTGGTATAACGTTTAGCCTGAATGACAATCTTCCCACCCCGAATAGGGTCAGGATCAAATGCCACTGCATCAACACCACCATCACGGCTAGCTTGCGTGACTTTGACTTCACCACCAGAAGCAGAGAACTCCTTGGCAAATACTTCGCGGATGAGGTGTTCAAAGTCCTCCCATCCCATAGTTGCCAGATTGACAGAAGCATCAAGGCTGTCTGCCACATCGTAGCTATTAACAAAACGCCGGTCTTCCCTGTTGATATTCAGGATAGGAGCCACCGCAGTCATACCATGCAATTTGCTGCTCCCAACCCCTTTAAGGGCCTTAAAGCAGGCTTTCGGCTCGACCTGTGCAAGGTTGATTTTAAGGAAATCTTCTTTCTTTGCATAAATGGAAAGGATACAGGTTATCGTATGGTTGCCAGTTGTCTTGTCTATAGCTGTTACCAAGCCATTTAGCACCACAGCCGACAAGGCATCTATAGTGTCGGCCTCAAACAACTCGTGCAGGGTTCGCAAAACAATCTGGTACAAGGCATCATCATAAAGCGTGTCCAATGCCCTATCAGAAAGGAACACTTCATTGATGCTGCGTTTGCTCTGGACAAACTTCACTTCCGCCAAGGACGGCATATGCTCACGGGCTGGCAACGCATAGTCCACCACTAATACGCCACTATCGTCTTGGTACTCCATATCAAAACTTTGTGGAAAACCATCAGGGTATTGGGATCCTCCCAGCACCATTTCGCAGTAGTCCAGAATGGCATCAGACTCCTTACGCTGGTAGGCATCCCGCTTTGCATCAATCCGGGCATTTTCTTCGGCCTGCTGGGTCAGATATGCCTGATTCTCCTGCACCCACTCAAGGCACTTTGCTTCGTGATCACGTTCTGCAATTTGCTTGCGTTGCTCAAACTCCGCCAGAATGGCTACATTCCGAGCCGCTACCGCAGCACACTGGTTTTGCCACTCCTCCAATACGGCCTCACACTCATGCTGGTGCTGTTGAACAGCGCCAGCATAGGCTGATTCTGCCGCATCATCCTGTTTCTTACGCATGGATGGCATCAACCTTGCCAAAAGTGTGCGCTTGGGCTGGAAGTCATCCTGTCTGGGCTTCGATTTAAGGTTTGGCTCTTGGGGAAGAGCCACGATCTTGGGAGTGTTCAGGCAAGGTGCGCTTGGTCGGGGTTTGTCAAAAGGCGCATGTGACTTGATAGTTTCCCAGTCGATTGCATCATTCACATCCAGTGTATATTGCAAAAGATGACGCACATCCTCAATTTTCTGTCTGGCTTCCTGCGTTTGGTCTTCGGCAGATTGCTTCAAGTCTTCCCACTCCTGACGCAACCGCTCCTTTTCCCGTTCTTTTTCGGCCAGCAGGACTTGTTTCCGGGATTTTTCGTCATCAGCCTGACGGACTTTCTCCCGCTGTTGCTGCGCTTTCAAGAGTCGCTGCTGCCACTGTTCTTCCCATTGCTTCCGTTGCAACCTGGCTTTGTACTCAACAATCCCCTTGTCCGACCCTTTGATCTCACGCCACTTGCCAAGGCCAGAATGCTCGACGACGACATGGTAGGTAGCCCTTGTCATAGCCTGTTACCTCCTTGTCATTTGCATTTCTTTTTGGACTTACTGATAGAACCATTCTTACACAAGAATTTACCGTCCGCTGTGCAAGCCTGAACTCCACCTTTTTTACCAGCACACGGTTTGTTTCCTTTCCCCGCATAAGCATTTGAGGTCAGAGCAACACCAAGCAGGCATATGCCCAAGAAACGCAGAATTCTCATGTAGAACACCCCTGAATGATGGAAAAACAGTCTAATAATACTTTTCTTTTAGAGATCATAAAACCTTTGTTTTGATCTGCCATAAACCAGCGACTAAATGACCAAACTCAAGGGCAACACTATTTGGTGAACAAGACAGGTTGCAACACCTCATCAGATGCCTGTACTTAAGTCCCCTCCCATTGTGTAAAATCGGATAAAACATATACAAGAAGGCTTTCCAGTGCTTAAACCGTTTTTTCAGACCTGCCTATTTTTCTTATTGTCAGTACCCAGCCTGCCGCTATTGGCAGACACCACCATCACTGTCCCCCTCGACAGCACGATTAACCAAACCTACACCTGCAACTTGGAAGGGCAGGTAGTGAAAGTCAGCGACGGTGACACCATCACCGTGTTGGACAGCGGCAAAACCCAGCACAAGGTCAGGCTGGCAGGCATTGATGCACCGGAGAAAAAGCAGGATTTCGGCAATGCTGCCCAAAAAGCACTGGCGGGGAAGGTAGCAGGGCAGACAGTCTGTGTGTCGTGGCACAAGAAAGACAAATACGGGCGGCTGGTGGGGAACATACTAATCAACAACCAATCTGCCAATTTACAGATGATTCAAGAAGGCTTTGCCTGGCATTACAAGAAGTATGCAGGGGAACAGACGGCGGATGAACAAACCGTGTTTGCCCAGGCCGAGACCAACGCACGGCTGGCAGTCATTGGCCTGTGGTCACAACCGTACCCGGTTGCCCCTTGGGATTGGCGTGACGGGCAAAAACAGTCTCCAGCAAGACAGGCTCACCAACAGCCTGCTGCCGCTGACAAGTTGCAGGCAAACAGCAGTTTTACCTGCGGTGAAAAGCGGTTTTGTACCCACATGGATTCCTGTGCTGAAGCAACTTTTTACCTGACCCAATGTAGCTTGTCCCGGCTGGATAAGGATGGGGACGGAATTCCTTGTGAAAGCCTGTGCAAACGCTAAAGCTGCCTAATCCGCCGACCATACCTGAAGCTCAATCGTGCCAGTGTTGTTCCCGTAGGCAAATGCCGCATCATTGGCAAACACCCACAACCGCCCGCTGGCAGGTGCGGTAAATGTCCCCTCAGTCCCCATCCTGATGGGATGGGACATAGCCTTGTCCACCACACCAATGAGCTGAAACCAGTGTGCGACAGGCACACGCCGCATCCAGCCAAACAGCCACAACATCCATCTTGAGTAACCATTGGCATCACACACGATGTACCAGTCTTGCCATGAGCCGGTGGCACGGTAACGGTACTGCTTGCCCTGTATCAGGTCAGTACCTGTATCATTCCATTTGAGCCTGCTGTCTACCGTTACCATGACCACCATCCTCATTCATTACTGTGCAGCACTACCCGGTTGGGGTTGCTCCTTCAGAATCCAGGCTGCCTCTTCTGGGTTCAGCGGCATCAGCGCAAACCCACCACCGGTATTCCCAAAGGTAACAACCTTCCCCTTTTTGCCCGGCATCCGGTAATAATCCGCTGATTCATCTAGCAGACGGCGGTAGCTGGCTGCTGAAATCGGGAGATAAGGGTACTGCAACTTGCGCACCTCCTGATAGAAATCATCGCATGTTCCTTTCAGGGGTTTTAGCTTGCCAATAGGGTAATAGCGGCGTTTCATACACCATCCTCCCCATGCAAAGCGTCACAAAGCTCCTGATAAACAGCAACTCCCTTTACAACTACCCGGATGGCCTCATGCAAACAGGGGTCAGTGGGTGCACCCTGCCGGTAAGCATCCATTGCCAGACGGTTAATGATGGCCTGTACGTCTATACGGGCATCTTCATCACCCAAAATATATTTTGCTTCTGCTTCAACATAATCAGCATCCACAATGTCTGCAAACAGTGGGGCATCCATCCCTGCTGCCCTTACAAATCTCAAGATTTCAAGCAAGGCAGCATCGGCACGGGTCGGATACGGCCCTTCCATCTGCTGCGGGGTGACACGTACTTCCAGCAGCCCAATCAATTGCGCAATCAAGTCTTCCATCGGTTTTCTCCTGTCAAAAGCCATTACAAACGGGTAAGGCGTGGACAGGAAACCTGCTGTTTGCCTGCTTACTGTCCCCATCATTCGCCTTACAGCCGCCTGACGGCCATGCCCTTCGGCGAGAACGGGGGTAGCAGCATCCATGATGGGGGATCACCCGGCCTGCACAAGCGCAGCACGGAAGGTTGGGGATACCTCACTGGACACGTAGCCTGTCATGGAAGCAGCGGGGGGCAGCGCCCCAAAAAGTACCAACACCCAGCCAGTCCCGGCACGGGTCTGGCTACCCAGACCCAAGCGGAGCGCGGAAAAACCTGCGTGAGGCACGAACGGTGGTTTTGGAGGCATCAGGGATGAGGAGGGCTAAAGTCCCGTAGGGATGCAGCGACAGCGGAACCCGTAACAGCCCGACCATCAGGGGATGCACACCCACCCACGCAGCGCAAAAACCTATAAACAGCCCAACGCAATAACCTGAAAACCATACTTTCCTGAACGCATCAGTGACGACATAATTTCTGTAACATTCCGTTCATAAACAACTGTTATCAGTTCATCGGGTTTACACTCACACCATTCAAAAAATAAGGTTAATCTCCTGCCGTCCATCTGTTTTCCCGGATAAGGGGCGGACGGGCATAGGGCATCCATCCCACACAGGAATCGCCCACACCACACAAACCCTGATTAACCTGCACAAGGAGCCTGAGCAGTGCTGCACTATGCCCGTCATTTATCCCGCCTGAAATCCCCCCTGTTATTTGCCTTGCTGATGCTGGCGGGTGCTGATGCATCCGCAGCCGGTGGCGGCGGTGCCGGTTTGCCGTGGGAAACCCCACTCCAGAACCTGCTGGCCTCCCTGACCGGCCCTGTAGCACAGGTACTCGGCACAATCGCCATCGTGTTCGTTGGCCTTGGCCTGGCTTTCTCCGAAGGTGGCGGCATCATGCGTAAAGCCCTCTGGGTCGTATTCGGCCTGTCCATTGCCTTTGCTGCAACTACCTGGGGCTTGACCTTCCTCGGCTTTGGCGGTGGTGCAAGCGTATGAGCCAACGGCAGGCCAACCACCCCGAAGGCTATGAAGCACCTGTCCACCTGTCACTGGTGGAGCCGGTGCTGGTGGCTGGCCTGCCACGCACGGTGGGGTTCATTTACTGGACAATTGTGGCCGCCCTGACCATTGGGATGCACCAGTTATGGATCCTTCCAGTAGCCATGCTGGGGCATTGGGGGCTTGCCCGCCTGACCCGGTTTGACCCGCATTTCATGGCAGTTGTCCGTGCTGGCCTACGCCACACAAAGGACAAGTTGCCGTGACCTTTATGCACAGTGATTACCTGCTGGTTGCCATCCTGCTGACCTTTTTCCTGCTGTTGGGGTTTGGCTTTTTCATTGTCGCCCGCCAAGGCATGAGTGAAAGCAAGCCGGGGCGGCGTGAGGCACTGGCCGACCACCTGCAATGGGGTGCGCTGGTAGCCCCCGGCATTATCCTCAACAAAAACCGCACCCTGTTGCGCACAATCGCCTTCCGTGGCCCGGATTTGGCAGCCTCCTCCGATGAGGAAATGATGGTGGTGACAGCCAAGGTCAACAATGCCCTCAAGCGCCTCGGCACGGGTTGGACATACTTCATTGAAGCCCAACGTTTCCAGCAAGACGTTTACCCACAATCACGCTGGCCGGTGGCTGTCGCTTGGCTGGTTGACCGCGAACGTCAGGGCAACTTTGAAGAAAGGGCAGAACATTTCGAGTCATCCTACTACCTGAGTTTCGTGTGGGAACGTCCCCAACCGCTGGAAAAGAAGCTGGTAGACCTGTTCTACGAAAACCCCAAGAACGCCAAACTGGAAGACGGGTTTGCGCGGGATCTGGACTATTTCATCCGTGCCACCACCGAAATCACCACCATCCTCGACACGGTGTTCCCCAGTGTTGGCGTGCTGGATGACGGGCAACTGCTGTCTTACCTGCATTCCACCCTGTCAGCCCAAGCCCATCCGGTAGCAGCCCCTGACCTGCCGATGTACTTGGATGCCTATATCCCTGACCAGCCGTTCATGACCGGGGAAGTGGCAATGGTTGGCGATTACTACATGCCCACCCTGTCAGTGACAGGTTTCCCGCACACCACTACCCCCGGTGTCCTCGACAAGCTCAATTACCTGAACATCGAATACCGCTGGGTCAACCGCTTCATCTGCCTCGACAAGGGTGAGGCGATGTCCACCATCCTGCGCCAGCGCCGCTACTGGACGGGCAAGGTGAAGAACATCTGGATCATGCTCAAGGAAACCGCTGCGGGTGAACCCAGCCGTTTGTTGAACACCGATGCCCAGAACAAGGCCGATGATGCCGATGCCGCATCCCAGGAACTGGGCATGGATCTGGTGGCTTACGGGCAGTACACCACCACCGTGACGGTGTGGGACAAGAACCTGCAACAGGCCATGAACAAGCTGCACGAGATCAAGAAAATCCTCAATGCCAGCGGCTTTGTGGTCAAGGACGAACGCATGTATGCGTTTGAGGCATGGAAAGGCAGCCTGCCGGGTGAAATCCGTGCCAATGTGCGCCGCCCGCTGGTCAATACCATCAACCTTGCCCACATGATGCCGGTGTCCTCGATCTGGGCTGGGGATGTGTCCAACCCACACCTGCTGGCCGCCTGCGGTGAAGGCAACCCGCACATGGTGTGCAGCACCACTGGCTCGACTCCGTTCCGCTTGAACCTCAATGTTGGCGATGTGGGGCATACCATCATTATCGGCCCGACCGGCTCCGGTAAGTCCACCTTGCTGGCGATGCTGGAACTGCAATGGCTGAAGTATCCGAATGCCCAAGTGATCATTTTCGACAAAGACCGTTCGGCACGCGCCGCCACGATGGCAGCCGGTGGACGGTATTATGAACCGGGCAATGAGGACGCTGCCGTGGCCTTCCAGCCGCTGGCACAGATTGACCGCGAAGGGGAACGCAACTGGGCATTGCGTTATGTGTGCGACATGCTGGAACTCCAGAACCTGCCCCTGACCCCTGCCATTACCCAGGAAGTGGAAGGCGCGTTACGTTCACTGGCAGACGCACCACCCGAACAGCGCACCCTGACCGGCTTGCACGCACTGTGCCAGAATGCCGACATCCGCGATGCCCTGCACTTGTACACGCTGTCAGGTGCTTACGGGCAACTCTTTGATGCTGACCAGGACGAACTCAAAAGTAGCTTCTGGCTGATGTTTGAGATGACCCATGTGATGGAGATGGGAGAACAGGTCGTCATCCCCACCTTGTCTTACCTGTTCCACCGTATCGAAAAACGCTTTGACGGTCGTCCAACCCTGCTGGTGCTGGACGAGTGCTGGCTGTTCCTACGCCACGGCATTTTTGCCAGCCGCCTACAAAGCTGGTTGAAAACCCTGCGCAAACGCAATGTGTATGTGGTGTTTGCCACTCAGGAACCGGCTGATGCAGCCGAATCCAGCATCAGCCCCACCATTATCAGCGCCTGCCCGACCCGGATTTTCCTCCCCGACGCGGAAGCCACTGTGCCAGAGGTGGCGAAGTATTACAAAACCTTCGGCCTGACAGATGCCGAACTGCACATTATTGCCAACGCCCAACAGAAACGGGATTACTACTACCGCAGCATCAAGGGCAGGCGCTTGTTTACCCTCGATATGGAGCCGGTTGCCCTAGCATTTGCCGGATTCTCCAACCCAAAACAGCAAGTATTCCTCGATACCATCGAAAAGAAGTTGCCCTCCAGCCGCTGGGTTTCCGCCATCCTTAAATACAACCATCTGGACTGGGCAGTGGAACTGCTCGAACCACCACGGAGGAAAGCTGCATGAACAGGACGTTCAACCTCAAGGCACTGGCGCTGGCGTTAGTGCTGCTGGTATTGACCAGTACCCAGAGCCGGGCAGCCTTGCCCGTGGTTGATTACGGCAACCTGACCCAAAGCCTGTTGCAAGTGACCCATGCCGTCACCCAAATCCAGAACCAGATCCAGCAGATCAACCAGATGGCACAGACCCTGCAAACCCTCGGTGGCAGCCAGTACGCCAATGTGGCAGGCGGCCTCAACGGGCAATTGCAGGAGATGCAAAATACCCTAGGGACACTGACACAGGTTTCCCAATCGGTAGGCAATATCCAGAATGAATTCAACACCCTGTTCCCAGATCAGGCCAGTTGGGATAACTACGACTTCAGCAACTTTGGCGGCAAGCTGGATGAGTGGAGCACCGAAATCGACAATGCCACGATTGAGGCCATGACCGCCCAGAGCATCGTGCAACGGGCTGCCCTCAATGTCACCAACGTCAATTCCTTGTTAGCCCAAAGCCAGACGGCTGACGGGGAAGTGCGCCAGCTCCAGCTCCTGAACCAGAGCATGGGGATACTGGCACAACAGATGAATGACTCGCTGCAATTGCTGGCAGCCAATGGGCGTCTGGAAGCTGCGCAAGCCGCACAACAGGAGAAATCCCGTGAAGCAGCCCGCGCACGCAAGACCAAAATGATGCAAAACCTCGGTAAGGCAGAGTATGACACTGCCCCGTTATCCCACCTGCCATAACTGGGGTACTGCATGGACACCGCCATCCTCACCAACTCGCTGAACCAGTTCCTGACCGTATTCAATGCGGCCTATGGAATGATTTGGGCAAACGGCGGGCAAGCCTTGCTGTGGGTGCTGGCAGGCATTGAACTGGTGCTGGTGGCCTTGTGGTGGGCATTGGGTGGCAATGCCCAAACCATGGATGTCATCAAGAAGCTGCTGTTCATGATGTTCTGGTTGTGGCTGGTGACAAACTTTGCAGCCCTCGCCCCGGTCTTCGTCTACTCAATGGTGGATGCAGGGATCAGTGGGGCAGGGGGTGCGGCGGGTGGCCATGCCATCATCCTTGACCCCAGCCGGATATTCACTGCCGGTGTCAATGCCATCACCCCGATCATGACCATGATTGAAACCATGGACGACTGGGATCAGGTCGGGCAGGTCATCATCCTGTGGATTTCAGCTTTCATCATCCTGATTGCTTTTGCCATCGTCGCCATCCAGGTGTTCCTGACCGTGTTGGAGTTCTACCTGTTCATGGGGCTGTCCGCGATCCTGCTGCCGTTTGGCATCAACAAGCACACCAAGTTCATCGCCGAGAAAACCCTGGGCGGGGTGGTGAACTACGGGGTGCGCCTGATGGTGCTGGCCTTCATCCTCTCCGTGACGGAACCGACCCTGACGGGTTCACTGACCTTCACGGTGGTGGACGGGAATGTTGAGTGGAATGAAATTTTCTCGGTGATGGTGATTGCCTGGGCAATCGCCCTGCTGTCATGGAATGCCCCCGGTGTCGCTGCCGGGCTGGTGTCAGGCTCGCCGTCACTGTCCGCAGGCACGGCCACCCAGAACAGCATGGTCGGCATGGCTGCCGGGAGTGCTGCCGTCGGCACAGCCTTGGGCGCTACCCGTGCGGCTGCCGGAGCAACGGCACGCCTTGCCGGAAATGCCACCGCAGGCTACCAGCGGGGCAGTGCTTTTACCCACGGCAATGCCGGACAAAAAGTGCTGGGGGGTGTGGCTGGCGCGGGGGAGAGCTTGGTCAGGAGCAGTACCCAGCGCATGACTCAAGGGACACGGGGTGCTTGGCAACAGGGCAAGGCGGAAAGTTATAGCGCCATGACGGGCGCACCACTGACAGCGGGTAATGCCCCGGCAACCCGTCCGGGCTGGGCGGGTAAATTGCTGACAGCCGGACACCGTGTCCCGCATGAGGCACACCCCAGCGGCGGGATGCAGGCCAGCCTGTAGGGCTGGCAGGAAAAGAAGGTATTTAAGCCAGGATGATGGACATAACCAGACAAGGGACACCATGACCACACACAACGTACAGCACGACCTTGGGCGGGAACAGCAGGAGCTTGACCGTTACCTGAAAGCCCGGATGGAATGGGATGACCGCTATGGCAGTGCGCGGATGCAGGCGCTGAACTGGCGCTACCTGTCATTCTTCCTGCTGGGTTTGCTGATGCTGTCCATGCTGGGGATGGTGTACCTGGGCACCTTACCCAAGAAGGCCATCCATGTGATTGAGGTGGACAAGCTGGGACACGCAGCCTACCAGGGGGAGGCTGGAACCTCCGGGGTGCAATACAAGGTCAATGAAGCCTCGCGCAAATACCACCTGACCCGCTTCATCGAAGATGTGCGCTCCCTCCCGGCTGACCCCATCGTGGTCAAGCGCCAGTGGGAAGATGCCTATGCACTGGTGACACCGGCTGCCGCCAATATGCTGAGTGATTACGCCCGCAAGTACGTGCCGACCGACCGCATGAAGGAAGAGCGCATTACCCTCAACAACCTGACCCTGATCCCGATTTCCGAGAACTCCTGGAGTGCGGAATGGGAAGAGACTTACTGGAACACCCGTGGCGGCAATAACGGCACACACAAATGGAAGGGCATTTTCAACCTGACCTTCCAGGAACCCACCACCGATGCACAACTCAAGGTGAACCCCATCGGTATGTACATTGATTCGTTTAGCTGGACACAGGCGGAGTAGGTTGCCTCATCGCCAGTTACCCCTTTGATTTTCCGGTTTGGAAGCAGACACTTTATGGATACAACAAAGCTGACCCTGATCGTTACCGCCTCCGCCCTGATGCACGGATGTGCCATGCTGGATACCCAGCCGTCATCCAGCAACAGGGAGTTTTCCCGTTCGGGGAGTTTCCGCTATGGCAACGGCCTACCTTTGCCGGAAGTGCAGGCGGCAATGGCAGCAGCAGCCGAACCGGAGCAAACCACGTATACCCACGAGCCTGCCACCACCGGCTGGACACCAGAACCACCACTGGAACCCGTCACCAAACCCAAGGCAAAGCGCAAAGCCAAACACGGCAGCAGCCCCCTGCAAGCCATTGAGTATGCCAACCAGAGTGCGCGTCAGTCCCCGGATGAGGCCAGCTATACCAATGCCATCATGAACTATGGCTACACCAGCGGAGCTTTGTACCAGATCCATACTGCCCCCTTGCGCCTGACCGACATCCAGCTTGAACCGGGGGAAGAAATCATTGGCAAACCCGCAGCAGGTGACACCGTGCGCTGGGTATTGGGGGTCAACAAATCAGTGCAGGATGGCCTGCCCCAACAGCATGTGCTGATCAAGCCGGTAGCATCTGGCCTTGCCACCACCTTGGTCATCAACACCAACCGCCGCACTTACCTGCTGGAACTGACCAGCCACAAGGAAACCTACATGGCGGCGGTCAGTTGGCAGTACCCGCAACGGGTTCAGCGGGCATCCCTGGACAGGCTCAGGGCGCAAGCCTTGCGCCAGCCAGCCCCTCCCAGTGTTGACCTCGACAACCTCAACTTTGCCTACCGGGTGGAAGCACGCCAAGGCAACCCGCACTGGACACCCACACGGGTGTTTGATGATGGGCGACGGGTCTTTATCCGCTTCCCGTCTGGATTCCAGCAAGGTGAAGCCCCGGCACTGTTTGTGACGGCACAGAATGGGCAGAGTCAGATGGTCAATTACCGGGTCAGGAATGGGCATTACATCGTCGACCGGCTGTTCTCTACCGCCGAATTGCGGGTAGGCAGTGATGCTGCCGATGTGGTCAGGATTGCAAGAGTGGGGTAGGGGTAAATAATGACAGAATCGCAATACCAAGGCAGGCAAGCCTCTGACAGCAAGCTCAACCCGGATGACCCACGTCTGTCGCTGGAACGGTCACGCGCACGCCAGTTGAAGAAAGGTCCCATTATCCTGTTAGTGGCAGGTGTTGGCTTGCTGCTGGTTGCCACCATCTATCTGGCACTGAAACCTAGGGCGATGACCGCAGCAGACACCCAACAAGCCCGCATTGACCCCGAGTCAGTCAAACGCTCCATGCCGGATGCCTTACGCGGCGCTGCCAATGATTATGGGCAACTGGACTACCCGGAACCACCCAAACCCGACATACCCGTGCTGGGAAAACCTTTGCCGGGGGATGCTGGGGGGCTGATGCTGCAAAAGCCAGTCACACCGGCTTTTACCCCAGCACCTGCACCCAAACAGCCTTCACCGGAAGAACTGGAACGGCTACGGCGTGAACAACTGGCAAGGGAAGCACACAACAAGGCACTCACGGCCAACCTGTTTTTTGAGGGCAGCCAAGCAGGCGGGCAAAGTACCGCACTGCCCGCCAGCGGGGGTGCTGCGGGCAATCATGGCTTACCGGATGCTGGGGTGGCGGATGGGCAAGCAGGTACAGCCTACACCATGCAAGGGGATGGTACACCCCTACAGCAGACTGCATTCGGGCAAGACAAAGCCTACCTGCAAGGTAGGCTACAAGCCCCGCGCAGCCCGTATGAAGTCAAGGCGGGGACACTGATCCCGGCAGTCCTGATCACCGGCATTAACTCACAATTGCCGGGGATGATCATCGCCCAGGTCAGTGAACAGGTGTTTGATACGGTCAGCGGACGTTACTTACTGATCCCGCAGGGGACAAGGATCCTCGGCCAATACGAAAACAGCGTCAATTACGGGCAGGAACGGGTACGGGTGGTATGGAACCGGATGATTCTCCCGGATGGCTCCTCCATCGCCCTGGAAGGGATGCCCGGTGTGGATACTGGCGGGCAATCCGGCTTCACTGACCAGGTTGATAACCATTGGGGCAAGCTGGCAGGTGGCGTACTGCTGTCATCACTGCTCGCAGGCACTGCCCAGTCCCAGTATGACGATGGCGATTTTGAGGGGCGTTTCTATAGCAACGTGGGTTCCGAAATCAACCGCACTGGGCAACGCATCACCCGCAAGAACCTCGACATCCAGCCAACCCTTGAAATCCGTCAAGGCTTCCCCGTCAATATCCTGGTGCATAAGGACATGGTGCTGAAGCCCTACACCCAGACAGCAGATCCGGCACTGGATACCATTTACTAACTTACCCAATGACAAGGAGACACGCATGGTCAGCATGAAATTCACCCCAACCCCGGAAAAGAAAAAGCTGCGGGTGGACATCAACGAAAATGTTTTTCAGGAGCTGGAGCTTTACCTGACCTGCGCCAAGGAAACCTATCCCTGGCTGCAACTGGACATGGTGGTGGAACAACTGCTGGATGATGCCCTGAAAAAAGACCGGGACTTCCGTAGCTGGCTGAAGAAACACCGCAAACACCAGCCCCAGGACGGGCAGGGCGATAGCCACCCCGATACACCTGACAATGGCAACCAGCTAACACCCGCAGAGGCAGGAAACCAGCCGGTGATGCTGGCAGAAGCAAGGCACGAACATGGTCAGGAAGGGCATCACTGGCAAACAGGACACCACGGCGTGTGAGGGTGCATCTGTTAATCCGGCAAATTGGCCTGTTATGGCTGGTACTGGTCTGCTGCCTGCCCGTGCAGGCCGAACAGCATCTGGACGGTATCGTACAGGCAGCAGCCCAACAGACGGGTGTACCCGTATCCGTCATCCGTGCCGTCATCCAGCAAGAATCTGCCCATAACCCCGGCGCTGTGTCACACAAAGGTGCGCAAGGGCTGATGCAGCTCATGCCCGGCACGGCAGCCCGTTTCGGGGTATACAATGTTTTTGACCCGGCAGAAAACATCCGGGGTGGGACAACATATCTGGCATGGCTGTACAACCGTTACCAGAGCTGGCCTCTGGCGCTGGCAGGCTACAATGCAGGGGAAGGGGCAGTGGACAAATATGCCGGAATACCGCCTTACCGGGAAACGCAGGATTACGTCAGTAAAATCATGGCCCGGTTGGGAGGAACAGCCGGGGATGTCGGTATGGCAGGGATCACAGGTATGACAGGTGAACCAGCAGCCTCTCCGTACTCTGCGGCACTGTACTACCAGCCTGAACCAGTGCCTGTTTCACAACCATCCAGACAGAACAGGGCAATCCAGCAATATAAAGAACCACCATCACCAATGGACGTGGAGGCAAACGCCTATACGGCATCTGTGTTTTTTGGGGAAGGGGAGTAACTAGCCCAAGCAGTCATTCTATGAAAGTCACATTGGATGCAATGGGAGTCATCCGTAAATGGTCAGATGGGTACAGCTATAGCTGCCCCACCCATTACTTAAAATGAGCCTATGATGGTGGCACGTAGATTGGATTAGGCAGGCATAGCCCCATTAGGGCTTTCTTCTTTTTTGTCAGCAGCTTGGATCAAGCCCTTAGCTTGTTTCTTTGTGATCAGAACTGCTGTCTTTGTGTCTGCGAAAATCCTTTCGATAGTTTCAATGTCTTTCTTTGTGTACTTGTAACCGTTGGGGCTATTGTGGCGCATTTGTGCAGCAATTGCTTCTGGGCAAACATCTGCCATAAGCATTTTACCTACTCGTTCAATCGAACTACCCGCCCGACCGCTGTGAGTTATTGCCTTATCGAGAATGTCCATAGCTTGATCCTTTTTGATAGTGGAGGGACTCCCCGTATGTGGTGACGATACCTCCTAATTCAAGACTGTTAATGTTTATTAGCCAAAAGGTTGAACCATACCTGAAACAACTGACTTCCTGTCAGTTGTCCTAACCCATCTGGGTTTCACTCAGATAAGACAACCTTCCAAACTACCGCCTGATTCCACCAATGCTACAGCCCAAAGTGGTTTCCTACCACGCCCAGTCCAGGTCTGTTCATGGTTATCCGGGTTGCGGTACTTAACTTGAACAGCAGCACGCTTCTTGGAAGGGGTAGCCTGCATAACCTCTTCAAGAGTAAAACCTGACTCTGCTGCCATGTCCTCAAACATCTCACGCAACCGGATCAATTCACTTTCACGGCGGCCACCGATGATACTTTCAATGCTGCCTTTTAATGCCGCAAGCTCGGCAACACTCAAATTGGATATATCAATACTGGACATGGAATACCTATCCTTCTGTCTTGGTTGAAAAAATTCATAACACTGCACCATCTGCCAACCGCATGGATCACTGACAGCCTGATACTCACCATTACACCATAGCTTTGCACGACCAATAGCCAAGCTACCCATAACCTATCCACAGAAGCTGTGGATAACGCCGTGTATAAACGACGGCTTAACCGGGAACCGCCCCAATAAAACAGTAATATAACACATATTGCTTACATATTAAGCAATCAGCAAACACCAAGGTCGATACCATCAGCTTCCACCAGCCGATAACGGTGGTTTGCCCGCCGCTTGCCAACCGCTTCCAGTTGCGCCTTCCCTTGCCCGAAACCCTCCAGCAATTCGGTCTTTGTACCACCCAGTTTCGTGTCCAGTGACCCCCAATCCCTGACCATTACCCAATGCCCCAGCAAATCCTTATACACGGATGCCCGGTAATAACGCCGCTTTTCAGGATGTACCCAGAGTCTGCTTGTATACATGGCTTCATGGTTGTAGCTGTTTTGTTAAGTAAGTATGTTAAGTTAGTTTGTTATGTAAGTAAAGTTAATATATAATGATCGGCAGACAAATCAGGAGTGCCCCACATGAAGCCAGCCACTTACACCAACGAGCAGATCATCGAAGCAGGGATGCAATTGCTGACGGATAAGAAACGGGTCACACCTTTTGCCATCCGCAACATTCTGGGAGGTGGCAATCCAGCCCGAATCAAAACCATCTGGGAAGAAAGCCAGAAAACGGCTTTGGAAGGGCAGGTAGTATCCCACTGGGTGGAATTGCCGACTGAATTTGCGGATGCATTGGAAGCCACCAAAGGCAGCCTGGATGAGCTGGCCAAACGCATGTATGGCAGGGCACAGGAAATTGCCGAGTCCCGTGTACGGGAAACCATTGCCGCAGCCCGCAAGGCCAAGGAAACCGCTGAGGTGGAAGTGGCGGAAGCGATGGACACCGTTGAACAACTGGACAGCGAAAATGCCCGCCTACAGGAAGCAGCGGAACAACTTCAGGCAGAACTCAAACGGGTCAGTGCCGACAACTCCCGCTTGCAGGAACGGCTAACAACCATGACCGACAAGGCCGAGAAGGCCACCTTGGAAGCCAAAGATGAAAAAGCCCGTAACCGCGAACTGGAAAAACAGCTAACCGTCAACGAAACCCAAACCCGGATACTGGAAGGGCAGGTGAGGGAACAGCAAATCACCATTAGCACACTACAAGGCAAGCTGGAGGCCGCCAGCCAGGCGCATCAACAGCTTGAGCTGGAAAACAACACCCTGAAAGCCGACCTGAAAAATGCCGAAAGCACCCAACAGGCACTGAATGGGCAACTCATCGCAGCCCAACAACAGCAAGACAGCTTGAGAACCGCACGGGATCAGGCAAGGGCAGGGCAACAGGAAGTCCAGCAACAGCTTGCTATCCTCCAAACCCGGCTGGAGGATGCCGCCAGCAGGGAAGGGGAGCTGAAACAACGGCTGGAACAAAGCCAGCAGGCTGAAGAACAGGCCAAGGCAACCGCAGCGGAACTGAAAGGCAGGCTGGCAGCCCTGACCCCCGACGGCACGGCGGAAAATAAACACGCACCCGGTGCGGCTTAACCCGGCTACCCTGCCAACCTGGGCAGGGTAGCCGCGCTCCGGGATACCCAAAAGGCTTGCTACTGACGGGAAACTGTCGGGTTGTAAGCGACAAATGAGCCGGTCACAAAGCGGAAACGGTGTAACTGCGGGTCGTCAACCGCCTTGCGGTGCTGGTACTGCCGCCTGCCTTCACTGGCGGCATCCATCCAGTAGACCATCAACCCCCGCCATTGGCGCAGTTGCTGGCGGTGCTGGCGCAATGCCTGCAAACTGTCCGGTGCATCTGTCCTGACCGTCATGGCCTGTAGGTGCTGGAAGTATTCCCTTGCCTGCCTTGCCCGTTTCAGGTTTTCCCGGTGTGAATACCGTGTACAGATTTTAGCTTGGTCTGGATTAGCCATGCCCAACCTCCTCCTTATCCACCACCGCAACGATTGACTGCCCACCATCATCATGGTCAAACAGTTCCACCCGGATACCTTGGGCAAAATCAGCCATGACTGGCGCTTGCAACACACCTCCCCGGATTTCCAGCCGGATACCGTTTTGCCGCTGTGCCTGTTCCAGTGCAGCCACCAACCCGTAGGTATTCTTGAACCTGCCAGACAGCCGCGTATTGGGTAGCTGGTTCAGGGCATGGATCACATCATCCATCAGTTCCAGTACATTCATTGTTCACCTCCTTCGGGTTTCAGGAACATCCACCATTCAGATACCGCCAATTGTTCACCTGTCACCGGGTGACGGTCGGTCAGGTCTGCCGTTGCCTCAAACCCTGCGGGTGGTCGGTAGCCCCGCACATCACCTTTGCCATCCCACTTGAAACAGAACTCCCCACCGCCAAGGTGGTGTAGTTTTTCCATGTCTTGCATCGTCTTGTCCTCCTTTAAAAATGCCATGTCACAGCCGCACTGCGGCTTACGCCCTTCGGCGAGAACGGGGGAGGCGGCGTCAATGATGCCAGGCGGGGAGGGGGATCACCCGGCCTGCACAAGGGAACAGCAGTGAGCGCGGAAGGTTGGGGAAACCCCGGTTGGCACGTAGCCTGTCATTGACTCAGACGGGGGAAGCACCCCCACCAGGACAAACCACTGCCACCAGTCCTGCTGCAAGCAGGTCTGGTGTCCCAACGCCAAGCGGTAGCGCGGAAAAAGTGCGTGCGTAGCTGGCACTTTTGGAGGGGTTAGGGATGTGCAAGGCGAAGTCCCGCAGGGATGCAGCGCTAGCGGAACCTGGAGCAGCCCGGCCCACAGGGCAACCCGCTGTCTTGTAAATTTGAAATCCCGTGATAGATTGGCAGGACAAGCACACAGATATTGCATCCGTGTACACGCTGGATAACCTTGGACAACAAGCCTGACACCATGACCGACAAGCCACGCAAAACCCTGTCACTGGGCAGGAAAACGGATAAACCCGATGGAACCGCCCCATCTGGCATCAAAACCATTGCAGGCAAACGGGTCATACGGCGTGAGGCATCCACCACCCCATCCCCACCGCGCAACAAACCTGCCAAAGGGAAAGCACCCCGTAAAAAACCGGCTGCCCCCAAAAAGGTAGTCATCCCCCCCAGCACTATCCGTGCGCAGGAACTTGACCAGCAATTGCAGGCGCATTTTGGCGCATGGCGTGACCACCTGCCGCTGGCAGTGGGTATCGAAAAAGCCATTTACCGCTACATCAGCACAAACCACGTCAGTGCCAGCAAACGGGTCGTGCAGCAACTGCTGCACCGTCACACATCGGCTATGCAATACCTGCATAACCTGATGCAGCAGCCGCTTAGATACCACCTGGACGGTTCACCTGCTGGGGAAGTCAGCCACACAGAACGGGAATCTGCCGCATTGAAACTGGCTTCCCTGCCACCCGCCTGATACTGGCGGGCACAACTGCCGGTTCATTTCTGCAAATACCGCTGCCGTTCTTCCGGGCTGAAATGCTCAATGGCATAGCGCAACATCGTGCGCGGCATAATCCGGGAATGGGCTTGCAGGAAGGTGGTTTCAACTGCCCGGTCACGCTTGCCAATTTCCCGCAACATCCAGCCAACCGCCTTGTGGATGAGGTCTTCCCGATCAGCCAGTAGCAATTTGGCAATAGCCAGCGCATCCCCAAACTGGTGCTGGCGGATAAAGAAAAAAGTAGCAATCATGGCAATACGCCGCTCCCACAAGCTGCTGGATACTGCCAGCGCATATAACACCTGCTTGTCCCGCCCGTGCAGGTAGATCCCCATAATGTATGGGGCTGAGGTATCCACCAGATCCCAGTTATTGATGTACTGCGTGTTGGCAAGGTACAGCGCATGGATGTCAGCTTGTTGCTGCGCTGTACCCCGCTGAAACTGCTCAACCAGTAACAATAAGGCAAACAGGCGCACCTCATGGAGCGGGGAATGCAGCAGCAACAAGGATTCCTCCAGCGGCAAGCCCCGGTATTGCCTCACATGCTGGCGCAATACCGGGACACGAATTCCCAAAAACTGGTCGCCTTCGCCATACTCCCCAACACCTGTCTTGAAGAAGCGTTGGGCATCGGCAGCATGATCGGCGTTGCCCAATGCCTTGAGGCTGTTTTCTATCTGTATTGCGCTGACCATCAGGCTGCCTGCTCCATAATGCTGGTTGGATACAGACATTGTGGCAGCTATGCTGCACCAACTCACCAAAAAAGCAGACCCGCCCAGTATGGCGGGTCTGCTTTTGCTATCACCCATTATCCTGCCTGTTCAGGCTGCCAGTCTTGACACAAGGCAGCGCGAACAGCCTGTTCATGGTCTTCATACAGGCGGCGCAACCCTTTGGGCAACCCGGCATACTCGCCATCATGATCGTCATAGCGGGGATGTTGCCGGGAATCCAGCCACACTGACGTATTCGGGTCATAGAAGTACATCTCCGTGGCATTGCCCCCCGGAAAAAATGCGCTGTTATAGACAGCATAAACCCACCATGTTTTGCCAATTTTACGTGGTTCGGTGGCAAACAGAATGGTATTAAGACGGCTTTTTGCCAGAAAATCCAGTTTGTTTTTTCCAAAGGCTGGGGCATCTGAAGGCGGTTCCCCAAACACATCCAGCAGGGTTGAAGTGGGTGGTGCTTCCTTGGTAGGTACATCCGCTTCCACCACCTCACACAACACCCCATTCTCAAACTCAACCGAATTGACCGGCTGCAACATCCCTGTCTGTACCAATTGATCCGCGATAGTGGCGGCGGCCTCCTCATCGGGTGCATCAATCACCCGCTCCACATACAGCACTTGCTGCGCGTAAACAATATATTGCGGCATGGCTTTTCTCCTTGTGGTCAGTATGGCGGGCAGCAAACACTGCCCGCCCAAGTAGGTCAGGCAATAATCTGGCGGTGTTCCCGCGCTTCTTCGGCATAGGCAGACAGTGTTTTGTCCGCACTGAACCCCAAGTCACGCTCTACCGGCAACTTGAACCGACCACGGACAGCACGGATTTCAGTCAAACTGACTCTCCCCAGCTCAGGAAACCCCAACCCAAGGTCACATAGCCCGAAAGCAATGTCAGGGTCTTCCGGGTCAATCTCGCTCAGTAACCAAGTGGCTGCGGCATCCGGGGTGAACAATTTAATAACCGGCATCGGATCAAAGTCTTCATTCTTTGCCATCGCCTCCTGTTGTTTCCGTCCATTTGCCAGCAGTTGGGCATATTGCGCTTGAGTAAACAGTTTCATTGCGTTCTCCTTCTTCAGGTTGGTTTAAAAGGTTGCCAGTTCAAAACCCGGCAACCTCTGACCCGCTGGCGAAGCGTGGGGGTAGCAAGCCGCAAGGGGAGGGGACTCACCCGACCTGCACAAGGGAACGCAGTGGACGCGGAAGGTTGGGGATACCCCTTGCGGGGCGCGTGGGGCGAAGCCCCTAGCATCTTCATAACCTGCCAGTGCTGTCACCAGCACTGGCAGATTTTGGTGACTGGGGCAGGCAACCTGCCCCAACCTTGTGTGCTATGGCAGTACAGGCAGCAGTTGCTGGCCTCCCTGTCCTGCTGCTGGACTAGCCAGCAAACCATCAAGCGGTATGTCCAGCCTGACGCAGGTTTCGGTATGTGCTTGGATGAGCCGCTCAACATACTCCGGGTTATCCAGCCTGCACTGGTA
Organism: uncultured Thiothrix sp.; assembly: GCF_937873765.1. Classification (GTDB taxonomy): domain Bacteria; phylum Pseudomonadota; class Gammaproteobacteria; order Thiotrichales; family Thiotrichaceae; genus Thiolinea. The sequence continues at coordinate 28,159 of NZ_CALMZC010000062.1, read as the reverse complement.
GCGGGACAAGTCTTGGGTATTGATGGACATCTGGTTGGTGACTTTCTCGGCCTGTTCATACTGTTGCCAGAATGCGGCGGTGACAGTACCTTCCTCGCTGGGTAGCCATTGGCGTAGCCGCCCAACTGTCCGGTTCAGCCGGTCTATCAGGTCTTTGCGCTTAGGGTACAGGTGTACGGTCTGCGCACCGGGGTAGTAACGGAACTCGAAATAATCAGACTCATGGCGTCTTGAGTTTTCGATAGGATTGCCGAGGGCTGCCTTTACCAACCCATAGATGCCACCCACATCCTTGCCATCCAGTGCCGCAAAGCTCTTGTCAATGTCGCCCAACGCCTCCCGTGCCTCACGATCAAGGTAGTTTCCCCAACGCTTGCAATTGACCGGGATAATGATCCGGCTCATTTTGATCCGCCAAGCTGCCGCCCGGTGTTTGGCATTGGATTGCCACGCACGGTAATAGGCACGGTTATCCGGGTAACGCTCGGTAAAGCGGTCGAAAATATCGATCATCATTTCATCGGTCATGGCGGTACGTTGCAGGGCAACACCTGCCAGAAAACCGTGGATATTGGCTTCGGTGAATTCCAGTTGGGCAACTTTTTTGTATTCCGCCTGAAAGGCTTTCAGTGCTGCTGTACTGAGCTGCTCATAGAACCTGATCCCGGACAGAATGTAGTTCCATGCTTTCTCTTTCAGCTTGTCATGTTCCTTGTTGAACTGGTCTTGCACGCTGCGGCTGTCGACGGCACGGGCTGCCTGTTGCTGCATGACCCGTTTGTTGCGTTCCTGATCCGACTCCAACAAAGAACCACCAAGAATGCTTGACCAGCGGGCATACTCGCAGGCCAGAACAGCATCAGACTCCAGTTTCCGGTACAGCACATCACGCGCCGCCCGGTAAACCCTGACGGCTGTTTCAATAATGTTCTCCGGCAAGCAAAGGTCAGTCACATCCCCCCGGATTTCCCCAAACTCAAAGGTTTCATTGTCCAGCTTCAGACCATCCAAATAGCTGTGTGCAACCGGCGTTTCCTTTTTCAGCCACACCAAGGCACATTCAACGGCGGTTGTCCGTTGGGTATCCGGTGCAAGGAATGCCCCATCAACATACGCAACGCTACCATATGCCCCAATCAGCTCCTGAAGGTATTCCCTGTCCTTGGTATTGGGGTTCCTGAGTGTCTCGGCATTCAACAGGCAAACAATCTCGGCATTCCTGACAATCTGCCAAGCATGGATCAGGTGTTTGGCTCCCAGCCTGAACGGTGGGTTCATAATGATATGGGTGTACAGGCGTGATGGCTCGAACGCCAGAAAATCATGCCCCACAACATTCACACCAGTGGTCTTACCCAGTATCTCCAGCCGCTCCGGGTCAATCTCACACACATCCACGATAGGCCGGTTACTGCCATAACGTGATTCTGGCACGGCTTTCACCAGATCACCCGTCCCAGCGCTTGGTTCAAGGATATGCCTATCCCGGTGCAGATAGGATCCATCACGGAAGGTTTCCCACATTTTCACTGCCAGACTGACAGGGGTAGGGTAATATTGTTCCTTGTCCATACCCGTCCCCCTAGCAGTCATCACATTCAAAATGCACTGACTCAAGCGTTGGTTCTTCACCATTCTCCAGCCTGAAGCCATCCAATGAGTGGTGTTCCTCTGCCCACTCGGTCAACTGCCTGACCAGTTCTTCCTTGCTGATAGTCTCGGCTTCCACGCGGAAACCAACATTTATCCAGAAACCTGTCCTTGCTTTCATCGCTCTTCTCCAGTTGATTTAAAAGGTTGCCAGCTCAAAGCCCGGCAACCCTTGCCTCGCTGGCGAAGCGTGGGGGTAGCAAGCCGCAAGGGGAGGGGGATCACCCGGCCTGCACAAGAGAACACAGTGAACGCGGAAGGTTGGGGATACCCCTTGCGGGGCGCGTGGGGCGAAGCCCCTAGTGAATTTTGACTCCAGCATGGCTGGCTATAACGGAAGGGGTACTGACAAGGACACCGCCACTCATCCTTGCAAATTTAAAGACAGACCTATAAATTACAAGGATGATTACTAGACACATCACTTCTACCGTACAGCAAGCCCTCAACCGGCAAGCTGCTGTTGCCATTATTGGTCCCCGCCAAGTTGGCAAAACCACGTTGGCTTATGCGCTGGCAGATACCTGCCCATCCGTTTACCTTGACCTTGAATCAGCCACTGACCGTAACAAGCTGCATGACCCTGAATTGTTTCTTGGCCAACAGGAAAACAAGCTGGTGGTGCTGGACGAAATCCACCGGATGCCGGAATTGTTCCAGAGCCTACGCGGGCTGATCGACAAGGGGCGGCGTAATGGTAAACGTACCGGGCGATTCCTGATTCTTGGTTCGGCCTCCATTGACTTGTTGCGCCAAGCCAGCGAAACCCTCGCAGGGCGTATCGAGTACGTGGATATGGGGCCACTGGATATTCTTGAGGTAGGCGAAGGTGATAGCATCCTGAATCGGCTGTGGCTACGCGGTGGCTTCCCTGACAGCTTCCTCGCTGGTGATGATGCCGACAGCCTGAGCCTGCGACAGAGCTTCATCCGCACCTATCTCGAACGGGATGTTCCACAATTTGGTTTCCGAATTGCCGCCGAAATCGTCGGGCGATTGTGGACAATGCTTGCCCACCAACAAGGTGCATTACTCAATGTCTCACAACTTGCTGCGGGGTTGGGGGTGAGTTCCCCTTCTGTTAACCACTACATCAGCTTATTGGTGGATTTGTTGCTGGTGCGACGCCTACAACCCTATCACACCAACATTGGCAAACGTTTGGTCAAGTCCCCCCGCACCTATATCCGCGACAGCGGTCTGGTTCATGCCTTGTTGGGGATAGGCGACCTCAACACCTTGGCAGGGCATCCTGTGGTTGGCCTGAGTTGGGAAGGTTTCGTGATTGAGAACCTGTTGGCTGCTGCCCCCCAACGCACGCAAGCCAGCTTTTACCGCACTGCGGCTGGGGCAGAGATGGATCTGGTACTGGAATTGGGTGGGCAACATGGATTATGGGCTGTAGAAATCAAGCGTAGCCTCGCACCAGTACCCACAAAGGGATTCCATCATGCGCGGGAAGATCTGCAACCCTCACGGACATTTATTGTGTATGCAGGACAAGACCGTTACCCACTGGGGAATGGGGTAGAGATCATCAGCTTGCGCGAACTCGCTGAAGAATTAGCGGCCTTACAGTGATGTTGACACCTACTTTCCGTTCAAGAAAGCCCTTCAGATAATGATCTTTTCCACTTCATCCAGTGAAATTTCATCATAAGTGCGGTCGTAGAGCTTGGTGGTGCGGGGCGATTCGTGGTTGGCCATTTGCTGGGCTTTTTCCAGCGTCCCGCCATTCTTCAAATAAGTCGTGATCCCGGTTCCCCGGAAAGAATGGTTACAGATACCTGACAGGGAAAGCCCTGCCGCTGCGACCCTGCGCTGCACCATCTGCCAAGCATAAGTTTGTAACATCCGGTTTTCAGTCATGGTTCCGGTCTTGCCCTTAAACGTGCGGAACAGGAAACCTTTCGGGTCATCCTTGATCCCAGCGGCCTCAATATACTCATCCAGATACTGTTCTAGGGTATGGTGGGCAGGCATTTCATGGTGTTTTCCACCTTTCTCATGCAAGCGAATCCACCAGCGTTTCCCATTCGGGTAGTAATCCTTGACCCGCATTTTGGCAGCCGCATCCACGCGGGCAAAGCTGTAGACCATCACTGCCAGCAAGGCTCGGTCACGCAGGCCAATCAGGGTATCCGTCGGGATACTGTCAAACAGGGCACGGGTATCTTCAGGGGTCAGGATCGGCGTCTTGCCACGCTTGACCACATACTTGGGGCCACGCACCGCCTGTGATGGGTTGGTTTCCATTACATGCCCCACCACCAGCCAGTCAAACAACTTGCGGATTGCCGCCATGTGCTGTTTTACCGTCGGTGCAGAAACGTGTTGCTGCAACTGCTCAACATAGGTAGCCACATGAATGGAGTGTATCTGATGGAGTTGCAGGTTCTGGGAATGACACCAAAGGAAAAACTGGCTGATGTCCGTGTGGTACGCACGCCGGGTATTGGGGTTGCGGATCTGGGCCGTGAAGAACTCGACGAAACGGTAAGTGGCACGTTCACCGGCAGCACTGACCACGACCGGCAACTCGGCATTGCCGAGGGTGACGATGGCAGAATTCTGGGGTGTGCTGATCAGTAACATAATGCCTTTCATTGCTTTAAGGTAATCTACAAGATACCATGATAATTACAAAGATAGCTATGGTTTACCTTAAAATGTCAAAGATTGAAGAAATCATGCCCGCTAACCTGAAACGCGCCATCAGGAAACTGGGGCATGACATCAATACAGCAAGGCGGCGGCGGAAACTGACGGTAGCCATGATGACGCAACGTGCTGGCATCTCCAAACCCACTTACCTGCGGGTAGAAAAAGGCGACCCTAACGTTTCTTTCGGCATCTATTGCATGGTGCTGTTCGCGCTGGGCGAAGCCGACAGGATCAATGACCTGTTGGACATTTCACGGGATGAAACAGGTCTGCTGCTGGATGAAGCCAGATTACCCAAACGGGTACATCCCCCAAAACAGCCATCGGGGGCATTATGAACCGCCGTATTCAAGTCTGCATCGGTGAAGCCAAAGAACCCGTGGGTACACTGTTGTATGAAACCAGCGGCAATCGGGAAAGTTGTAGTTTCGCTTACCATCCTGAATGGCTGGTATCCCCGAAACGCTTTACCCTGTCACCAGACCTGCCATTGCAGGCCGGTATGATGTTTCACCCCAGAACCAGAGATGGGTCTACATTCTTTGATTGCATTGCCGACACGGAACCCGATGGGTGGGGCAAGCGCGTTATCCTGCGGGATCACACCAAACGCCGTAAACAATCCCTGCAACAAGGCTTGGCTCCCAATACCCAACCACTGAACGCCTTGGACTACCTGTTGGCAGTTGACGACATCAGCAGGGTAGGGGCATTACGGTTTCTGGATGAATCAGGTATTCCCCAACGCAGCCACCATGATGCGGAACGGGGTACACCCCCGTTGATTGATCTCGGCAAGATTTACCGTGCCAGCCTCGCTGTGGAGCAGGAAAAAGAAACGGCTGCCGATTTGGCTTACCTGCGGGGCAAAGGCACTTCACTCGGAGGGATGCGCCCCAAATGCACCGTCATAGATCACGACGGCTCCCTCTGTTTGGGAAAGTTTCCCAGTATCGGCGATGACAGGGCTGTGACCAAAGGCGAAATCCTCGCACTGGCATTGGCTAATGCCGCTGGCATCAATGCCGCCAAAGGCCGGGTGGAAATGGTGGAAGACACACCTGTAGCCCTCATCCGCCGGTTTGACCGTGAAGCAGGAGGCCGCATCCTGTATGTGTCCGCCAGAACCATGCTCAGTGCGAAACCGGATGAGGAGCACAGTTACACGGAAATGGTGGACGTGATCCGTAAGATTAGCCCCCATGCCCAACAGGACATGGCGGAATTATGGCGCAGGATGGTGTTCAACATCCTTATCACCAATGTGGATGACCACCTCAACAATCACGGTTTCCTGCATCGGGGCCATGGACAGTGGGTATTGTCCCCAGCTTTCGATTTGAATCCATTCCCGGACAAACAGCGGGAACTCAAAACTTGGATCAGTGAGGACAGCGGCCCCAGTGGCAGCATCCGGGATTGCCTGGCGGTGGCGCGTTACTTTGGCTTGGACAAAACAGACACGACCCGCATCCTGAAGGAAGTTACGACCCCAGTGAAGAACTGGTGCAACCTAGCTGCCAAGGTAGGCATGTCTGGAACGGAAAGGGACAAGTTCGAGCCTGCTTTCGAGCATGAGGAGCTGGAACAGGCACTGTCTGCCACCTGATTTGTATCCGCCCCAGGATGGGGTTTTAGGGGTCAACTTTACATATGATAAAAGGCATTATCATATGCTATTAACAATAGCCATTTTCCTAAATTATCACAATCAAAAAAGGCGATAACTACCCTGAAGGTCAGTCGTTCATGGGGAAATCACCCATCGCGGTTTTATACGTATACGGGGAGCAACAAAATCTGTTGGATAGCAATCATTTCGAACGAATGGAGGTTCCGATAGTTTCGTGAGTAACTCCCCACAGAATATTGAAGCGAAATTTTATAACCTCACCTCTAATAAGGATCAAAACCTGTTTCTTGGCAGATCCCCGCCTTACCCATGATCAGATTAATAGTTTGAACGAGCGTCCCAGAAAGCCCCCTCACAAGGGCACTCCTAGCCCTGTTGCAACAGAGTCGAAAAACAGGCATGAGTCGTGTTTAATCAAACAGGTAGTGGCTTAAGAGCGGATGATGTGGCAAACTTCTCAGCAGAAGGTGTATTAGGGTCAACTACCACGGATGAAAAGAAGGCATGGACTGTCGGGCACAAAATGGTGATTCATGGTTCCTTAAGTGTATGACCTGAAAAGCATATTTCCCTTCAGATACATACTGTTATGGGCAAAGTTTGTAACGAAGATATTCACAAAGAAACAGTCTGCTGACCGACCAACAGAAACTCACTTATTATTCATGAGGTTACAAACGTCGGTCATTGACAAACTATAGATCAGTGCAAAATCTTCGTTGCCTGAAAAATAGCATAATCATATTTATTAGTTGATAAAACTGATTTTTTGGTCAGATACTACTTAAATATTGTTTGGGGGTAGGGCTTATGACGGTTTGTCTGATGAAGGCATGGTTAAGCGAATTTTTATTCGTTCGCCAATATTTTAGCGGGGTAACTGGGAAACCGCTGTACAGCTATCTGGTTGAATTCGGAGAATACCAGAAACTGAAAAGCATATTAATGACTAACCAGTCTGCCGCTTTCCACCCTGTAAAAGGGATGCATTGGGCTGCCATCTACTGTTTGTACATTGCTGAACGTTTCCGCCGCGATTATGGCGAGAATAGCGGGGAATGGTCATGGGAGTGGGCAGATAGCATGTTGGGTTGTCAATTCAACCATCAACAACACACGCGACTTGTTGAATTTGGCCTTGATTACTGGCAACGACCTATTCGAAAAAGTACCACTGGTCGAAATTTACTAGGCTCGCTCTTTTTGGAAGGCGGGCTACCATGGCCTTTGGTCAAGAGTGAAACACACGGTTTTGGGCGTGTGATCCGTTATGGGTTAAAACATTTTCATGATCATCAGGCAGTGCTAGGAAATACCAGCGATTTGGTAGCGCACTCCGAACGCTATTTACCGCATACCTTTCAGAATCTCGATACACGCTTGTTACTCGCGGGGGTCATTGAGCAACTCATGTTCATTGCGGATAAACACCCTAACCTTAAGCAGGAAAGCAACCCGATTAGCTATCTCGATAGAGTTGAGCCGAACTGGCGGCGTGACTTTCCGTTGCCTTTAAACGAAGCAAATGCCCCATCTATTATCAATGACTGGTTACGTGATGCCAGTCATCGACAGGCAGAAAAGAAAACAGCGGATGTGGAACAAAAGAACTTTTTGTGTGAACACCTACTTTTGGGGGATATTCGTGAGTACTGGCAGATACAAACAGAACTCCTGCTTCCAGAAAGGTTTTCTTTTGGCATTCCCAATGATCAGCTCACGAGTACACGGTTTGAAGTGGTCTTTTATGAAGGCGAAAAGCTGATTGCCCGTAGTGGCGTTGTTTATGGACAAGTTAATGGAAATTCTTTTGAAGTCCGTTTCCCTAAACAGCGAGTCCGGTTGCAACGGTCTAATGTAGAAGAGCCAATCAGTTTGGCTCTATTGGATAACGGCTCCCTTATTGCTCAACAGTTATTTGATAATAGTGCACTTGACTTGAGTGATTCACCATTGATTTTTGAACGTGAGGGTGATGAAAAACGACTCCTCTGCACAGCCACTTGTAATACTGAGAACTCCGAGGTTCTGGTTAGAGTGCCTCCAGAGGCACGTTATACTCCTAAGTCATCTGTTGTTATTCAGCACATGGAGAAAAGTGGTGCATTATGGCTGTTGGTCAGCGACCATCTGGATATTATTGCTGCTGATGACTTATTCACAATACGGCCAAATTCCAATCAGAAATATGGTTTCATCAGGTTGGATGGTAATTTATTGACATACGATTCAATCCCGAAAACAGTTTTTAAGGGCTGGCCAAAAGTTCTAAGTGCCGATGGTAAACGTAGTAGTTCCCCTTTGCAGGAGTATGCCAATGGCAAGCGTTTATGCAACAGTGCCCCTTACCCTGAACGTGCTGGTGTATTTCATTATGTGATCAAAGGCCAGTCGGGAGAAACTCTGTTGCGACGACGTTTTGGCGTGTTGCCGACTGGGTTTGATTTCACTTTATTCGCATCTGATGATAAGAAACCAGCACGTTTGCATGTGACCGGCTATGGGACTTGTACAGTCCATGTCTATGCGGCTCACACGAAGGTAGTTGAGGAGTTCTCAAACAATGGTAAAAGCTATCAGCTTCATAATGATTGGCCTGAAACACCTTCGGTTTTTTTTCTCGAAGTAAAGAGTACTGACAATGTTGAACCAGTCCGGCTGTGTATTCCATTTCCTTACATGGGAGCGCGTCTTCTGGATGATAAGAACAAGGTTATTGATTACCGTCACCTAGTACTTGACCAGCTCTTTGGCAAGCGCGTTGCTCTATTTGCAGCTAGGCAGGATCAGGTTTTTTATCTGCGTTTGAAACTGATTGCCCCAGAGAACATAAATATTAAACATGACTACTCGCTAGTTAAACCGGGAGATAAGCCACTTTCAATCAGTTTGTTTGCCTACCAGAATGACATCAGACAAATGATGGCTGCTGTTAAAAGTCAGGATGCCTATATGGAACTGACTATAGAAACACCGCAACAACGCTTATTGACGTTATATGTAAAACGTTACAACGGTGAGATTAAACAGAACGATGATAATAGCTTTATTACCTATGAACTGGATTCAGGAAAAATTGCATCTGAAGCCAAAGTAGTGGCTATGCTACTATCCGATCCGAAACGCAAACCGCTTGAACTTACAGAAAGGAAAACCCAAGGAATAGGCACTGGTCGTTTTCAGGTCTGTGTTGAAATGCAGAAGGCCAGCCCGTGGTTGCTGTACCCGCATACCGAATCCAGCATTCATTTCAGACCCAAACTCTTTATTCTTGATCTACCTGCCAAAATTGAAGTTTCTATCAGCGAGCCGCACTCGCTCCATGAAGCCGCAAGATTGTTTCACCCCAAAGCTAACCCACATGTGATTGACCAGCAAATCACCGGAATGGCGACAGACCTTGACCATAGTGGCTGGCAATACCTAGACGACCTGAGGAAGAACTACTCACACTTACCTCTATCTACGTTCGAAAGCTGGCTTTCCCTATCCAATTGTTACCCTGCTTTGGCGGTATCACTGTTCCGTCTGGAGGTAGATGAACCCTTCAGTGACCGTATGCGGGATGAACTGGCGATTATTTGGGAGTGCATTCCGTTACAGATTTGGAGTGATGCCTATAAAGCTTTTGAAGCATGGCTGATTGAAACTGGATTGCCAGATCACTACAGGAAAATCATGCTGCAAAACCGAAAATGCGTTTTGAGGAAGGTCGTTTCAGGGTTTGAAGAAATGGCTGGTTATTTTGAAACAGGCGATACAGAGAAACTTCCTTGCATTCCTCCCGAACTTGTTTTGCCTGGATGGCGTGATCAACTGATAGACACTCATGAAAATACAATATGGCCGAATGAACTGAAGTCAAAGTTAGCAAACTGGATAGAGCGACAAGAATTACCACCGTTAGTCAAGGCATTACCAACTGGGGAAAAATATGATGCGGTTATCTATCTGCCAATATTCATGGCCTTCGTGACTGCGGGCAAGGTTTCAGTGAATGATATTTCTCCCGAACTCCCGTTACCTGCGTTAAAATTTTTTATTCGCAAGTTATCGGACTTTGATAAAACCGCCTGGTATGCCCCTACACACGCTTTACTTGCTTCTTACCTTCTTGCGAATCATAAGGATTAAATTTCAATGGCATTTTTCCAGAAGCTCATCAATCAAAGTTTAAGCCGAATACGTGAATCCACTCTCAGTATTTTAGGTATCCATAATATCGGTTTACGCGAGCATCTCTCCAATCAGATGGTTAACGAACTGGGAACCGAAGGGTGTTTTCTTGCACCACCTGTATTTGAGCATACTTTTGGCTGGGAACCTGCTACAACCACATTAGCTGCCATTGAAGGCAAGTTATTATCAAAGAGTCTGCTGGATACCCTAGAGTCGGCTCCTGCATATGATTTTCCACGAACTCTTAAACCGTATAAGCATCAGCTTCATGCATGGAACGTACTATTAAACAAACAACCCAAATCAGTTATTGTCACCACTGGCACTGGTTCAGGAAAAACAGAATGTTTCATGATTCCCATTCTCGAAGATTTGATTCGTGAACAAGAAAGTCAAGATGTTGCGTTGATTGGTGTCAGAGCGTTATTTTTATACCCGTTAAACGCACTGATCAATTCGCAGCAAGAACGTCTGGATGCCTGGACCAAAACTTATGGTCAAAATCTCAGATTCTGTCTCTACAACGGCAAGACAGAGGAAAAGGCTAATACAGTACGAAAGGAACAAAAAGAGAAACCCAACCAGATTCTATCAAGGGAATTATTACGCAGAGAACCCGCACCTATTTTGATGACAAATGCCACCATGCTGGAATATATGCTGGTGCGTCAGGTTGATTCCCCTATCCTGGAGATTTCACGCCAGCAGGGATCATTACGCTGGATTGTGCTTGATGAGGCGCATACCTATGTCGGCTCTCAGGCAGCCGAGATTTCTTTGTTATTGAGACGGGTCGTTGAAGCGTTTGGCAAAAATGCCAAAGACATTCGTTTTGTCGCTACGTCGGCAACCATTGCCGGGGATGATGCCAAAGAACAGCTTACCCGTTATCTTGCAGATCTTGCGGGTGTGTCAGTCGATCAGGTTGAAGTGATTGGCGGTAAACGTGTGTGGAATGAAATTCCCCTTCCTGAACAGCGAGGTTTAAATTTCCAGGCAATACAGGCTATTGACCCGGATACAGAGGTTTCCCCTGTACGTTTTGATGCATTGGCTAACTGCCGTTTCGCTCATGATTTACGCACTCTGATTATCAAGGGGGAGAGACCCTACAACATCAACGAGTTGATCCAGAAAATGGAGCAACAGCTTCACTCAACCAGTAATGAGGATCGGCAGCAGGAAATAATCGGCTGGCTGGATTTAATGACCGGCACTCGCCCTACCACCAAAGAAGACCCATTCCTTAAACTGCGTATTCATCTTTTTCAGCAAATGCTGCACGGCTTATGGGCTTGTGTTGATCCGACCTGCCCAGCGAAACCGGATACTTTGGGGAAATGGCCATTTGGTAATGTTTACGTCAATCAACGCTCCCGATGCCATTGTCATGCGCCTGTTTACGAGCTGGCTTTTTGTAATGATTGCAAGACGCCACACTTGCTGGCTGAGGATAAGGGTGGTGAATTACACCAGCTTAGCCCTTACGTTGAAGATGAATTTTCCCTGAGTTATGAGTCGGGTGATGAGGAAGACGATGGTTTGGGCAAAGAATCCAGAAACGTCACTGGGCGAAGAGTTTTGGCTGGAGGCCAAATTGACAAAGAACCATACATGATTCAGCGTCTTGGTACCGACTTGAAAATTGGTATGGTTAACAACGGAATTAAAGTGTCCATGGCGTATGAGCATGAGGCTTCATGTAGCTGTTGCGACTTGACTTCTTCCTACGGTCGGGACTGGTTGCGAAAAGCTTATCTTGGCTCACCATTTTATACGGCAAATGTAGTGCCAACCGTTCTTGAGTTTTGTCCTGACCCAGATAAGGAAGATTGTGATGGAAAATCGCCTGAAGAATTACCCGGACGTGGCCGAAAACTGATTACTTTCACCGATAGCCGACAAGGTACAGCCCGGATGGCTGTTCGGATGCAGCAAGAGGCTGAGCGTTCCAGACTTCGGGGGATCATATTTGAGATTCTGGCTCAACAGCAGGCCAAGGCGGATTTCTTACCGGTTGATAATCCAGATGAAGATATACAGTACGAAAAATTAATCAGCGAAGCTGAGACTTGGAAACGTAAAGGGATGCACGAAATCGCTGCAACCATGCGTACCTCAGCTGAAAAGTTGAAATCAGGTATTGCTGGAAAACCACAGAGAATCGTGGTCAGTTGGCAAGAATTGATGACTGATCTCGCTGCTTACAAAGACATCTCACAATCTATCCTTGATTACAACCGGGATACCAACCCAATTTTGTTTACAGGGCATGAAGCAGGTATTTCCATTGCCCGTCTATTGCTTGCCAGAGAGTTTACCCGTCGTCCTAAAAATCAAAACAGTACCGAAACTTTAGGTATTGTAAAGATCGGTTATAAGGGACTGGAAAATATCTCCCAGACACCCCGATTTTGGACTGAAACCAGAGCAGCTTCTGATCTTGTCGGCGATATTGCTCAGGGGAAGAATCTGACATTGGATGACTGGCGTAACTACCTAAAAGTTCTGCTTGATTTCTACGTGCGGGAGAATACTTATATCAAGCTCGACAATACCGTCCAATTCTGGATGGGCGCAAGGTTCTCACCAAAATCATTACGTGCGCCTGATGCGGATATTGTGGAAAGCAGCCGTATCAAAAAATGGCCTCAAATTAAACTAGGCAATGCCAGCAGACCGATCAAATTACTGGAAGTTGGCTGTAACCTCGATCGGACGACCCCACTGGATAAGGAAAAAATCAATTTATGGCTTAAAGCTGCTTGGGAGACTTTAACCAGTAGCCAGGTAGGAATCCTGGAATTAGGCGATCAGGGCTATCAGTTACGTTTGGAGACACTCACCTTTTCTCTTCCTACCGAAGCTTGGGTTTGTCGCGAAACGCATCGCCTCCTAGATACGACATTCAGGGGCTTAACACCCTACCTTCCCTTGAAAGTTCTGAAAGGCGTGGATTACCGTTGTGAAAAGATACACTTGCCTAAACTATCAGCGATAAGACCCGACAGTAGCGCTACGCCGAAAGTGACTCAGATTCGTGAACTGGTTAGACAAGATCAGGAAATTGCCGAACTCAGAAGTGAAAACCTGTGGACGGATATAAGCGATAGAACTGTCGAAGGTGGTTTTTACTATCGGACTGCGGAACATTCAGCCCAACAAACGTCTCATCGCCTAGAACAATATGAGGACATGTTCAAACGTGGAAAAATCAATGTACTGAACTGTTCAACGACCATGGAGATGGGGGTTGATATTGGTGGTATTTCTGCTGTGGTAATGAACAATGTGCCACCACATCCAGCAAACTATTTGCAGCGGGCGGGCCGTGCAGGCCGACGTAGTGAATCAAGAGCGATAGCATATACTCTGTGTAAAGCAAATCCACATAATAAACGCGCTTTTAAAAAGCCAGAGTGGCCATTTGTTACCAGAATACCAGCACCCGGCATTACACTGAGTTCAGATAAAATCGTCCATAGGCATGTCAATTCATTCCTGCTGTCTTACTTTCTGCGGACAGAAATACCCCTCACTGAAGAATATACAAAACTGACAGTTAAATGGTTTTTTAATGGTTCAGACTCACCATGTAGCCAATTTATTGAGTGGCTCGAAACCCCTGCCACTGAGGATATCACCGCTCAGTCCGTAAAAAATATTGTTAACGGCACGGGCATCGCTGGACGCAGACTGACCAATGTTTACACAGAATCTACAATAGTATTGAAGGATATTCAACAACGATGGATTGGCGAATTTGAAAAATTAAACCGCCTGTTAAAAGAAGCGAAAGAGGAAGCATACAAAAAAGCACTGGGTCTTGAGCTTAAACGCCATGAGGATGAATATTTATTACGTGACTTGTCTGTGAGAGCTTATTTGCCTGTTTATGGTTTTCCAACGGATGTTGTTACGCTTAATACTTACAATTGGGAAGATTTCAAACAAAGCAAAGAAAAACAGGAATCAGGCAGCAGGGATGATAACCCTGCAAAATGGAAGGAGTTGCCATCAAGAGGGCTTGATATCGCCATCAGAGAATATGCACCCGGTGCTCAAGTAGTAATTGATGGGCGAGTACATCGATCAGTCGGGGTAAGCCTGCAATGGCACGCTGGAGGGCACATCAACGAGGTCCAAAAGTTTGATACCGCATGGCGCTGCAAGGAATGTGGAACTGTTGGGGTTACAGAAAAAGCTTATAGTAACAGTAATGATCTCAAGTGTTCACATTGTAATACTGAAATCCCGTTGTCACACAGAAAACAAGTGCTACGACCTGGTGGTTTTGTCACAGACTTTTATGAAGCAGCCAGCAACGATGTCACAACACAAAAATTCATCCGGGTTGAACGTCCGCGAATACAACTGGATGGTGAGACTGTAGCCTTGCCTGATGCCCGTTGTGGCTTTGTGCGTTATGGGCATAAAGGAAGCGTTTTTTATCATTCCTCCGGGGAGTTCGAATACGGTTATGCCGTATGCATGAGCTGTGGACGTGCTGAATCAATGACTGCACAGAACAACATTCCCGGCGAGTTAATGCCTGACAAAGAACATCGTCCCGTTAGCGGTGGGCGGGTAGGAAGCAACAAGGAGAAAAACTGTTCCGGGGAGGCTGTGCAAAGAAATATCTACCTTGGATATCAGATCACTACGGATGTTTTTGAGTTGTACCTGAAGAACCCTAAAACAGGGCAATGGTTGAGTGACAGCCACGAAGATAAAATTATTGCATCCACAATCGCTGTCGCCTTACGTGATGTAGTAGCTGACCGGTTGGGCATTGCCAGCTCCGAGATGGGCTTCAGCTTCCGGCTCGATAAAGACATGGAAATTGGAGCCGGACGTTCTGTGGTTCAAATCTTTGATCAGGCCAGTGGTGGTGCTGGTTTTGTATTGGCTGCGATGGATGATGTGATCGGTTTACTGAAAGCGGTTCGGGGTAAACTCGATTGTATTGCTGAATGTGAAAATGTCTGCTCATCATGTCTTGCTGCCCAAGATAGCCGAGTAGAGCAAGAGGAACTGGATCGCAAAGCAGCAAGACACTGGCTGGATGAAGCTGACTTTTATTCTTTCCTGAGTTTGCCGCTATCGCTGAATGATATTCCCGGAGCTGCTTATTGTTCCCGAGGTGCTATCCCTTTCATCAGTAAAACCATTAACTTTTTAAGACGAACCTCATCCTCCCTTGTGCTTCGATTGTTGTTATCGGATGATTGCAGTGAATGGGATCTCGGTTACTCTAACTTCCGGGATGTTATTTTTAAATGGCTACTTATTGACAAAACACTGCTACAGATTTGTATCAATTCATCGATCAGCCTCACCGATTCAGTCAAATGCGATTTAGGCAGATTATCAGAACTGGGTATAAATATTGTTTCTTTTAATAGATCAGACCTACAGACTGATGCGCATCTGGTCATCCAACTTGAAACAAACAATGAAACGCAAAGCTTGTTCTGTTCTGATGACAGGGTATTGGTTCCCGGAGAGCATTGGCTTGAATCCTCCTCTTTAGGGGTTTGGGCTTCCACTCGACAAAGTTCTCCATTGTCGGTTAAAGAGATTGACTGTAGTGCATGGAATAAGGTGGAACCAGATGCTACGATTATTGAAATTACTAGTGAACTGAATGGTTCTGTCCGCGAACTTGCCAGTCGTCTGGACTACTTATTTGCGAAGGAGGCTTCTGTCTTTCATTCGCTATTAAAAACTGACCAAGTTGAGAGTATTGTATACTCTGACCGCTACATGAAATCGCCATGGTCAGCTTTACTACTTAGCAGTTTTATTGAGATTTTTTGTGATCAAAACACCCAACATATAGAAATCCATACCTTGGAACCAAGCTCTGATCGTTCAAGTTATCAAGTATTTCATGACTGGTATCGAGGAGAAGACTTAAGCAAGGTGATAAAGTCATTTTTTGCTGGTGCTTTCGGAGTTACTCCAAGAATTGTCATGAAGCAAAATCCCCATGATTTACAGCATGGTAGATTTTTAAAAGTGACGTTTGCATCTGGTAAAGAAAGTACGATCTTGCTTGATCAGGGCATGGGCTACTGGAAAATTCAAATGCCGGGTAGAAACTCTGCCAATTTCAATTTTAACGCTTCTCCAGATCTGCAAGAAAGAGAAATGTTGCGAATATACAATATTGCACAGATGGTAGGCTCCGGGAACTGGCCAACATATCTGAGCGTCATCAATCACAACAACATGAAATAATGCGCCAGAAAGTTTCGACGATGGGAGAATTTTGCTCCCAGTTCGTCCAAATGACTAGCCAAGACTTGCAGTATGCATTCCAATCCATAAACGGTAACAGACCGATATTGGGGAGCCTCTAAAAACCCACATTATCGTCAAATTGAGCAATGAAAAATTAACGGCTTGAAATGGTTATTCACAGGTTTTTAGAGGTTCCTAATATCAAAAGTGGTTAGGCAATCCTTGTCACTCGCCTTCCTGAAGAAGACCTTACGTCTTCAGCCAAATGTACCACCACCC
This sequence comes from uncultured Thiothrix sp., assembly GCF_937873765.1. GTDB lineage: Bacteria > Pseudomonadota > Gammaproteobacteria > Thiotrichales > Thiotrichaceae > Thiolinea. Next base: position 11,508 of record NZ_CALMZC010000062.1, on the reverse strand, counting down.
CCACCATCCGCTGTATCTCTGGCATAAAGTCGAACTGCGGTTGCGCCTGCTGTGCTAACCGGTTGAGCCGGTGCAGCGCATCCTCGGCACTGGATGCATGAATGGTACAGATATTACCCGGATGACCAGTATTCCAAATCGAAATCAAATCATAGGCACTCCGATCCCGCACCTCCCCCACAATAATCCGGCTCGGATACTCCCGCAATGAATCAAAAATCGCTTTGGAAAGCGTCAGTTCCGGCGGATTGACCAGCTTCCTGACTAGATTCTCCACCGGACACTGCAATTCAAGGTTATCTTCAATCAGCACCACTCGGTCATTGGAACCGGCAATCTCATGCAGCAAGGCATTCACCAGCGTGGTCTTGCCGGAACCCGTACCACCAGCCACCAGAATGTTCTGCTTATCCCGAATGGCCTGTTTCAGGGTCTCTGCCTGTTCTTGGGTCATGATCCCCTGCCCCACATACTCGTCCAGCGTGTAGATGCGTCGTGCAGGCAAACGAAAATTAAACGTCGGCCCATCCACACTGTAAGGCGGGATGGATGCCTGCACCCTTGCCCCCCAATGCGGAAGTTTAGCGGCAAGGCTTGGCTTGTCCGGGGTGATTTCCATTCCGGCCTCGGTAGCAATCAGGCGGATAATCCGGTTGGCCGCTTCGCTATTGAGGACAATCCCGGTCTTGTACATACCCAAACCCTGCTCATTCACCCACACCTTACCGTCTGGGTTGAGCATGACCTCAGTAATGGTGTCTTTCTCTAGCCAAGGAGCAATCGGCTCCAAAGCAAACTTGAGCATATCCAGACGGCGTTTGGCAGAGTCACTCATACTTTGCCCTCCCCTTCCATATCCAACAAAGCACGGATGTCCTCATTCTTTAGCAGATCGTCTTCAGCAACTTGGGCAATGAAAGTCTTGTGTTGCCTGATCTGGTGCTGGATAAAGGTAATGAACTGGTCAAACCGCTCTGCTGCCATGGCCTGCGCCGCTTCTTTCTGAGCTTGGGGTAAAGGTGGGTTGTAAGCTAGCCACATCTGTACAAAACCCGCTAACCCCGCATCCATCACATCCAGGTTGCGCTCCATCCGCCCTACCCCACGCCGTAACCTGCCCAGCTCCCGCAAGATCAGGGTTGCCTGACTGGAATCATCTAGGTATTCACGCAAGGCAGCCTCCACAATACTGCCCTGTGACTGCCCCTTGGCAGCAGCATAGGCTTCCAGCCGTTTCTTGGTATCGTTCTGTATCCTGATATTCAAAGCCGCATAAGGGACTGACTTACTCATAACGGCATCCCTCCCCCACTCGGCTGGCGTGACTGTTCGATAGCCCGCTGCCTCCCCAGTTGCCGGTTACGCTCCGTGCGTTGCTGCTCCAGTTCACGCATTTTGCGTTTTTCCGCATCCTGATGCCCATCATCCATTTCCAGCTTGGGTGTTGATTTTTCTGGCGGTTGCCTGTCATCAACAGAAATTCCCCATTCCGGGTTATGCTGGATTTCACCCTCCAGCAGTACACCACCCGCGATCCCCGCTGATGCAGCATTGCTATTAGCACCTGACGGCTGCTCTGGCTCCACTGTCGGGGCTGGCAGTTGTAACCAAGCGCTGGGAAGCCCCAGCCCCTTGAGTTCTTTTCCCTGCCATTCGGCGGCATCAGGGCGTGGCAACCTTGCCCTGCCCATGAAGCGCCTGTCTTCGTAGTACCTGACCTTCAATCCCCGGTAAGGTGGGTTTCCGCCCACCATCACCAAGGCTTCAGTAGCCGGAAACTGTAGCACTTCGCCCGGTGTCAGCAAGGCACGCGGGGATTCCTGCTCACTGACCATGACGTGTCCCAACCAGGGCGCAAGCCGGTGGCCTGCATAGTTGGTTTGCCGCCGATTTTCGGTCGCCGTCCCCAGCATTTCCGAAATACGTTTGGCGGTGCGGTCATCCAGTGTGCCGTAAGTAACCCGGATATGACTGTTGTCGAGAATGGAGTTGTTCGGCCCGTAGGCTTTTTCAATCTGGTTGAGGGACTGCGCAATCAGCAAGGCGCGGATACCGTAACCTGCCATGTAGGCCAGCTCACTTTCAAAAAACGTCAAGCGTCCCAAGGTCGGGAACTCATCCAACAACATCAGCAAGTCATGACGGTGTGGCTTGCCATCCTGCCCCATGCTTTCCGTCAGGCGGCGGCCTATCTGGTTGAGCATCAGGCGTATCAGCGGACGGGTACGGTCAGCATCACTGGGCGGGACAACGATATACAGGCTGACCGGGTTTTTGGCGTTCATCAGGTCAACAATCGTAAAGTCGCTGACGGCAGTGTTGCGGGAAATGATCGGGTCACGGTATAGCCCCAGGAAACTCATCGCCGTGGACAGGACACCGGACAGCTCATTCTCACTCTTGTTCAGCAACTCACGGGCGGCAGAAGCCACCACGGGATGTACCCGGTCGCCCAGATGCTTGCATTGGAGCATGTGGTTCAGGGTCTTGAAGAATGTCCGGTCAGGGTCACTCAGGAACTTGGCTACCCCCGTCAGGGTTTTGTCTGGTTCCGCATAAAGGACGTGCAAGATAGCCCCGACTAGCAGGGAATGCCCGGTCTTTTCCCAATGATCCATGCGATCCTTACTGCCATCGGGATCCACCAGGATGTCGGCAATGTTTTGCACATCACGGACTTCATTTTCCCCTTTGCGTACTTCCAACAACGGATTGAAACGCACCGAAAAAGAAGCGGTTGGTTCAAACCGCAGAACATGGGAAAACTGTTTGCGCCAACCTGCGGTAATGTCCCAGTTCTCACGCTTCATGTCATAGACCAGCACCGATGCCCGCCAGCTTAGCAAGGTCGGGATAACAATCCCCACCCCTTTACCGCTGCGGGTAGGTGCAAACACAAAACAGTGTTCCGGGCCATTGTGCCGCAACAAGGTGCGCTCACGGTCATGTGTTTGCGCCAGCACGATCCCCTCGTCCACCAGCACACCGGCCTTCTTCATGTCTTTCAGTGTTGCCCAACGGGCTGTACCGTAAGCATCCGGGTGTTGGTTACGTTTGGCCCGGTTCACTGACATGAACACAATCACCATGAAAATGGCAAACACCCCGCCATAAATGATCAGGGAACCCTGAAAGAAAACGGTCTTGGCGTAATAGTCGTACTGGTACAGCCATGCCCAATATTTCCATGGCCAGTAACACGGTGTCCCGAACACATGGTAGACAGGCTCCCCCAATGCCTCCTGATACCCCAGTTTATGTGCCACAAACTGGGTCGCGGTTTGCAAGGCAATCATGGCTCCGATGAAGGCCACGATGAACTGTCCCCACAAGATGGTTGTGCCACGCATTTGACTCATCGTGCGATCCCCTTCTGAATCTGTTTACTCCACGCCCTACCCTGCGGGTTGATGCCAATAGCCATGTTCATGCCTTTGGGTGGCAGGGGTTCCTGTTTCCACGGAACCATGGAAAATTCCTTACTGTTGGCTACCACTGCATAGCGGCGGTTGGATGGGACATCGACCACCCCCAACACCTTACCTTGCATGGATTCACCGGCTGCCAACGGGCGGAAAGGTAGCCCTGTCTTTTGCTTGATCTGTGCCACCAGTGTCTGGCGTTCCATCTCGTCCAGTGCCGAACGGGAAGCCTGTGTCCCGGCTTCCAGCCCCTGCCCCGCTAACCATTGCGCTCGTAACGCAGCGGTATTGCGCAACTTGATGGCGACACCTTGCGGCCTACCGTCTTCTATCAGCTCGTGATAATGCTCATCTAGCCAAGTACGACCACGGTAAGTGACTTGGGTATCTATAGGGAGTTGGTGCTGGGCAACGAACGCAGCGCGGGTAGTACGGCTGTCTTTCTGTGCCAATGCTTGCACCTGGTCAGGCAGGTCTTCCGGGATTTGCCAGCGATTACCCTCAATGGACTTCACCACACCCAGATTGGAGAGCGTGTTCAAACGAAGCTGGTGAGCGTGGAGGTAACTCTCTTGCTGTGTGGGGGTAATCTTCCCGGCCTCTATCGCCCAGGTCGCATGGGATTCTGCATGGTAAATCCCGTCATGTGCCGCCGCGTAACCGGCAATATTCCAGTCAGCAGCCTTGACGGACTTTTCCTCCAGTACCTGCACCCGGATGACCTGACCGACCTTGGTTTCCTCTTGTGAGAGGTTACTGACAGGAACTTGATGCAAGATCCCATCACGGCTTCCCAAAATAAGGTAGCCTCGCTCGGACATTTCATCACTAAGGCCACGGTCAAGAACTACCCCTTCCAGCGGCGTGACGGTAGCCGGGTCATGCAGGCGGTAGCCACTGGCGGGATGCCCTAACTGCTGTTCTGCACGTTTTAGCCGGGTCATCGCCTCATCGTATTGTCCCAGTTGTTTCAGTTTGTCCGGCAGGTTGTCTGCCAAACGCCATTGTTGCCCGGCAACCTTTTCTGCATAGCCAAAACGCTCCAGTTCCTGCAAACGTCCCAATAACCGCGAGCGTTGCAACCGGGCAGCCGGGGTATCCCCGGCAATATCAAAGGTAATGCGGTTATCCTGGGATTGCTGGATCAGTTCACGGTCGGCGCGGGTGAATGACTTCGCCTTGATTTCTTTCTGGATGGAGTCACGGATTTCGTGTTCCAGCCGGTGGCCAAGTTCCTGGGTTGCCAGCTCGGCGGCACGATGGCGGATACCGTTAGAGATGTACTCACGGTCAATGAAAACTTCCCCACCTTCTTGGTCAAGACCGTGGATCACAATATGGGTGTGGGGGTTATCGGTGTTGTAGTGGTTAATGGCCTTCCAGTCCAGCTTGCGTCCAAGGTCTGACTCCACCTGTCCCATCAGCTTGCGGGTGTAATCTTTCAGATCCAGACGTTCCGCATCTTCCGGTGAAACAATCAAACGGAACTGGTGCGGCTCACCTTCACGAATAGCATCCACTTCCTGACGCTGGATCCCCTCCCCTTCGCGGTCAAAAAAGCCCTCACGTTCTGTACCCTGACCTGTCCCTTCACGGTCAAGGTAACGCAGGTGAAGTTTGGCAGCACCAACCCCGTAAGCGGTCATTTTGATGACTCTTGCTTTGACCACCACCCGGCGGGATCCCAGGCGTTCAGGGGTACGGGTTGCAGGGGCTGAGACACCACGAATGGGTCCAATGCGCGAGGGTTTCAGGTTGGAAAGACGTTTAGGCTTCGCACTACCACGGCGCAAGGAAACGGCAGGTTCTCCCTTCTTTTTCGCCCGCAGGTCAACCCGAAGTGGGAGGTCGTCGTAAGTGTCCTTTTTACCCATCATGACATCCTGTAGAATGGTTATTGCTTTAAATACAATAAGTTGTTATCAGCAAGCTACAAACCTACACACCGTTGTAGAATCATTTAGTGTGGGTTTTCAGGGACTTGAAAAGTACCTGCTACAACACCTTTATCTTGCACTACACATTTCCCCACAAGCTAACCGCTGACGAGCGGTATCTTTTCTACTACTACATGATTTAGCTGGGGTGTCACCCCAGACCCCAAGGTATTTACCACCAGGATGATGGGACAAGGAATACCCAAGGCAACCGCAAGCCGTCTGGGTGGACAGGCTCTTGCTGTGCTGGGTAGCCCTGATACAGGATGGGTTTAGCGGGCAGGCAGGTAAAGCAACGTGGGAAGGGATGCTTGTGTATCCGTTCAGGGCAGAAACCGCAGAACGGTTGCAGCAGGATTGCAAAAGGTTTTGCAGCAGCAATGCAGGATACTTGCAAAATGGGGTGCAACAAACGCTGCACCATTCTCAGTGTTGATAGCCCCAGACAAGGCTTGCCTTGCCGTAAACTGTCGCCTCATCCACCTCCCCAAAATAGCGCGAATCCAGCGACAACGGGTTGTCTTTCAGCATCACCCAAAGGTGTCCAGTTTGCACAGTATGGCAACCATCCAGTTGCGGCATGGGTCTGCCTTTCGAGTCGCTTAGACTGGTTTTATCAAACCATTCACCGTTTAGGGTAATGTCTGTCTGGTGGATGCAAATGGTATCCCCTGCCCTGCCCACAATCCGTTTCAATAATCGGTCATACAACGGGATCCAGCCGCGTTCCTGCACCAGCGGACGGAAATGTGCCGGGATGTCGAATGCCACAATGTCACCGTAGGTATAACCGGGTTCAACCTTGTAAAAACCTTTCGGCAAACTGCTGGTGGTGTTCCAGATCAGCAGCGGGGTTTTCATCTTTGCTACCACGATGGTTGCCAGCACACACCCCATCACCACCAACAACAGCACGATGCGTCCACGCCAGTGCATATCACCCTCCTTCCCGAATAAATCCCAACCCATGTCCTGTTGGCCGATACAAGCCAACCCCTTATCTGCCATCCATTCCCCGTCACGCAACGGGGGATATGTACCCTAAAATGCCTGGTCTGGTTGCGCCACAATCGCCAGACTACCCTGTTCTTTTGCTGCTACCAATGGTCACTCACCGTGAACGGAAACCCATCCGAGCTGCTATAGTAGGCCGCTCTCCAAATCACCAAGGATGTACACCTGCATGACCTGCATTTACCTCGCCGGGCCATTGTTCACAGAAGCAGAACGCATCTGGCACACCCAGACCAAGGCATTGCTGTTGCAGTCAGCGGCACAACGGGACATGGCTTTGGATGTCATCTGGCCTTATGAACTAATCACGAGCGAAGAGATAGCCACGTTGGGCAGTGCTGCCCGGCAGGAGATATTCCGGCGCTGCAAGGACGGTCTGGACAATGCCCATATCGTGGTGGCCTTGCTGGATGGGACGCAGGTGGACGATGGCACAGCTTGGGAGATAGGTTACTTCTTCAGCCGCAAATCAGCAGGGCAAACCATCATCGGTATCCGCACCGATTTCCGTAAAGCCGGTGAATCCGCCACCGCCATTGTCAATGCCATGATTGAGATGGCCTGTGACAGGATCGTGCATGACCGGGATGATCTGGTGGGTGTTGTCTTGCAGGCATTGGGGCTGCCATCAACCCGCCAGCGATAGCCGGAATCTGTAGCACGAAGCCCAATCAGCCCCCATCAGCAGCGGGTAGCTTTGCCAATATCCAGTCCGGTTGATAGCGTTTGCCTGCCAATAGGGCATCCCACAGGATGAAGGTTTCCAGAGGGATGGTGGTGAGGTTGGTGTGGTTATCCTTGAGCAATTTGAAGGTCTTCAACAAGCGTTGTACCCGCAGTTTCCCGGCAGCCTCCAGCAACAGTACCACCGGCTTTTCCAGCCCCGGTAATGAATGCTGACCTGCCCGGTTGCGTACCACCCAGGCACTGGCTTGCCCACCGCCTGCCAGCACATAACAGAAGGTCTGTCCTGCTTCAAACAGCAGACCTTTGTGCTGCTTTCCTGCCACAACCTGTGCGGGACGACCTGCCACCAGACGCAGTGAATACAGCCCATGTTTGCCTGTCAGCAGCAGATTTGGATATGCGTCCGGCATTAATGGTGTGCTGTCTGGGTGTTTGCAGGATTGCTGTTATTATTCTTTTGTACCGCAGCCAGTTGCTGGACTTCCAGTTCACGGATACTTTTTGCCATGCTGCGTGGCAGGTAAACAACCACAGGTTCCCAACCCTCCGGGATACCTTGTCCCGGCATGATTTCCCGCATCAGACCAATAGCGGCTTCACGGGCGGCATCCAGTTCCGAGAGGTTTAGGTGCTGCCATGCAGTGGCAACCCTACCAACGGATTTCCTGACGGCCTCTTTGGAAATATCCAGTACAGAGGCTGCTGTCTCCAGCGTTTCCCCTGCAACCAGTACCCGCCATGCTGCTTGTTGGGGACGTTCCCTAAAACGTTTCAGGGTGGCAACTGCCCGCCTGAAATCCTCCTCTGACAACCTACAGTTGATCATGGATGACCTTTAACATCGCTTTGTTTAGGACAATCGTGCGGATTGGTGTTTGCAGGAAAATCTCTTCGTCTCCCACCCGGAAATTGACTACATTTTCCGGCTTATGTTCTGCCTTTGGGGCAGCTTTGGGTTTGCTTCCGTCCTGTTGCACACTTGCAGGGACAGGTTTATGTTCAACCGGATCTACAACAGAAGAAACAGCAGGTTTTGGTTCGGTCTGAACAGGTGTAACGGCCTCCATTGACCCGGAATTTGTAGCAGATACGGGGGTTTCGTCCTGGTTAGCACTGGCTGGCTTTGGTCTGTCCATCTGGAAAAACAACTCGGCTACTTTCTCCCGCAAACTGCCCCGTGATTCCGGGTGCTGGATCCAGTTTTCAATGAATTGTTTGCCCTCTTCCAGGTGCTTTTCCGTGAAACGGGCGAGCTGGTAAGTACCCATTACATCGGTGCTGTCACCCTCTTCAATGAAGGTTTCGATGATCCCACCAACAGTGCCAATTTTGACCCGCTGCGAGATCCACGCCTTGGGTTTTCCCAGTGCCTCCCCGGCAGATTTGGCTGATCCACAAAGCTCACACATTTTCATGACTGCCCGTACTTCATCCAACAGAGTGAAGCCTTCCCGGTCAATGTTCTCAATGATCTGGGCTGCTGCTAGGGCAGTTTGTTCAAATTCGCGTACTACAGCAGGAATGGTATTCAGACCAGCAATCTGTGCCGCCCGCCAGCGACGTTCACCGGCTACAATAATGTAGCTGTCAAACGCATTCCCATTACGTACCACAATCGGTTGAATGACACCTTGTGCCTTGATGGAATCCGCCAGTTGCTGCAACTTTTCGGGATCAATCGACTTGCGGGGTTGTTCTGGGTCGGGGGAAATCTGGTGCAATAGCAACTCGGCAATGACAGTAGTATCTGCTTCCAGTTCTGCGGCTAGGGAACCTAACCCGAAATCATCATCTCTCATCCTTTGTTCCTCATGCCCATTTTTTCCATAATTTCCGCCATGACTTCCAGCATCTCGACTGCGGCTACCCGTGCAGCACCACCATTGGGTTTATCCCATACGGCTTTACTATCATAGGCCGCATTGGCAATGGCAGAACGGTCTGCAAGTGGTTTGGCAATCAACTGTCCCGGCAGCAGTTCCTGGAATTTCTTCACCATTTCCACCTGTTGTGAATTCCGGCTGTTCCAGCGGTTCAGCACCAGTCCGAGAAATTTCAGGGACGGGTTGTGTTTGCTGCGCACTGCCTTGATTTTGGCGTACAGGGACTTGACCCCACGGATGCTGTACGCATCAGGGATAACAGGAGCTACAGCAAAATCAGACGCAATTAACGGGGCCAGCATGGAGAATCCCATGGATGGAGGGGTGTCCAGGATCACCAGATCAAAAGTGGCAGCGAAGCTGCGCAAGCGTTGCCGATATAGCTGCACACTCTCAAAAGGCAGGCGTTCAATCCCCAATAATCCGTTGTCAGCGGGTATCAGTTTGAAGTCTTCACCATCAATGCTATGCATGGGTGCTTCCTGCCCTTCTAAGAACAGGGCTGATGCTCCGGCTGTAGGTGACTCAACATTGAAGAAAGCACTGATATTACCTTGGGCATCCATGTCGATGATCAGGACAGATAGCTTCTTGCTTCGTGCATACAGGGCAAGGTGTGATACAAGGGTGGTTTTTCCTGTCCCCCCTTTGTGGATCGCCACCGTCAGGATTTTTCCCATGGATGTCCTCGTGTAGTCAGGTTTTCATTTAGAGCCGTAAATACAACCTATATAACAACCTATAGAGGTGCATACCATTGGCTTTAGCAGTATCTTAGACCTAATAACCGAAAAAACAACCTTCAAAGGGTTAAGCGGGGAAGTTTTACATGAAAAACTCGAATCCCAACCCGGAATTTGTAGCACGAAACCGGAACCAGTCACCCAATTCCTGACTAGAACACCTTTACTGGCTAAAAATCCAACCAATGTAAAACCATCCCGCTATCACTACTGCGAAATAATGTCCATATCGCCCTTTAATTTCCCCAAATCGTCAGTCAGGAGAAGAAATACATCATCATCCTGGTATAAATACCTTGGGGTTTGGGGCAACGCCCCAAGACAAAGAGCGTATGACCAAAGGGAATTCCTTGTAGGCTGTCCGTAGGACAGGGCGTAGCACCTTTAGGTGCGAAGGGTTGGGTCTTTTTACCTTGAAGTGCTTGGTTATCCACAGATTTTTGTGTGTCTACTATGACTTGTTTTTAAATATTTATCTTGTTTTCTTTTTTTAAGATTTTAGGATTGGATTTCTTTTTTGTTATCATTAGGTTACAATGGTTATCTGCTACAGATTCCGGCTGTTCGTGCTACAGATTCCGGGTTCAATGCTACAGATTCCGAGTTCGTGCTACAGATTCCGGCTGTTCGTGCTACAGATTCTGACAATCCACATTTTATCAACAAGATACCAACAGAGTTATCCACGGATTTTTGTGCTATCCTTCTGCTACTGCTACAAATGTTTGTAGTTGTAGCAGCTAGTGAAGGATTGCAGCACGTGGATGATATTACCAACTGGAAAGTTACCAAATCCAATGAACTGGTGAAAGCGGGTTATACGTTGAGTTTGAATGAGCAACGTCTGATCTTGTTTTGTATTGCCCAAATTGACTCAAGGAAGCCTTTTTCGCGCATCAAGGCGGTGACTGCGGCTGCTTTTGCGGCTGCCTATACGCTTGAGACTCGCCATGCTTATGAAGCCTTAGAGGATGCAACAGAACGGCTGTGGAACCGGGAAGTAAAGACCCGGTTTGAAGATGGTAGGGTTGAGAAGGTTCGTTGGGTTAGTAAGGCGACGTATGACAGGGGTAATGGTCGGGTTACGGTGAATTTTTCCCCGGAGATACTGCCATTTTTGACGCTGTTGAATGAGCGTTTTACCAGTTATGACCTGCGCTACATATCACATCTGACCAGTACGTATGCTATCCGGGTTTATGAGTATCTTAAGCAGTACGTGAAACTGCGGTCTTCTATCCGTGTGACGCTGGTAGATTTCAAGGAAATGCTTGAGTTGTCAGATTCTTATATGCGTTTTGCCAACTTCAAGGCACGTATTCTGGTTCCATCCGTTGAGCAGATTAACTCGCATACCGACTTGCGGGTATCCTGGGTAGCAATCAGGGAACAACGTTCGGTGGTAGCGATTGATTTCCGTTTCACAAAGGCATCGCAACAGGAAGAATTACCCTTGTTGCCGGTGGTGGAAGATTTGGACGAGAGTGAAGCAGCCTAATTGCTACAAATTCCGGGTTGCCGGAATAATATAGGGTGTCCGAAGACACCCTTGCATGTGGGACGCTTCCGCATCACCCTGGGCGGTCATCGGCTCCTCAGCCTGTACCGCACTTATGACTATAGCACATCGTCCGCATTTTCCTGAATCCTGACATTTTGCCGTCCTGCTGGTATTTTGTGACGTTCGTCCTGCTTTACTCCCCTTGGGTACGTTTTTAGTCGATGGCACTGAAAATCAGGCTGGCTTCTGGGTGTTGTTCAGCATAATGGGTGTTTTTGCCCAAAAGCACGAATCGGACTATTCCAGAACCTCGCCACCTGA
>NZ_CALMZC010000061.1 GCF_937873765.1 uncultured Thiothrix sp. | reverse complement strand
GCGTCGCGCTTGCATCGGGATAGCGTCGCGCTTGCATCGGGATAGCGTCGCGCTTGCATCGGGATAGCGTCGCGCTTTTGCCCCTGTAAGCCTTGATACAGCTCACTTTCAGAAGTCCCTACCTTTTCTTTCTACCTAATATATTCTACCCACAACGAGCGGCGTAAATAACTTAGGGTGAAATACCTTTAAGTTCAATTGTCTCTCCATAACGCACAATTACTCCCTTAATGCTGCTTAAAAACCTCATGCTACTTAGGTTTCAGTACGTCTAAATCTTTAAATATTGAAATAATTAAATAACGTGGCAACGTCAAAGGTTGTATCCAGCAAGCCAGTAGATGGATGCTGGTTGGTTTCACTTAAGGAAAAAACGTCAGAAACTGCGCCAAAGTGGAAACCCCTACAAAACAGGGTAAATCGAGCAGTAACAATAGCGTTTTAACTGAAGGAATCCGAAAAAATGAATTTGAAGCTTTTACTTTCAATAACGGCGTTTGCAGTAGTGGTCTATCTGTTGACGACAGCTACCAACATTTCAGTGAATGCAGAAGTTAGCAAAGAATCTAATCGCTTTGGTATTGAGCTACAAAGATAGCTGCGTCCAAGCAGCTCCGCAACTTGGACTCTTTTCTAAAAAACGGCAGTGATTCACGTTCTTAGAACTGCTCTGGAAAACTAAGGAAAAGGTCAAAAGTTACATAATGGGCACTCTGCGCAATGCCTTTCAGGTGCGCGTTGCGCAGAGCTACGCTCCACCGCGCAGAATGATCAATTATGTAAAATTTGCCCCCTGGTTGGTTTCTGTGGTTTTGGTCACTGCGCTTGCAAGCGGGTTGCAGTGGTTGACTCCAAGCCTCCGCAAGCGCAGCGCCCAAAACCACCCCACTTGGATAGGTTGTGCTTGCTCCAGTCTGGCCCCGCTTTCACCCCTCCCCAGCACGCAGCCTCACGCTGGCCACCCCTGCGCGGCTGTTTCTCCCGCGTTGCTTGTCCGGCTTCGCCGCACACGCGGAAGCGCCGCCCTGGTGTGCCGCTTACCGGCTGGCGCTGGGGTCGGGGTTCAGCGTTTCCAGCCTTCCGCAAGGTCGGCGAGTGTCAGCGGTGGCTATTGGTTTGAGCGGTGAGCGCCTCCGGTGGGGTCGCAAGCAGAGTATCCCCCGACCCGCGTTGCTGAGCGGGGCACGTTGCGGCCGCTACGCGAGGTGTGCCGCTAACGCGGCGAAGAGAAAAAGCGGGTTGCCAAGGTGTGTCGGCTGCGCTGAGCCGACACACTCCTTTCTTGAGTGTGTTGAGGTGTGCCGTACAAGTGCCGCCCAACGGGCTGGCCCGATGGCTCGACACTGGACGGAGCTAGTGATTTTGAGACCGTTTAGGGGGATTGGAGTGCCTGAATGGCTGAACTAGGATTCACCGCAACAATCTTCAACAAAGCAGCCGCTGGCCCTGTGGGTGTGCGGCGCTGCTGTTCCCAGTTTTGCAGTGTTTTGGTGCTGATTTGGATTAAATGGGCGAATTGAGATTGAGATAGGCCGGTTTTTTCTCGAATGGCTTTGACATCGATCCGCTTTAACTCAAAACGGCGCGAGGGGGGCAACTCTCCTTGAATAATTGCTTTAGCTTCATGCAAGCTGGCTACCAGCTCATCGAATAAGGTGGCTTCCATGATGGCTCAAATCCTTCACTAGGTTTCTTAGTGCGGTTGTTTGTTGGTCGGTCAGGTTATCTTGAGCCGATTTAGGATAAGCCAACAACATTAAAATCTGACCGTCTTCACACAACCAATAATAAATTACCCGAATGCCCCCGCTTTTGCCTTTACCTTTGGCAGCACAACGCACCTTACGAATGCCGCCTCCTTCTTTGATCAAGTCACCCTTAGCCGGGTTGATCATGAGTTCAGTTTGCAAGGCTTGGTACTCGTCATCGTCTAATAACTCAATAATTTGACGGGTAAACACCGAGGTTTCAATAAGGGTGTTTTTGCCCAAAAGCACGAATCGGACTATTCCAGTTCCCCGACCTCCGT
>NZ_CALMZC010000060.1 GCF_937873765.1 uncultured Thiothrix sp. | reverse complement strand
TGGAGCTGGAGCTGGAGCTGGAGCTGGAGCTGGAGCTGGAGCTGGAGCTGGAGCTGGAGCTACTTCTGCGTTTGAACTAAAACGACTCGAATTTGCTGATGATTCTGGTTTGATCTCAGGTTTTTCTTGATCTGTGCAAGCACTTAGCTGGAATACTAAAAAACTAGCCAGTAAGCCTATAACGAACTTATTCATCTGTTGAAACTTCATTTCAGGTTTTTAACCAGAAGGTTACCGGGCCATTATTAATTAAATGCACTTGCATATCAGCCCCAAATACACCTGATTGTAGCTCAAGTCCTTGTGCTTGAATCTGTGCGCAAAAATAATTAAATAATTGTTTGCCTTGTTCTGGTGGAGCAGCAGGGGTAAAGCTTGGACGATTGCCTCTTTGTGTATCCGCGGGCAAGGTAAACTGTGGCACCACTAATAAGCCACCTTGAACATCCAGTAACGAACGATTCATCCGACCTTTGCTGTCTTCAAAAATTCGATAATTTACAACGCGCTCTAATAGACGCTGAGCTTGCGCTTCTGTATCAGCGCGCTCTACACCAAGTAGCAGTAAAATACCGGTTTGAATTTGCCCCACAGTATTGCCATCGACCACTACTTTGGCTTCGAGGACACGTTGAATTAAGCCAATCATATGAGCTGATCAGCCATAAACTCAGTGGCTTTGACTAAAGCAGCTTGAATCGCCGGTTCACTCGCAGCATGTCCACAGTCTGGAATGATCGCAAAATCAGCAGTTGGCCAAACTTCATGTAGAGCATAGGCTTGTTCGAGTGGGCAAATCATATCGTAGCGACCGTGCACGATCATGCCCGGAATTCCAGCGATTTTATGCGCATTATTTAAGATCTGATCAGGTTCAAAGAAGGCGCGATTTATAAAATAGTGAGCCTCAATCCTTGCCACACTCATCGCTGTAAAAGGACTAGAGAAATGATCGACAGTGCTTTCTTTGGGGGAAAGATTAGCGGTGCGGCCTTCCCAAATCGACCAAGCTTTAGCGGCTTGCATGCGCGCAATTTCATTCTGTCCAGTTAAGCGTTTGTAGTAAGCTTGTAAAAGATTACCACGCTCTGCTTCTGGAATCGGGCTAATAAAATCTTGCCAAAAATCAGGGAAAATATAGCTCGCACCATCCTGATAGAACCAATCAATATCACGGGGGCGGCACAGAAAAATTCCGCGTAGGATTAAACCAGAGACTCGTTCTGGATGTGTCTGTGCATAGGCTAAACCTAAAGTTGAACCCCAAGAGCCGCCAAATACCACCCATTTTTCGATCTTTAATTCTTGGCGAATGCGCTCAATATCAGCGACTAAATGCCAAGTGGTATTATTAGTCAGTTCAGCATGGGGGGTGGAGCGCCCACAACCGCGCTGATCAAACAGCACAATTCGATAGCGCTCAGGATCAAAAAATTGCCGATTCCAGCTTTCACAACCGGAACCAGGGCCGCCGTGTAGAAATATTACAGGCAAACCATCAGGATTACCGGACTCCTCCACATATAAAGTGTGCATAGAGTCAACTGGTAAAAAGAAATGGCGGTTGTCGCGAATTGGTGGGAACAAAGTCTTCATCTAGCTGACTCCTCAGCTTCTAATAGGCGGCGCGCTTCAGCAAATTTGGCTTGTTCTTCGGTGGATACTTCAGGGTATTCTAAGTGCAAGCCTTCCAAGGCTTTGACAATGGTGTCTGCAACCGCAACCCGCATATAAGCTTTATCATCGGCAGGAATCGCATACCAAGGTGCGTATTTGCTGGAAGTAGCGTTTAAGGCGTTTTCATAAGCGGCCATGTATTCATCCCAATGCTGACGCTCCATCACATCGCCCGCAGAAAATTTCCAATTTTTATTTTGTTCATCTAAGCGTGATAAGAAACGGTTTTTCTGTTCTTGTTTAGACACATTCAGCCAAAATTTTAAAATGACCGTGCCATTGCGGGCTAAATGCTTTTCGTGATCTTTAATCGATTCATAGCGCTCTTCCCAAAGCTGATCAAGCTTCGATACTTTGGGAAGGTTTTGACCCGCTAAATAATTGGGATGTACGCGCACGACTAAGACTTCTTCGTAATAGCTGCGGTTAAAGACACCAATACGACCCCGCTCGGGTAAACAGCGAGCTGTGCGCCAGAGGAAATCATGATCTAGTTCTTCGACAGAGGGCTGTTTAAAAGAAAAGACTTGGCAACCAGCAGGATTAACCCCCTTCAAAATGGCTTTGATAGTGCTATCTTTCCCCGCTGCATCCATTGCTTGAAAGACTAATAGGAGTGAGTATTGATCTGCCGCATATAAAGTTTGTTGAAATTTATCGATCTTTTTAACTAACTTCTTTAGTTGGTCATTTAGTTCTTCTTCAGTTTCAGCGTGATCCTCATAGGTTTTGGCTTCTTGGAGCTTAAATGAACCATCAAATGGCACGCGGTAGCGCTCAGGAAAATCGAACATAAACTAGCTCCTTATAGCCTTTTTCTAAGTTGTTTATAGTCTGCCAGAGATACTTAGGAGCTGCATTAGTTAAAAAATATCATTCATCTTATTTATCTTGAAATAAGTAAAAGCTATACAATAAGATGCTTAGACCTAACAGTAATAATTATAACAAGGGGATAGTTCATGCAGAAGGTACTTCAGCGCAGTGCACTGGCGTTATGTGTGCTTGCTTTAGCTGGTTGTGGTGGCGGTGATGGTAACCAACTTTCTAATGATGGTGGGGGAAATAATACCACCACTGGTGCAAAGTTTTTGGAAGTTTCAGCCAGTTCGCGCCAGCTTGGCTCCAGCGGTGATAAGCCCGTCACCATTTCAGCAATTGCAAAGGATGTGAATAATAATATCCTCAAAGATGCTACGGTGCAGTTTTCTGTTAATAATGAAGCCACTATTGAAGCAGACACTGCAACGGCAACGACCGGTGTAAAAACAGCACTGCTAACCCCCGGCTTAGAGAATCCTGAAAATCGCACAGTAACCGTGACGATTAAGTCAGGCACTTTGCTTAAAACCCTCGATATTGCAATTACAGGTACTACCTTAGTAGTCGATGGCCCTGCACGGATTGCATTAAATACGCCAACTACCTTTACGGCTAAGTTAAAAGATTCAGCGGGCAAAGCTTTAGCCAATGAAACCGTAACCATCAACTCTAGTTTAAATAATGCATTAACACCCCTATCAGGCTCAGGGTTTATGACGGATGCGAATGGTGAGATTCAATTCACTATTAATGCAGCAGTGAGTGGTACTGATACTATTTCTGTTTCAGCTTTAGGCGTCAGTAGCTCAAAAACCTTAGAAATCTCCGGGGACGATTTCACAATCACTAGCACGAATTCAGAAATTAAAGTTAAAACGCCAGAAACCATCAGCCTAAAGTGGACGCAAAATGGGGTTGCTCAAGCGAATAAAACTATCAATCTCGCAGCAACTAGAGGTGAAATTAAACCCTCTCAAATGGTAATGACAGATATTCACGGTCAAGCAACATTTTATGTGGGGTCAAGTACGGCTGGAGGAACGGTTGTCACTGCAACGGATGCAAGTACTGGCTTATCGACTAGTTTAACCAGAGAGTTTGTTGCGACTACCCCGGCTAATCTCAATATGCAGGTAGAAAAGGAGCTGCTTATTCCAGAAAGTAGCACCAATGTCATTGCAGTGGTTAAAGATGCTGCAGATAACCCGGTTAAAAACCAAGTCGTTGTATTTAATTTAGAGGATACCGTCGGAGGCAAATTAAGTAGCTCCACCGCTACGACTGACTCTTTAGGTAAAGCAACAATTGGTTATACAGCAGGTAATGCAACGAGTGCAAAAGACGGGGTGAAAATAACCAGCTCGTTACGTTTGACAGATCCTAATGCTAGTCCCGTGGCTGATGATTACATAACCCTGACAGTGGGTGGACAAGGTTTGCGCATTGTATTAGGTGAAGATGAAAAGATTGTTGAAGAAGGCTTATTTTATAAAAAATCCTTTGGCGTCATCGTCACGGATAGTGCTGGCAATCCGGTAAAAGATAAGAAAGTAGACTTTGCTTTAATACCATTGGCTTACGCAAAGGGTAGTTTCGCACCTTGTGGAGTAACTTTATCGGACGGAACACTGAGTACAAAACCAATATTTGTGCAAACTGCAAGCTGTGTGTCAGAAGATATAGATAGTGATGGTTTATTGGACGCAGGTGAGGATCTGAATAGTAGTGGTCGTTTAGAGCCGACTAATGCTGCAACTGTTACCAACAGTGCGGTGACCGATAGTGATGGTAAGGTTTTAGCTACGGTCATTTACCCGCAAAGTCATGCATTGTGGAATAAAGTTAGATTAACAGCACGTATTTTAGTATCTGGCTCAGAATATGTTGAGAGCACTGATTTCGTGTTACCTGTACTTGCAGCGGATGTAGGTTCTTGTGATATTTCACCACCTAATGCAGTTAGTCCGTATGGAGTGGATGCAAGTTGCTTAACGAAAAATTAGCCAGCTAGGTTTTTAATACCTAAGAAAGCCACCCCAGCGGTGGCTTTTCCTTTTCAATCCACTAACATAAAGCCTGAACCTTTGGAGACTTTAATGCAAGCTGCTCAGCAATTATTAGAGCTTTATAACCTCGGCCTCAATGCTGTGAAAGGCGATCATGCAGTTTATAACGCACTGATGGAACAGGGCACGCAAGAGGCTTGCCATGTTGTTGCGATTGGTAAAGCGGCGGAAGCCATGTATCAAGGTGTAGAACGCTATTTGGACAAAGATATTAAAAGTGCTTTGCTCATTAGTAAATATGGGCATTTTTCTCCAGAATTATTAGCTAATCGTCAACTGACTTGCTTAGAAGCTGCACATCCAGTGCCTGCAGAGTCTTCACTCTTAGCAGGGCAAACCTTGCTGCATTACTTAGAAAATCTGCCTGCTAAGGAGCCGTTGTTATTTCTGATTTCAGGTGGGGCTTCGAGTTTATGTGAGGTTTTGGAAGAGGGTTGGACTTTAGAGAAATTGCAAGAGTCTACTCAAGCTAAGCTCGCGGATGGCGCTTCCATTGCTGAAATTAACCAAATGCGTAAGCAGCTATCTAAAATTAAGGGCGGCAAACTTTGGCAATTTATCAGTGAGCGTCCGGTGGCTTGTTTATTGATTTCTGATGTACAAATGGATGATCCTGCACTCATCGGTTCTGGACTTTTATTTCCAGCACCTCCACAGCGTGAGTTTGCTTGGCAAATTGTCGCCAGCAATCAACACATGTTAAGCGCTATTCAAACGGCTCAGCCCATAAGTTTAGTGTCTGAGATAAAAATCATCCCTGAGTTTTTAGAGGGTGACGCGGAAGAGGAAGCGAGAAACTGTGTTGGTTTTTTAAGAGATCAACCAGATGGCATCTATATTTGGGGTGGGGAAACGACGGTTAAATTACCAGAGAATCCGGGGCAGGGTGGGCGTAATCAGCACTTTGCCTTAGCAGCCGCTATCGCCTTAGAAAATAACCCGGCAATTACGTTGCTCTGTACAGCCACTGATGGTACAGATGGTATGACTGAAGATGCGGGGGCTTTGGTGAATGGACAGACTTTAGCACGCGGTCGTTTAGAAAATCTTGATCCAGTCGATTGCTTAAGACGTGCTGATGCAGGTACATTTCTGGCCGCTAGCGGTGATCTGCTTCATACAGGACCGACTGGTACTAATGTGATGGATCTGGTAATTGCTTTAAAAACTTCATGCCTAACTTAGACAAGAATTTGTACACGGCGGCTTTAAGCTGTTTATTAAGTACTGACCCTGACGAGAAAATTAGCCTAGCCCCCCAGCTCCAGCAAGCTTGGTTAACGGGTGAGTTAATTCGTCCGACCCATCCTGATACTGCGCAAAAAATATCAGTGCCAGGGCGCCCTGCTAAGCCTGAGCTGGTTTTACCCAAGCAAATGAAACAGCGTAAATTGCATCATTTAGAAGGACGGATCGCACTGCTACATGCAGTGGCGCATATTGAGTTCAATGCGATTAATTTGGCGCTGGATGCGGTGTATCGGTTTCGAGAGATGCCTGATGCTTACTACAGTGATTGGCTGCAAGTTGCTGCTGAAGAGGCATATCATTTTACTTTAGTACGGACTCGTTTACGTGAATTGGGTGTAGATTATGGTGATTTACCTGCCCATAATGGCTTGTGGGAGCATGCCTTAAAAACCGATCATGATGTGCTGGTGCGGATGGCTTTAGTACCCAGAGTATTAGAGGCGAGAGGTTTGGATGTAACTCCACCGATGATGGAGCGCTTACAAGAAGTCGGGGATACTGCGACGGCAGCGGTCTTAGCGGTTATTTTGCGTGATGAAGTCGGCCATGTACGCATGGGGTCGCAGTGGTATCGCTATTGTTGTGAGTTGCGGGGGCTGGAGCCTGAAAGCACTTTCCGGCAACTACTCCGTGAGGTTTTACAAGCGCCTGTTCGTGGCCCTTTCTATACTGAAGGGCGCTTGCAAGCGGGCTTTAGTGCCAACGAATTAGAACAATTGCAACAGCTTGAAGAAAATTGGTTGGCAGAAATTAGTGTCTAGCTATTCAAGATGCTATTAACATGCTTAGTAAAAATCTCTGGGGTTTGTACATGTGGTAAATGTCCAGCTTCTTCAATCATCGCTAGCTGTGCGTTAGGGAAGTAAGTCTGTGCTACTTGCCAACGTTCAGTTTCCAGATAATCCGATTGCCCACCACCAATAAATAAAGTTGAGCCGTGGTAGCGCAAGTCTGTTTCATGGAAGGCTGTAATACTTAAATAATGCCGGGCAATTTCGCTCAGATTGCATTGCCAAGTAAATTTACCGTTTTCATCCCACTTAAGATTCTTCAGTAAAAAAGCACGCTCAAAAGGTTGTTTAATTGTTGGTGCTAACCACTGATCCGCTTCTTTCCGGTTTTTAAAGCTAGCTAAAGGCATGGTGAGCATGGCTTGAATAATCGCTTGATGACGTGGTGGATAATTAACTGGGGCAATGTCCACGATGATGAGCTTATTTAAGCGCTCAGGATGCTCAAGTGCTAGCCAAATCGAGGCTTTACCGCCCATGGAATGACCCATTAAATCAAATTGGTCTAGTTGCAAATGATCAGCAACTTCCAAGACATCTTGCACCATCAGGCGATAATTCATGCCTTCAACATGTGGAGAGCCACCATGATTGCGCATATCTAGGGCGATAATACTGCGCTCAGTTTGTTGTTTACTGGCAAAGGTATGCCAATTATCCAACGAGCCTAATAAACCATGTAAAACTAGCAATGGGCGTTGTAAATGATCCGTATCACCATAAATCCGGTAATTAAGCATTAAAGTTTTCCCCTAATGCAGTAATTTGCTGCAGGATTTTTTCGCGTTCCTCTAAAGGTAAGGTCGGCACATTATAGAAGATTTCGTATTGGATATTTTTAATACCACAGAAGGATAAAGTACCATCTGTCATCGGGCGATGAATGAGTGTTTCTGAATCATTCGCTTGGAAAAAGCTTTTATCACTGCCTGCAGTAATCAGTACCAATGCTTTTTTGTGTTTCAATAAGCCAATCGGGCCTTCAGCAGAATAAGCAAAAGCAACTCCATTGGTGAGCACGTGATCAAACCAACCTTTTAAAATAGCCGGGCGACCATACCACCACAACGGATAGATAAAGATTAAGCCTTCTGCCCACAGCAAAGCTTCTTGTTCCCGCGCAATTTTCTCAGGGATGACACCGGTTTGTAGGCTAGCTAATTCTGTGGCACGCAGTACAGGGTCAAATTCTTCTGTATATAAATCTTTGACACGTACCTCATGTCCTGCCGATGCTAAGCCGTGTTGGCAATACTCCAGCATGGCGTGATTGAAGCTTGCAGGATTTGGGTGAGCGTAAACAATTAATATGCGCATAGTGGTGGCTAGTTGAGTTAGTGGACAGTGGTATTGGTTAGATCCACGACGTTTTCTGTGAATAAGCGTGTTGCATCTACAGCATCAACTGCATAATTAGCATTACAAAATTCGCAAGTGACGCTGATATTGCCTTGCTCAGCGAGGATTGCTTGTACTTCCTCTTGCCCTAAAGAGCGCAGCAGAGTCTCAATTTTTTGCCGATTGCAATTACAGTTGAATTTAATGGATTTTGGATCAAACAAACGTGGTGTTTCTTCGTGGAATAAACGATAGAGCACTTCCTCCGCTGATAAATCACGTAATTCTTCGACTGTTAGTGTATCTAGAAGTAGTGATACTCGATTCCAATCTTCTGCTTGAGCATCCAAGGCTTCAGGACTGGAATATTTATCCATGGGTAAACGCTGTAAGAGTAAACCCGCACAGCTATTGTGGTCGGAAGTCAACCATAAACGAGTAGGCAATTGCTCAGAACGCGCAAAATATTGCTCTAAAGCTTGGGTGAGGTTATTTCCTTCTAACGCAATTATCCCCTGATAACGTTCATGGTTACTCGCTGCTTCTAAGGTGATAGCAATATGCCCAGTACCAAAAATTTTGGCTAAATCACTGCCTTCCGCAGGGACTTTTGTCCATTGCGCTAAACCGCGCACTTCCCCTCGTGGTGTGGCATGGACGACCAATAAATGCACCGGTCCATCCCCACGAATTTGCAGAATTAAAGAGCCGGTATGCTTAACAGTTGCGGACAATAACACTGCCGCACTTAAAGCTTCGCCCAAAACTTTGCGCACTACAGGTGGATAATCAGCCCGTTCTAAAAGCTGGTGCCAACTTTGCTCTAACTGTACCCATTCACCGCGAATATTCGCTTTTTCGAGGATAAAACGCCGTAAAATATCTCTTATCATGCAAGAATCAGCCTTGTAGCTACTACCTTTCGTGTCAGTGTATGATAAAATTCCCACGCAATGCCTATATGGGGAATTAGGTTGGTGAACTTATCATATAAGTTGACTTGCCCAAAACCCTTCTGGTTGCTACATTTGCGCAGGAAATTTGGGCTGACCCGATTTGAGGCATGGATAACTAGAACCATTAAGGACAACTTCACGGTTCCCCTCTCATAATTTTTAGCTTTTGCTGGACTTTACAACAATGTTCAAAGCCATTTCTGGTTTATTCTCCAATGATATTTCAGTAGATCTTGGGACAGCCAATACCCTTATTTACATGCGCGGAAAAGGCATTGTTCTCAATGAGCCTTCTGTGGTTGCTATCCGGCAAGATCGTGGCCCTGGTGGGCCTAAGTCCATTGAGGCTGTCGGTGCAGAAGCGAAAAAAATGTTAGGACGTACCCCAGAAAATATCACTGCGATTCGTCCAATGAAAGATGGGGTCATTGCCGATTTCACTTATACCGAAAAAATGCTGCAGCATTTTATTCGTAAAGTTGATTCTGGCCGAATCTTGCGTCCAAGTCCGCGCGTGGTTATCTGTGTTCCTTGTGGCGCTACTCAAGTCGAGCGGCGCGCAATTAAGGATTCTGCTTTAGGTGCTGGTGCACGCAAAGTTTATCTGATTGAAGAACCAATGGCTGCCGCAATCGGTGCGGGCATTCCCGTTGATGAGGCGATTGGTTCTATGGTGTTAGACATTGGTGGTGGTACTTCAGAGGTCGCCATCATGTCTTTACGTGGAATTGTTTACTCCGCTTCAGTCCGCATCGGTGGCGACCGTTTAGACGAAGCCATTATCAGTTATGTACGTCGGAATTATGGCATGTTAATT
Source organism: uncultured Thiothrix sp. (assembly GCF_937873765.1). Taxonomy (GTDB): domain Bacteria; phylum Pseudomonadota; class Gammaproteobacteria; order Thiotrichales; family Thiotrichaceae; genus Thiolinea. The sequence continues at coordinate 44,781 of NZ_CALMZC010000060.1, read as the reverse complement.
GGTGAGGCGACGGCTGAGCGGATTAAATGCGAAATTGGTTCTGCATATCCGGGTAAGGAGTTATTAGAGATTGAAGTCAAAGGTCGTAATCTCTCAGAAGGGGTACCCCGTGCTTTTACTTTAACCAGTAATGAAATTCTGGAAGCTTTACAGGAACCGTTATTTGGGATTGTAAGTTCAGTTAAAACCGCTTTAGAACAAACTCCCCCTGAGTTAGGTGCAGATGTTGCAGATCGTGGAATTGTACTCACTGGTGGTGGTGCTTTATTGCGGGATTTAGATCGCTTGTTAATGGAAGAAACTGGCATTCCAGTCGTGATTGCAGATGATCCATTAACTTGTGTAGCGCGTGGGGGTGGGAAAATTCTAGAAATCTTAGAAGCCGAAGGGGATGCATTCCTAGCGACTGATTAAGCGCTGCTAAAGTTTGCTCAATAATATAAATAATCACCCCTAGCAGTCACTTTCAGGGTAGATAACAGGGAGCATAGACTGCCATTAACGATACTGATTATCACGCAACACCGGGCTTATCCTTTCAGTTTGTGCTTCTACTGATTGCTGCTTTGTCTTTGATGGCGGTGGATTATCGTAATCCAACTGCCACCAAACCTATACGCACAGGTTTCTCGATTGTGGCTTATCCTCTACAGCGTATTGTGGATGCGCCTTTTGATCTTTACACCAAGGTGACAGGTTTCTTCGCCAATCAGTTGCATTTGGCGAGTGAAAATGCGGCTTTAAAAGAGCAATTGCGGCTGTATTCCGTTCAATACCGCGATATGCAGGTCTTAGAACAGCAAAATGCACGTCTACGTGATCTACTCAAAGTTGATAAGCGTGTTGGCTATACCTTCACGATGGCTGAAGTGATTGCGGCTTCGGATGAGCGCGGTCGCCAAGTAGTAACTTTAAATAAAGGTTCGCGTGATGGCGTGCATGAAAAGCAAGTTGTATTAGCAGAAGGTGGCAATATCTATGGGCAAGTGGTAGAAGTAACTCCTTTCAGTTCTAAAGTCATGGAGCTAACGGATCGCCAACATGCTATTCCGGTGCGTAATTTGCGTACTGGCATGCGGGCGCTGGCGAGTGGTACAGGTAAGGCTGATATTTTGGAGTTGAAAAGCATTGTGGCAGGCAGCAATGTCCAAGATGGCGATGTATTTGTCAGTTCTGGGTTAGATATGTTGTTTCCGCCAGATTTTCCAGTGGCTAAAGTCATTCCGAATGGTGTGCAATATATTCCCGGTGATCCTTTTGCGAATATCAGTGCTAAGCCCTTGATTAATTTTGATAATACCCGTGAAGTCCTATTATTATGGCGGATTAGCCCTTCACCCGCTGAAATGTTGTCAGCAGCACCACCGGCTAGTTCTCCTAAACCAGCAGATACTAAAACCAAGAAAGACGAGAAAACTAAAAAAGACGAGAAACCAGCAAGTAAAGCCACTACAACGAATAAGACCGTGGAGCGTCCACAATGATTGAGAATCTACCACGCTTTCCGGGAGCTATTTGGTTAACTTTACTAATTGGCTTAGGCTTAAATAATATACCTTTACCTCCAGAATGGTCCTATTGGCGGCCAGATTTTGTAGTGCTAAGTCTCATTCATTGGGCTTTGTGTATGCGCCAGCATGTGAATCTATTCGTGGCTTTCTTTATAGGTTTATTGGCAGATACGATTTCTTATTCTCTGCTTGGGCAGCATGCCTTAGGTTATGTACTCGTCACTTATTTTGCCGTGCGTCTCAGCTTACGCATGTCGGCAGAGGCGTTTTTACAGCAGTTTGCTTTGATCTTCATTGTAGTCGGTATCTTTATGCTGATTAATCTATGGATTCGTGGAGTGACGGGCAATATTGGCCCTGGTTTGCTGTATTGGATGCCGCTGTTGAGTAGTTTATTAGTCTGGCCGATCTATCACGGGATTCTTGGTTACTTTTATGTACCACGTAAAATGGTTTGATTTTGCTAGGGTTTTTGCTGCTACTCGCTATACTGCCACCTTATAGTAGGTGAATTGCTACAGCTCCTTGAGTTTTGTTACCTTAGACCCCACCAAACAGAAATTAACTTTAAGTTAAGGAGCTTGTCCATGAGTGCAACTAATGCCTGCACTGACTTGTCTTGCAGCGTCTTACCAGATATTGCAAGTCAACCCCATGCAGGGCCAAAAGGCAGTCTAAACTGGGTTGGCATGAGTGCCATTGAGATTCCAGTTTTGGTACTGAACTCGACCGGCGAAAAGATTCAAACGCTTGCACGGGTACAAGCTTATGTGAATTTAATCGATCCCAATAGTAAAGGCATTCATATGTCGCGTCTGTACTTAGCCCTAGATAATCTGCTGAGTATGCATGAACTGACCCCAGAAATATTACGCAAAACGGTCACCCAGTTTATTGAGTCACACGGTAGCTTAAGCAACTCGGCTTATTTGGAATGTCGCTTCAATTATTTTGAAAAGCGCAGTTCCCTAGTCAGCGACAATAGGGGCTGGAAAAATTATCCAGTACGTGTTGCTGCGACTTTGCGCGGCCAGCAATTTGATCTGGAAGTGCAAGTAGAAGTACCTTACTCCTCCACTTGCCCTTGTTCTGCTGCTTTAGCTCGTCAATTAATCCAAGAAGGTTTCCGCGATCAATTTGGTGAAGGCTTAGTCAATGCAAGTACCGTCTATGCTTGGTTGGGCACGACGCAAGGTATTAGTGCAACCCCACACAGCCAACGCAGTATGGCGCAAGTGAAAGTAAAATTAGCGGAAAAAATTCGTAATTTACCACTGACTAGTTTGATTGATCGCATTGAGAATGCCTTACAAACTCCAGTACAAGCGGCCGTTAAGCGTGAAGATGAGCAAGAGTTTGCGCGTTTGAATGCTGCTAATTTGATGTTCTGTGAAGATGCGGCTCGCCGTTTGAAATTAGCGATGTCAGAAGATATTTCAGTGCGCGATTTCTGGATTCGCGTCAATCACCTAGAAAGCTTACATGCGCATGATGCTGTGTCTGTTGCAGTCAAAGGCGTTGATGGCGGTTATCAAGATGATCCGCATGATTATATGAGCTGTTAATGTATAAGCTGGATACCCTGCCGTTTCAGAATCGTTTTGCACAATTACCTGCGCATTTTTATGCGCGGGTAAAGCCTACGCCCTTAGCTAATGCGCGGCTGTTTAGTTTTAATACTGCCGCTGCACAACTAATTCAGTTAGACCCTAAGGAAACGCAGCATCCCGCTTTTACCGCTTATTTTAATGGCGAGCGGTCTTGGGAGGGTACACAGCCGATTTCTATGCTCTACGCAGGCCATCAATTTGGTTCTTATGTGCCACAATTGGGGGATGGGCGGGCAATTATTCTTGGTGAAACTCAAGGCTTTGAATTACAACTAAAAGGCTCAGGGCCAACCCCTTTTTCGCGCTTTAGTGATGGTCGGGCAGTAATTCGTTCCACGGTACGTGAGTATTTATGCTCAGAAGCGATGCATGCTTTAGGTATTCCCAGCACCCGCGCCTTGTGTATGTTCGTAAGCGATGAGGAAGTGTATCGCGAGCGCCTTGAGTATGGTGCTTTATTAGTACGGATGGCAGCTTCACATCTTCGTTTCGGTAGTTTTGAAGTCTTTTTCCATCGTCGTCAATATGAGCAACTTAGGCAACTAGCGGATTTTGTTCTTGCGAATCATGTTCCTGAATTGCAATCGACAGCGGAGCCGTATCTGGCTTTACTGGAAACGGTCGTGAAGCGTACTGCACGCTTGATAGCGCAATGGCAATGTGTCGGTTTCGCGCACGGGGTCATGAATACTGACAATATGTCCATGCTTGGGTTGACCTTAGATTATGGCCCTTATGGCTTTTTAGATGTCTATGACCCAAACTTTATCTGTAATCATACCGATCAAGCTGGGCGCTATGCCTTTGATCAACAACCTTCGATTGGCTTATGGAATCTGAATGCCCTAGCGCATGCCTTTTTGCCTTTATTAGCCGACGATCCTGATGCAGCAGTCGAGAAAGCACGCTCAGCTTTACTCCAGTACCAAGACGCCTTTGACCAAACTTGGCTCGCTGGGATGCGTGCTAAATTAGGTTTACATCAAGCCTTAGCTAGTGATGAGGCATTAATCGCTGATCTGCTGATTAAAATGCAGCAGAACTTAGTCGATTACACCATTTTCTTCCGCCGCTTAAGTAAGCTTGGCTTGCAAGTGAATGAGTCTGAGCAGGCAGTTCGCGATTTATTTGTAGATCGAACGGCCTTTGATGCGTGGGCACTTCAATATCGAGAGCGTTTAGAGCAAGAACAGTCGGTAGATGCTGAACGGCAAATACGGATGCAGGAAGTTAATCCAGCTTATATTCTGCGAAACTATATGGCTCAGCAAGCGATTGCTAAAGCAGAGCAGGGTGATGCAAGCGAAGTGGAGCTATTGCTAAAATTGTTGCAACGGCCTTTCACCGAACAAGTTGGTATGGAGCGCTATATGGATCATCCACCGGCTTGGGCCGATAGCATTAGTGTCAGTTGCTCTTCCTGAGGCTTTCTTCGACAATGCGCATTCAACAATCATTTTAAGTATCCAATGACTCATCCGGATTGGCAGCGCCTCGAAGTTTATCTTAAACAATACGGCAAGGGCTGTTTAAGCTATTCAAGCTTGCAAGCAGGTATGCAGTATTATCTTGAAGAAGGGATTGGCTTTATTGCTTATCTACCGTTTCGCCATCCACTCTTCGCACCTTTAGGGCGGAAGATTATCTTAGCTGATCCGATTTGTGCGCTTGACCAAGCCGAAGGTCTATTGCAGCGCTTTATTCAATTACATAAACGTGTGATTGTCTTACAGTGTACTGCGCTGATTGGGCAAGTCCTCGAAAAACTAGGCTATGAGGTCAATCATTTTGGGCAAGAAACTGAACTACCGATTCCCTTTGATTTAGCGGGTAAAGAGCGTGCTAAATTACGTCAATGGCGGAATAAATGTGAGCGTGAAGGTGTCATTGTTGAAGAGCGTGCGCTTTCAGATTGTAATAAGCACGAAATTGAGGCTTTGTCTAAAGAATGGATGCAGGAAAAAGGTGGGAAAGAACTCATTCTATTGACGCGGCCTTTTGTGCCTACCGATGAACCCGATGTGCGCTGTTTTTGGGCACGGCAGCAGGGAAAATTGGTGGGTTTAGCGATTTTTGACCCCATGTACGAGCAAGGTAAAATTATTGGCTACTACCATAATTTTGACCGGATTACTGCGGATGCACCCAATGGTCTTAGTGTTTTCATTATCCTTGAAGCTATGCGGACTTTTCAGCAAGAAGGCGTACAAAAAGTCTCTTTAGGCTTAATGCCTTTATATGTGCTGCGCAAGCATTTTCGCCATAATGAATTCACGATGAAAGGCTTAAAATATGCCTATCGTAAGCTCAATCATTTGTATCCTTTTCAGGGCAATATTAGCCATAAGAAAAAATTTCATGGGCAGCGTCAACATGTGTATTTTTCATCCACACAGGGCAATCGCTTATGGGAGATGATTATTCTGATGAAAGCGATGCGTATGATTTAAGCTGAGCCAGTCTAGCAACGCTGTGCCTTGAGCTGTTATAAACTAATTTACCATCTTTAGAGCAGAGAGATAAAACGCCTATGACGCCACAACTATCCAGAAAACCCACCACTGTCGCTTTCATTGGTGCTGGCAATATGGCACGCAGTCTGATTGCGGGTATGTTACAAGATGCTGGGAGTTTACAACTTCGTGTGTCTGATCCAGATCAAAATCAACTGGATGTGATCCGTAGTTATGGCAGTCAAATTTTCACCAGTACGGATAATGCTGCAACAATCCAAGGTGCTGATGTCGTCGTCTTGGCAGTTAAGCCGCAAATGATGCGTACTGTAATCGAACCTTTGCAGGATTTAGCGCAAAAGCAGCGTCCACTGTTCGTGTCGGTTGCGGCAGGGATTCGTGAGGAGTCTTTAAATGCTTGGTTAGGGGGGCATTTACCGATTGTACGTTGTATGCCGAATACGCCGGCTTTGGTCAAAGCAGGTGCTACTGGTTTATATGCCAATCTACAAGTTTCCAAAGAACAGCGTAGCCTTGCAGAAAGCATATTACGTACTGTTGGAATTACCTTGTGGTTTGAAGATGAAGCTAAACTGGATGCTGTGACCGCAGTTTCAGGTAGTGGCCCTGCTTATTTCTTCCTCGTGATGGAAGCCATGCAAGCGGCGGCAGAGTCTTTAGGGTTGAAGTCAGAAGATGCCCAGCTTTTAGTTGTACAAACAGCCTTAGGTGCAGCACGCTTAGCTTTAGAGAGTGATCAAAAGCCTGCTGAGCTGCGTAAGCAAGTCACTTCTAAGGGCGGTACTACTGAAGCTGCTTTAAATAAATTGAGTGCGGGTGGATTAGTGCCTCTGTTTGCTGAGGCTTTACAAGCTGCTGCGCAGCGCTCGAAAGAATTGGCAGCAGCGAATAGCTAGGAGCGGAGCTTTCATGGTTTTTCAAAATATTGCGGTATTTCTGATTTCAACGCTGTTCTCGCTATATATTGGCGCAGTATTGCTGCGATTTTTACTCGCTTTAGTCAGAGCTGATTTTTATAACCCACTCTCACAGTTTCTAGTCAAGATTACCAATCCAGTACTAGTTCCTTTACGCCGTTTTATCCCGCCAGTTGGTAAAATTGATAGTGCCTCTTTAGTCCTCGCATTTACTTTAAAGCTGATTGCTGCCACTTTACTAATGAGTATTCAAGGGTTGGATGCTGGAGTAGGCGGTTTATTATTAGCTGTGCTGGCCGATCTGATTCGTACAGTGGTGTGGATTTTTATGGTCGCTCTAATTATTCAGGCGATTATGAGCTGGGTTGGCAATAGCTATGGCAATCCGTTGGGTTCCTTATTAGATAGTTTGACTGCTCCTATCCTTGATCCCATTCGTAAATTCGTTCCGCTGATTGGCATGGTAGACTTATCACCGCTGGTAGCAATTTTGCTGCTACAAGTGGTGTTAATTGGATTAGGCGGTTTCCCGAATATTTAAAGCTCTGGCTAAGCAAATTGATAGCTTCAGTTTGCTTAATGCCACCCTTAAAGGCTCCACAGAAAATAAGCTAAACCGATAATTGCACTCACAGCAACCACATAAATCACATCGATTTTATATTTCCATAAAGCTACAAAGGCAGTTCCTGCCACAACAACTGCAAATAGATCAAACTGTCCTTGAAAGACTGCGCTGGTAGTTGCTTCTGGCCAAAACACATGCCAAGCAAAAAACACTGCTAAATTTAAAATTACACCAACCACTGCAGCGGTAATGGCCGTTAAGGGGGCTGTAAATTTCAATTGTCCACGGGTGGCTTCTAACACTGGTGCGCCCGCTAAAATAAATAAAAACGAAGGCAGAAAAGTGAAAAAGGTAGCGACCGTTGCTCCTGCTACCCCCCCTAAGACTGGATTTAAGCCTAAGTCTTTAGTCACTCCACCAATATAACCAATCCAAGTCACAATCATAATCAAGGGGCCGGGGGTGGTTTCGCCTAGAGCTAAACCATCCATCATTTGCCCAGCATTCAGCCACTGAAAATGCTCTACAGCACCCTGATAAACATAGGGCAGAACTGCATAAGCACCACCAATGGTTAAGAAAGCTGCTTTGGTGAAGAACATACCCATATTAGTTAATACAGGTTGGCTATTGATTAGCGCTAAGCTTAAACCCCAAATCACAACAAAAGCTAAAACAATCGTGAGCAGCCGAGTTTTATTAAAATGGGCATGCTCAGGTGGGGGTGTATGATTATCAATCACTGCTGCTGGCTGCGAGGAGGATTGAGCCGCATGAGTTTGGCTCATCTGAAACTTGTCAGGTAGGAATCGTCCACCCAAGACGCCTAATAATGCTGCAGTTAGAACAATCAACGGAAAGCCAATTTTAAAAAAGAACATGGCACTAAATGCAAGTCCAGCAATGCTCCAGAGCCAAGCATTCTTTAAAGAACGGCTGCCAATGCGCCAAGCTGCAAAGAGGACAATAGCTACAACCGCAGGTTTAATTCCATAAAATAGGCCTTGAACGAGTGGCATCTGTCCCCAAGTCAAATACAGAGCAGCTAATAAACATAGTAGAATAAAAGCGGGTAACACAAATAATAAGCCAGCGGCAATTCCGCCCCAAGCTCCATAAAGTAACCAGTTGATATAGATCGCTAGTTGTGTAGCCTCAGGGCCGGGTAGCAGCATGCAGTAATTGAGTGCATGTAGAAAGCGCTGTTCAGAAATCCAACGTTTTTTGTCAACTAAATCCGTGTGCATCATGGCTATTTGCCCTGCAGGGCCGCCAAAGCTGATAAAGCCTAGTTTGAGCCAATACTTTAAAGTGCTCTGAAAACTAGGCTTAGCAGGGGGAGTTTGGAGAGATGAATGAGCTGAGTCCAAAATCAGTCCTAAGTGTTGGGGATTGGAGCTGCTAATTCAGCTTAAACGACTTGCTTAATCAAGCGCTCATTCATGGTATTGAAGCCCCAACCGATCAGTGTTAACCATAAACCAGCGTTGATGAGCTCTGCTGCTAGCACCAAACCCAGTCTACCATCAGCTTGCCACAAATTCATGACTAAGAGTGCTGCAAGAATGAGGCTAATTAGTCCTGATACTAGCAGCCAAAACCACTCACGGGCAGGCCGTAAGCGATAAGCATAAATAATTTTTAAGAGTGCAAGCAAAACTAATAAGCTCGTGACTAACTGCAGGCTAGATATTTGCTGGATAGGATTTTGTAAAATAGCCACCGCGAGTAGAACTAGCAAACTACCAAATAGGAGCCACCAACGGAAAGTTGTAGTGCCATAGACACGTAAAGCTTGAAATAGCTGGAAAAAACCGCAAGCTAGCACTACCCAACCCATTACCTGTTCAGCATTCTGACTGGTCGTTAAAGGAATAGTGATCCCTAGGACACCACCTAATAATAAAATACAACCTAAGATTAAAAAGTGATTCCAATTTTTCCCAAGCTCAATGACCCGCAAGCGTGCTTCACGGGATATGCCAATCAACAGTTCCATTGTAGAAAATCTCCCAAGCTTCCTATTTGGTAATTGTAGTTCACAGTCTTAATAGCTAGTGTACAAAATATTCAGATACTGGGTTCCTCAGCCTGAATGCGGGTGGCCATCACTTTGTCGATCCGTGTACCATCCATATCCACGACTTCTAAACGCCAGCCCTCCCATTCACAATGGTCGGCTTCTTGTGGTAGGCGGCCTAACAGTAACATCAGCATTCCACTAATGGTGTGATAGCGTCCTTTGTCTTCTTCCGGTACGGTACGAATATCCAGACGATCTTTCAGCTCAGGGATGGGAATTAAACCGTCTAATAACCAGCTACCATCCTCACGTTGCACCGCCCAAGTATCATCTTGATGTTGCGGCTTAAATTCGCCCATGATGGCTTCCATCATATCATGCAAAGTGACGATTCCTTGAATTTCGCCATACTCATCAATAATGAAAACTAGCTGGCTACCCGAGTCTTTAAAGTTTTCTAACAGTTCAATACCGGTTAAAGATTCAGGTACAAAAGCAGCAGGACGTAGATTCTTAGTGAGATCAATCGGTTCGCCACTGAGCTTTTGATTTAATAAGCGGCTAGTGCTTGCCACCCCTAACACTTCCTTCCAATTACCTTTCACCACAGGAAAGCGTGAATAACGGCTGGTTTGGATTAGCTCTAAATTTTCCTCTAAAGGACGATCTACATCTAAATAGGCGACATCACTGCGCGGTACCATAAAGGATGAAATCTGCCGGTCATCTAAGCGGAATACATTCCGCACCATTTGATGCTCTTGTGCTTCTATGACACCCGCTTCTGAGCCTTCACTTAATAATAGGTGAATGTCTTCTTCCGTCACTGAGGAGCGGCCATCATCTTTCGCACCTAACAAGCTTAATAATAAGCGGGTGGAACCCGATAGCAGCATCACGAACGGTTTAGTAATGATGGCTAAGCCCCACATTGGGGTCGCCACAAAGCGTGCAATCGCTTCTGGGTTCATTTGTCCCACGCGCTTAGGGACTAATTCACCTAGCACGATTGAAAAATAGGTGATACTCACGACGACTAAAACCGTGGCTAGGGGGCTAGCGATATGCTCTTCTAAGCCTAGACTTTGTAGCCAAGTACTAAAGGGTGGGCTTAAGGCTGCCTCACCGACGATACCATTTAAGACGCCAATCGAGGTAATACCGATTTGAACGGCGGAAAGGAAAAAAGTGGGATCTTCGCCTAAACGTAGGGCGAGTGCAGCATTGTCATCCCCTTGCTGAGCAAGGTTTTGTAAGCGCGCTTTCCGCGCAGCGACTAAGGCAATTTCCGACATGGCAAAAAAGCCATTTAATAAAATCAGGCCAAATAAAATGGCAACGTCCACAGTTTAACAATCCCCAACCATTAGAATGGCAGGGATTATAACATTTTTAAGCGCAGGTCTGTATGACTGTCCTTAGTCGATATAAAATTCAGTGAAATTACTCACCGCTTCGCGCTCAGTGCGATAGCTATTAATGTCTGCACTAGGGTCTTCATAGCCTAAAGCCATCCCACAAACCACAATCTGATTTTGGTCATAGCCTAAATAGTCACGCACGATATCAGGGTATTCACCTAAAGCTGCTTGTGGGCAAGTGGCTAGGCCGTGTTCAACCGCTGCTAACATCACCGACTGCAAAAACATGCCATAATCTAAATAAGAGCCGGTATCCATAATGCGATCAATGAAAAACAGTAACATGACGGGTGCATCAAACGAGCGGTAGTTGGCTACCCACTGTTCAGCGCGCCGCTCTTTATCTTCTTTACCAATTTTGAGCGCGCTATACAGTTGCAAGCCGCAGACCCGCCGCCGCGCTAAGAACGGGTCTTTCCATTCATTCGGGTAGTAGGAATAATCCATACCTCCTTTCACCCCGCTGCGATAAGCACCTTCAATCTTGTCCTGCAACTCCCGCTTTTTTGCACCCATCAACACAGCTACCTGCCAAGGCTGAGTATTCGTCCCTGATGGCGCCCAACGGGCAGCATTTAGAATTTGCTCAATGGTTTCACGACTGACGGGTTTGTCTAAAAAAGCCCTAGTGGATTTTCGAGCCTGTAATGCTTCGCTTACCTTCATTGTCCTCTTCCTATTTGGGGTAAAACCTTACTGTAGCGGAAGCTGAACTTAGGCTCTAGTGTTAGTACTTGATCGCGTTTCTCAATTTTCTCGCTTGTTTATCAAAAAAACATTAACTATTATGTGTATAAGAATACACATTTGGAGGGTTCTGTTGTGCGTACCAATATCATACTAGACGATACTCTGGTTAAAGAGGCGATCCGTTTAACCAATGTTCGCAGCAAGCGTGAGGTTGTTCATTTGGCTCTGCAAGAGTTAGTGCGTTTGCGTCGTGAACAGCAAAAACCTAGACAAGAGTTTTTCAGTAGCTATTTGCAAAACCCTATTGAGTTAGCTGATTTTAAACCGATGTCACGGGACGATATTTATGCCCGCTAAGGTGTTTATTGATACTAATATTTGGCTTTATTCATTAATCAAGTCAGATGAGGCAAAGTATCAGAGGGCGATAGGCTTAATTATTGGCGAAGAAAGTGTTTATAGCAGCGTACAGGTTGCTAATGAAGTTAGCATTAATTTGCTCCGTAAAGCGGGCAAAGACCAGACTTATATCCAAAATTTCCTATCAGAGTTTATGGCAAGCTATCCGGTGCTTGCACAGGAAAAAGAAGATTTGCTGACTGCTGCTGGTTTACAGCTAGAGTACAGTCTAGCTTATTGGGATAGCTTAATTGTGGCAGTTGCTTTGCGTGCTGGCTGCAAGATACTGTATTCAGAAGATATGCAGCATCATTTAAAGATTCGAGGGGATTTGTTGATTGTTAACCCATTTTTGAGTTAATTGTCACCTTTAATACTGTTATGACTTCGACTAGTAAACTTTAGGCTAAAAATAAGTTCTTTTTCTGCTATCTCTCACGATAGACATTATCTAATCTTCTGAAAGTCGTAAATCGATACCTTTCTAAAGTAAGTAATGAACTGCTCGTCAGTTCTGCGCATTGAATGAGATAAGCATCATACGCATAAATATTAAAATTCTTTGTTATGTGCAGAGTACGTTCTAGCGGTATATCTTTGACCTCCTCCCCTCTCTAAAGTGAGGCGAGGAGGTCAAGCTACCTGTAAATTAGGGGCAATATGCATATCAACATGAATGTCAGCATAGGGACAGGTTAGTGAACCTTTAGTGTCACGCTCGATCAAGCCTAACTCGACCAACACTTGGGCATCTTCATGGACGCGCTTCACATCCCGTTGTAGATAGCGCGCCAGCTCACGAACACCCATTGTACCTGTCACCTGCAAGGCATTAAGCATTGCCCAGCGGCGTTCACTAAGGCGGGAAAAAAAGATGCCGGGTGACTCAAAATTGAGAAATTCACTTTGGTATCCTCCACGCTGTGCGGCTTTTCCCGCTGCACGCAGTGCAGCTTTCCAATCAGGTTGCAGTGTGATGGTTAATGTCCGTTTTTCCATTTGTCCACCTCTAGCAAGAAATCTTCGATTAATGTCTCTATATCTTTGAAAATATAGGGGTATTCAATATCATCCCAATGTTTGTGATCGCCTTTGCCGCGTTCATTGTCAAAGCCAACAACCCGTTTGTTATCAACAATATAGACAAGGCGATATTTGTAATGGTGCGTTGTTGGTGGAGCAGGCGTAGGGACGTGCCAAACCACCATCTCAACAATGTCACCATTGGGTGCAACGTCTTTGAATTGTGTAATCAACTCTGCTTTCATGTTGGCTATTTTGCCAACATTAATGCTTGGAAAGCAAGTGACTTATTTGTGTAAAATTAGACCGTTTTAAGCAGGTAGATAGGGTGTTGATTTTTTGTCAGCAATAAGTGATATATTTTTTTTGAATTTGGCACAGCACTCCCCGTGCATCAGCGCGGTGCACCAGTTCCATTTTTCGGTATTTGAATCTGGCACGATTTCTCCGCGTTAGCAAATGACAAAAGCATCTTTATTCAGTCTTTAAATTTGGTGATGATTGTCGTCATTTAAAAAGCCAACGTCTCGTGTGACGGGCGCGGCGGGGAGTCTATTGGGCGAAGTCGCGGGCTGTCACCGTGTCTGTCGCCGACACTCTCGTTATCTGTATTATTTTTTGTATTCCCAAGGATTGAACAGTTCTGCTGTGCTTTGCTCCATATCTGATATATTTCTTGTAGCTACTGTACAATTATAAGTAAGTCCTGATACGGCTATCAGTCCATCTAGTGTTGGTATTGTTCTGCCAGCAAGTTCTGCCAAACCTTGAATAGAACCCCAGTTAGTCACAACTTTTAAGTCAATTGGGATAATTCGATTCTCAAAGCGTTTTTTTAGGTCTTCTTCGACCCACATCTTTAATCTTTTCTTTCTGTTTTGGTCTGAGTCTTTTTGAATACCCTTTTGTATTTCGCCAAATGTTAATATACTTAAGAATAAATTAGCTTCATCTTGAGCCTGCAACCACGAAATCACATTTTTATTAGGTTCTCTTTTTATGACTTCAGAAATAACACAGGTGTCTAGTAAATACTTCATAGCTCAATATCTCTTGGCGTATCTTTATTTCTTGAAAAATCAAGGTTGCTTTCTGCCAAAGGTGAGTTTATGAAAAACGTCACTAAATCATCTTTTGGTTTAATAAACTTTATGTAGTCTTCAAATGAAATAATGACAACAGCATTGCTCCCATGTTTAGTTACAAACTGGGGTTTGTGGTGTATTGCACTATCGACCAATTGGCTAAATTTACTCTTTGCATCTTGGAGTTGCCATATATTCTGTTCCATAGTCCTATGCCTCAAGTTAAACTGGACAGACTAGACAGTATTTTCTTTTTGGAACATTGTCAAGTAGGTGAGAAATCTATGTGCAGATAACGAAAATAGCTGAGCAGAACTGGCATAGCCAGTTTCTGACTCAGCGACTTGTTGGTTGCTTGCGAGATAGTTATAAGAACTCCGTTTATTGAATTCTACACCGACAAATCGGAATTAAAGGAGTCTGCTGCAAAAGCATCATGAATTCAGTTAAGACTAGAAATTTCTGTCAATAACTACGTTTTGAAGAATTTCTAGTCTTAACTGAATAGCATGTTTTTTTGCTTTTTTCAGCTTCTTCTTATAATCTGAGATTTGTCTTTCAAATCAATAAATTGGTCTTGCTATCGCAACCAACAGTTTATTAGACAGGATTCCCATATAACAGAATAGAAAGCCTTCGCCCTATTTCTGCACAGAGACTAGCTAATAGAATAGGCGGAAATTATGAATCCACAATAAGTGATTGTTGCCATAGAGATTTTCACGGGCTGAGGTTTAATTGTTAAGAATTATACAGCCAATGAATAAAAACTTGCCAGCAGTTTGTGTGGAGGGTTTAGAGTTACCCTCGCCCCATTCCATAAAACTCCTCATTCGCCCGCATCGACAGCATATTCGCCATCCGATTACTCATCCCAAAGAACGCAGCCACTCCGCCAATATCCCAAATATCCTCATCGCTAAAACCATGCTCGCGTAATAAGGTGTAATCTGCATCATTCACTTCATACGCTGCTTGGGAAACTTTCATCGCGAAATCAAGCATCGCGCGTTGACGTGGGCTAATATCGGCCTTGCGATAATTAATCGCGATTTGATCAGCAATTAACGGGTTTTTCGCCCGAATTCTTAAAATAGCCCCATGCGCGACTACACAATAATGGCACTGATTGGCATTAGAAGTAGCCACGACAATCATTTCACGCTCAGCTTTCGTCAGGCCACTGGGTTTTTCCATTAAAGCATCGTGATAAGCAAAAAAGGCTCGAAATTCATCAGGCCGATGCGCTAGGGCTAAAAAGACATTGGGAATAAATCCAGATTTTTCTTGAACCGCTTCAATGCGCGCACGAATATCCTCGGGCAGGCTGTCTAAACTAGGCACTGGAAAACGGCTAATGGGGAAATCGCTCATGCAATACACCTTCAAATAAAATGCATTTTTTCTTAAAAAAGCCGAACCACACAAGCTTTTAACCGGCGACGCATGTGAGGAGGGAACATGCGCATTCAACTCCAGCAAGGCTCGCCATCATCATTTGGCTGCATTGAGTCCGTGTGGTCGGCTAAAACATAAGCGGTCTTAAACTTTAGTCGTACTGACGAATATCACTAATCACCACACCATCATTGGCAAGGCTACCCAACTCAACAAATTTCACTTCACCGCGCAGTTTGCAAATATCGCGAATACTCGCGGCAATCGCTTGGCTTAAGTCTGAACTTGGCGAGGCGGTTTCACACTGTAAACTGAGTTGATCAGCTTGATCACGCCATTCCACCACTAAGCGGGCTTTGGCAATTTCCGGATGGCGCTTAATCACTTTATCTACCTGCGAAGGATGAATGAACATGCCACGCACTTTCGCGGTTTGATCAGCACGTCCCATCCAACCGCGAATGCGTTTATTAGTACGTCCACATGGACTTTGGCCGGGCATAATGGCCGAGAGATCACCCGTTGCAAAGCGAATCAGGGGGTAATCAGGATTTAGATTGGTGACGACAATTTCACCCACTTCACCTTCAGACACGGGATCACCCGTACCGGGACGGACGATTTCTAAATAAATCCCTTCATCGACCACTAAGCCTTGCACAGCCTCGGTTTCATAAGCAATTAAGCCTAAATCAGCAGTAGCATAAGCTTGATAGCAAGTGATTCCGCGCTCCGCAAATTTAGCGCGGAAAGCGGGTGGATAAGTTTCCCCACTGACTAGGCCATGCGTCATTGAGCTAATATCGATACTGAGTTCAGCAGCTTTATCTAACAAGATATTTAAGAAAGAGGGCGTACCCACATAAGCATTTGGTTTTAAATCTGCAATGGTTTGCAGTTGAAGTTCGGTTTGCCCCACTCCGGCTGGAATGACGGTACAACCCAGCGCATGCGCGCCGCTTTCCATCATCATGCCTGCTGGGGTGAGATGATAAGAGAATGTATTGTGTACTAAATCAGCTTGGCGAAAGCCTGCACAATGTAGAGCACGTGCCAAACGCCAAAAATCAGGGCGGTGAATAGAGCCGGGTTCATAAATCGGACCGGGGGAGGCGAAAATATGCGTGAGTGCTGCCCCTTGAATCGCGGCTAAGCCTCCAAAGGGCGGAGCTGCTTTTTGCAATCCAGATAAGTCTGATTTACGGGTGACTGGTAAAGTAGCAAGCGCAGCAGCGGAAGTCAGCGCTTCAGGCTGTACTTCAGCGAGTAATTGCTTATAAGCAGGAGCATGTGCTTTTGCATGCGCCACCTGTTTGGCGACCGCAGCAATCAAGGCTGCTTCACGTTCGGTAGCATCGCGTGTTTCTAATGCATCATAGTATTGGCTCACGCAGCATCCTCCCTTTAAGCCAACCAACGCTTACGCCGACGATAATGTTTCACATCGCGGAAGCTTTTCTTATCGCCTCCACTCAGGCCGAGATAGAATTCTTTAACATCTTCATTGGAGGAGAGATCAGTGGCTGCTCCATCCATCACCACCCGTCCGTTTTCGAGAATATAGCCATAGGTGGCATAGCGCAGGGCAATCGAGGCATTCTGCTCAGCTAAGAGGAAAGTCACGCCTTCTTTCTGATTGAGAGTGCGCACAATCGTGAAAATCTCTTCAACCAGTTGTGGGGCTAAACCCATCGAAGGCTCATCGAGTAAAATCAATTTAGGACGCGACATCATGGCACGCCCAACCGCTACCATTTGCTGTTCCCCACCGGAGGTATAGCCCGCTTGGCTTTTGCGGCGTACTTTCAAGCGCGGAAAGTAGCTGTAAACCATTTCTAAATCATCCGCGACGGCTTTACGCCCATCTTTGCGAATATAAGCACCGGTCAATAAATTCTCTTCGACGGTTAAATGTTCGAAGCAATGACGCCCTTCCATGACTTGGACGACGCCACGTTTGACGAGATCATTAGGTGATAAATCTTCCACGCGCTGGCTCTCAAACTCAATCGAGCCTTTAGTGACCTCACCGCGCTCGGTTTTGAGGATATTCGAGATCGATTTAATGGTGGTGGTTTTCCCAGCCCCATTCGCACCTAATAACGCCACTATCCCGCCTTTGGGTACTTCTAGCGAGATCCCTTTAAGTACCAGAATGACGTGATCATAAATCACTTCAATATTCTTGATACTGAGCATTGAGTTTTCTGTCGTCATGGCTGTCCGTCAGTAGGGAGTTGCTAAGATTCCCTCCGTATTTGACCGAAACAATACGGAGGGAGAATCAGGCCTAAGCCTTATTTACATTCACGTGGCGTGATTTTATTTTCCGCTGCAAAGGCTTCAGAGTCGGCTTTGATCAGAGGATCAATGATTTCACGGTCTGATGGCATAAAGTCAGATACTAACTTCCATGCACCGGCTTTAGCATCCCATTGCTGCACGGCGACCAAGCCAGAACCACCATGATTTTCACAGGAAATCGTAACTTCTGGAGCGAAATTAGGTAAACCCAGTGCTTCTAAGCGGGCTTTATCTAGTTTCAGTGCTTCCAAGCCGTCACGCATTTGTGCGCCCGTCAAGTCTTTGGTGTTGTGAATTTTCTGAGCAGTAGCGGCTGCTTCGGCGGCTAACATAGCAAAGTACAAACCACGGTTGTATAAGGCCGTTCCGATGTTTTTGCCGCCATTGGTCGCTTTACCCTTAGCCACTAAGTGAGTTTCAATATCTTTGAAGATAGGGAAGTCTTTACCCACACCATGGAAAGTCAAAGCTTTGTAGCCATTGGCACCTTCGCCTGCTGGTTTGACATCGTTCTCAGAGCCTGCCCACCAAATACCAATGAAATGATCCATTGGGAAACCCATTTTGGCTGCTTCGCCGATAGCCACTTGGTTCATGACCCCCCAGCCCCACATCAATACGTAGTCTGGTTTGTCACGGCGGATTTCTAACCACTGAGATTTTTGCTCTTGCCCGGGGGAGTCAACCGGGATGGTTTTTAAGGTATAACCATGTTTCTTAGACAATTCTTCCAAAGTACGGATAGGCTCTTTACCGTAAGCAGAATTGTGATAGAGCAGGGTAATCTTTTTACCTTTGAGGTCACCTTTTTCTTGGTCGAGGATATATTTAACACCAACCGATGCACCATCCCAATAGTTAGCTGGGAAGTTGAACACATACTCAAATACCTTAC
Source organism: uncultured Thiothrix sp. (assembly GCF_937873765.1). Classification (GTDB taxonomy): domain Bacteria; phylum Pseudomonadota; class Gammaproteobacteria; order Thiotrichales; family Thiotrichaceae; genus Thiolinea. Next base: position 26,463 of record NZ_CALMZC010000060.1, on the reverse strand, counting down.
CATTCGCAGATGAGGTGCGCCCGTAACCGGGAGTCAGCATCGGAATCTTGTCGGCAGTCACTTTAGGAATTAACTGATAGGTGATCCCAGTTGACAAGGGTTGATATAACAGTGCACCGCTGCCCTTCGTGGACTCGTAGCACTCAACGCCTTTCTCGGGCTTGTATTCTGTTTCACATTCAGGCGTTTGTATCTTAATGCCCCCAATACCCCCATCGCGCTCATTAAGGAGGGCGAAATAGTCTAAATAACCATCTGCATTTTCAGCACCATTCGCACCAAATGGCCCAGTACGATAGCTGAGTGCTGGGAAGACCAGATCAGCCATTGCCGGTACTGAGCTTGCCATTAACCCGGCTGCCAGTAGGGCGATCCCCATTTTTTTCAATTTCATAAGTTTCTCTCCTCCAGATAAAACATTAATGCGGGAAGGGCCACAGACGTAGGCGTTCTTTCGTCACGCGCCACAACTGTGCCAACCCATGTGGCTCAACAATCAGGAAAAACATGATCAGCGCGCCAATCAACAAAAGTTCAAGATGTGCTGCCAAATCAGGAGGCCAGCCGAACCCACCCACCATAATATTCTTCAATAGCACTGGCAGCAGAGTCAGAAAAGCAGCACCCAAAAAGGAGCCAAGGATACTGCCTAGCCCACCTATAATGATCATAAATAGCACTAAGAACGACTTGGCAATACCGAAGCTATCGCTCGGTTCGGCAGATCCCAAATACAAAGCAAACATCATGGCTCCGGACATACCGATATAGAAAGAACTAACGGCAAAGGCTGATAGCTTGGCTTTTAAGGGGGGGACACCAATAATTTCAGCAGCAATGTCCATATCACGGATAGCCATCCACGAGCGCCCAATCCGCCCCCGCACTAGATTATGAGCAATGAAGGCAAAGACTGTTACTAAAGTTAAGCAAAACAGATAGGTCATCCATGGTGGGGCTTCCGCTCCAGTGACTGGGATACCCAATAAGGTACGCTCTGGGGCAGCAATCATGCCGGATGCGGAATAGTTATAAAACCAAGGCACTTTGTTGAATAACCAAATCAGGAAGAATTGGGAGGCTAAAGTCGCTACCGCTAAATAAAAGCCCTTGATCCGCAAACTTGGCAAACCAAACAGCACGCCGACCATGGCAGTAATCAAGCCCGCCAGAATCACTACGACGAACATATTCAACCAAGGGAAAGCAACCATTAACTTATAGCAGGCATAGGCGCCCACCGCCATAAAACCACCGGTTCCTAAGCTCACCTGACCACAAAATCCAGTCAGTATATTCAAACCGAGGGCGGCCATCGCCCAAACGAGGAAGGGCAAGAGCACCGATTTTTCCCAATAATCATTGATTAGAAAGGGAACCACTAAAAAGGCAAACGCTAGAATACCGTACACCATGTGTCGATCCAGACGGATCGGGAAGGTCTGCTGGTCTGCACTATACGAGGTTTTGAAATCACCCGACTCACGGTAAAGCATCGATTAAACCCTCTCAATAATGCGTTCGCCAAACAAACCTTGCGGGCGGAACATCAGGAAGAACAATGCCAATCCGTAGGCAAACCAATTTTCGGTTGCACCTCCCAACATCCCACCGATGGAGTACTCAAATAGCTTCTCACCAACCCCAATGATCAGACCACCCACAATCGCCCCGGGAATAGACGTGAAGCCACCCAGAATCAAGACAGGCAAGGCTTTGAGTGCAATCAGGGATAAGGAGAACTGTACTCCAGATTTTGCACCCCACATGATTCCAGCAACCAAGGCTACACAACCGGCAATGGACCAGACAATGACCCAAATAGTGCGTAAGGAAATACCTACTGTGAGAGCCGCTTGATGATCATCCGCGACTGCACGTAAAGCACGTCCGGTCTTGGTGTACTGTGAAAATAGGGTCAATACCACTACCAGCAAAATCGCAATCCCCGCTGCTGAGACGTCCAGCATATCAACATACATACCAGGATAATTCGAGCCTTCGGCTGCCCAGCTTGCGGTGGTAGTTTCAAACCAAGTTGAAGCACCTGAGGGCAAGCCTACATCCATTGTCTTGATATCAGCACCCCACATCAGGTCACCAAAACCTTCCATGAAATACGCCAAGCCAATCGTGGTCATAAACAAGATGATGGGTGCTTGGTTGACCATGTGTTTCAGTACCACTCGTTCTACCAGATAAGCAAACAACACCATCACACCTATAGTTAGGATAATAGCGAGAAAAGTAGGTACACCCGGCCCCCATGTCTCTACATGTGTGCCGAACATGGTATTGATGACATGAGCAAATGGTATCTGTCCGGTTTGGAAACCGACTAGTGTTAGGGCGGCGAACAATGCCATGACCCCTTGTGCATAGTTAAAAATACCAGATGCCTTATAAATCAGTACAAACCCCAAGGCGACTAGCGAGTACATGACCCCTGCTAGCAGACCATTGAGCATAACTTCAAGGACATTCAATAATTCTGGACTCATCGCAACCCTTCCTTAATGCCCCACACCTAAATAAGCTTCAATCACCGCTGGGTCATTGCGTACCTCATTCGGTGTACCATCCGCTAGCTTCTTGCCATAATCGAGCACGACTACCCGATCCGAGAGATCCATAACGACCCCCATATCATGCTCAATCAAGGCAATCGTAGTCCCGAACTCATCGTTCACATCTAAAATAAAGCGGCACATATCCTCTTTTTCTTCCAGATTCATGCCCGCCATTGGCTCATCGAGCAGCAATAATTTGGCTTCTGCAGCAAGGGCGCGTCCGAGTTCAACCCGCTTTTGCAAACCATAGGGCAAGCGACCGACGGGGGTTTTACGGATGGCTTGAATCCCAAGGAAATCAATGATGTGTTCAACCCGTTCACGATGCGCAATTTCTTCACGCTCAGCCGGGCCTTTCCATATAGCCTGCCAGAACAGATTCTTATGCATGTGTGTGATACGTCCCGTCATTAAGTTGTCGAGGGTCGACATGCCTTTGAATAGCGCAATATTTTGGAAGGTACGGGCAATACCTTGCCGTGCCACTTCATAAGGGCGCATAGAGGCACGTTTTTGACCCCGGAACCAGACCTCGCCTTGTTGTGGATGGTAAAACCCGCTAATAACATTGAGCATTGAGCTTTTACCAGCACCATTCGGGCCGATAATGGCGCGAATTTCACCTTCTTTAATATCGAAGCTAATATCCGTGAGTGCTTTCACACCACCGAAAGAGAGAGTGATGTTTTTAACTTCGAGCAAAGTACCGCCAATTTTGCGTCCGTCTTGCGTCGGTTCAGCCATTACGCAGCCTCCTTCACCGGTGTAAAGGTCGGTACATCCATCAGATGCAAATTCGCTTCAATCGCACCTTTGCGCCCATCTTCAAAGGTCACTTCAGTACGGATGAAGCATTGTTTCGAGCCGTTATATAGGGCATCAATTAAGACCCCGTATTTTTCAGCGATAATCCGCCGCCGTACTTTACGCGTCCGGGTCAATTCCCCATCATCTGGATCCAGTTCTTTATGCAGAATCAAGAAGCGATGGATTTGCGAATTGGACAAGAGTTTGTCACTGGCTAGACTCCGATTCACCTCTTCAATACTCTTCAACATCATTTGGTAAACTTGTGGATTCCCCGCCAATTCTTGATAGCTGGCATAAGGCACATTATTCCGTTCTGCCCAGTTACCAACCGCCTCTAAGTCAATATTGATAAAAGCAGTGCAGTAGTCTCTTTCATGCCCAAAAGCGACGGCTTCTTTAATATGTGGGAAGAATTTCAGCTTATTCTCGATATATTTTGGTGCAAACATCGAGCCATCATTGAAACGACCGACATCTTTAATCCGATCAATAATTTTTAAGTGACCATTCTCAGCAAAATAACCCGCATCACCGGTGAACACCCAACCTTCTGTATTCTTGGTTTCACGAGTGGATTGCTCATTTTTGTAATAGCTGTGGAAAACACCGGGGCCACGATAGATGACCTCACCATTTTCAGCAATTTTCACATCGACACCAGGCGCAGGTACACCAACGGTATCGGCAAAGATTTGTCCATCGGGTTGCATAGTGATGAAGACTGCGGCTTCGGTTTGACCGTAAAGCTGTTTGATATTGATGCCTAAAGAGCGGAAGAAATCGAAAATCTCTGGGCCAATCGCTTCACCCGCAGTATAGGCCAAGCGAATTCGACTAAAGCCCATGGTGTTTTTCAATGGTGCATACACCAAAACATTGCCTAAGCTATATAAAAGTTTGTCTGAGAAACCCACCGATTCCCCATTGAGGATCTTTACGCCCGTCTTGCGTGCTACATCCATAAAGTAGTTATACATACGCTGTTTAAGCTTGCCAGCGTCATGCATGCGGATGGTGACTGTGGTGAGGATATTTTCAAAGACACGCGGGGGCGCGAAATAATAAGTAGGACCAATTTCGCGCAAATCCGTGGAGATAGTGCTTTCACTTTCAGGGCAATTGATACAAAAGCCTGCTACATAGGCTTGACCATAGGAGAAGATATGGTCGCCAACCCAAGCCATTGGTAAGTAAGATAAAACTTCTTCGTATTGGGTGAGCTTGTCGAAGTTAGCACTATTACGTGCAGTCATGATGATATTGTCATAAGTCATGACTACACCTTTTGGCTTACCCGTCGTGCCTGAAGTGTAAAGAAAAATACTAATATCGCTGCCTTGGCCTTTTGCGATCTCTTGATTCACATACTCAGGATGCTCTTTGACAAACTCACGCCCAAGCGCTTGTACTTCAGTAAAATCGTGTAAATGATCATGCCGATAAGAGCGCATACCCCGTGGATCATCATAGATGATATGATGCATATTCGGACAACGCTCCTGAATTTCTAGCATCTTATCAACTTGCTCTTGGTCTTCAGCAATGACGAACTTAGCTTCAGCATGTTCAAGTACATACTGCATTTCATCAGCCACTGAATCTTGATAGACCGGAACGGGGATACCGCCTAAACATTGAGCTGCACAAATACCCCAGTAAAGGCGGGGGCGATTAGAGCCAACAATGGCTAGCTTATCACCGCGTTGAAAGCCGAGTGCCGCCAGACCATTAGCTAAAGCGACAATTTCTTCTCGCATTTGTGCCCAAGTCCACGACTGCCAAATACCGTAATCTTTCTCACGCATCGCTACACGGCTAGCAAAGCGTTGAGCATTATCATTTAGCAATTTAGGGAAAGTATCACTTTGGTGATCCACGCGACTCCTCCTCCACCTGATTCCTATTTTTATCCTAAAGCTAAAGGAGGGGAGTGTCCAAGTTTAGTTTGTAAAGCTAATGTAAAAGTAAGCACAGTTTATTAGCGCATTAAAGCTTCCAGCTGAAACTTAAAGGGAACTAAGCTCATTAACCAAGTTCTGAATAAACATGGAAATTGCCAAAACGGAGGGAGCTGGTTATGCGTATCTCATTTTTAGCCTTAGCATTGGTGACCAGTAGTGCTCTACTGCCAAGCTTAGCCTCAGCAACTGCTTGCACAGCGACTAATTCAATTACCCGTATCACTAATACCAGTCCTGCAGGTTTATATGAATATGTGATTTTCGATCTAAAGACTACAAATCCCACTTATCAAGTCGCCTCTAAATCGCCGCCTTTTACTTTTGATCCTAGTGATGATCCAGTGCCTGTGGCAGGCGTCAAGTTTAAGCAAGTCATGTTTCCTGCGGTATATTGGATGTGCACGATTCCAGAGTTATTGCATCTGCCGAAAACCCAAGTGAAGGATGTCAAACGTACTGGACAATTTGAGGGTGTCATTTCGTATGTGGTCGGTTATCAAACAGCGAGTAAGTATGTAACAACTTATCACTATGCGGTGACCAGCACCCGCAGTAAGGTAGTAATGAAGTTTAAGAAATAAGCTACCGATCTAAGACTTAAGTAGCCTAATATTTGAGGCTACTTAACGACTGTGCAAAATAATGGCGTTTAATGCAGAATGCGTTTTACCCCAGCTTTCTTGGGTGGGCATTGGAAACAACCATTATGCTTATGCAGTTTCACTGCAGTGCCTGTATCTGTTTCGTTTTGATCAGGGCGATGTACATGCGTAAAGGTGAGTAATTTATTGGAGCAACCGGGTAGGCGCACAATATGGGTATGTGCTTGGCCGGGTATGTTCATTGCCCAAGCTTTATCTTCTTCAGTCGGTGGTTCAGTAATCTTAGCAGTGGTAGTACAGCCTGCCAAAAGCAGACTTGGTAAAAGCAATAAACCCAAAAACTTAGCTGTGTTGAGTTGTAGCATTGAAATCAATCCAGTTGAGGGACAAGTGCTAGGAATTCTACTCGCCTTCCCTAAACCGAACTAGAGGTTATCTAACTGTAATCTGAGCAGTTCGAAGGCTGGACAGCGCCAGCCTTCAAGACATTTAGCTTAGTTTGAAAGTTGAACTTTGAAGCCAGGCTGATTGCTTGGATGACTTTGGTTCACGAATACTGAACGATCATGTTTCAACATGATCACTTCAAAGAAAGGCCGGAAGCGTTCTTCACTCACACCAAAAGCCTGCATCACTTTACCGAACAGTGCTTGCTCTTCTGGTTCAGGTTGCCCATCAGCTAAGGATGAATCAATCAGGTTGACTAGAATACACATTTTCTGTGCATCGCTGAGTAAAGGCGTGGCTTCTTGCAAGAAGGTTTCAATGGAGTTTTTGCGGCGATATTTCATCGCGTTGTCGAGCAGTGCTTTATTATTAGCGCCCACCCCAATATTGCCATGACCATCATCACTACCCCCTAAAACAGATAGCAAGTGACCGACTTCTTCATTATCCATCTCGCCATCAGCAGACATCATATACAGTAGGGAGGTTGCGAAGGCCAAATGAGGGGTCATTTGCGTACCCGTATCGCCTTTAAACATATCAAACAGTCCCATAACTCTTCTCCTTATTTAGATTATTCATTAAACCGGTGGCCTGCAGGTTAACAGCTAATCAGTTGAACACCAATAAAACCCCAGTTAGCGGCATGGTCTTTCTATCCTGCACTGAGGTGATGAAAAATTAATCCAGCTAATTTGTAAACCAAAGGTAAAGTTACTCCCATCGCAGTAGCTACTGCGCAATACTAAGAAGCATGAGTACAGAAACTATCCTTGGGAACCACAGAGCTTTAACGCTGGATGTTCTGAATTACTTAGATCAGGGCATTTCCGTCTTTGACGAAGATTTACGCCTATTAGCGTGGAATCGGCGCTTATTCGATTTGCTACAACTGCCTGAAGCCTTTGCACAACCGGGTCTATCCATTGAAGTGATATTTCGTTTTAATGCAGAGCGGGGTGAATATGGTGAAGGTCATATTGATGAGATCGTCGCTGAACGAATGCGGCTGGCGCGTACTTTTGCACCGCATGTGTTTGACCGAGTGCGTCCTGATGGAACAGTGATTGAAGTCCGTGGTAATCCTTTACCGAATAATAGTGGCTTTGTCACTACTTATACTGATGTGACTCAGCAGCGCATGGTCGAGTTAGACTTAGAGCGTCGCGTCGAGCAACGTACCGAAGAATATCGTTTAGAAAGCGAAGCGCATCGCAAAACCGCCGATGCTTTGCGGAAAAGTGAGCTTTGGATTCGCCAGATTGCTGATGCTGTTCCTGCTTTAATTGCCTATGTGGATAAAAATGATAATTACCAATTTATCAATCATATGCATGAAGAGTGGTTTGGCCTGAATCGTAGTCAATTACTCGGAACTTCTATTTTTGATTTGGTGGAAAATCGTAATCTCGAACAATTTCATAAAGATGTAGATGCCGTTCAGCAAGGCAAAGAAGTTCAAACCGAATATGTGTTGGGCCGTAAAGGACGTAGCCCACTGGATGTTTCCATTTCTTTTATTCCGCATTTTGATGAACAAGGGCAAATGCTTGGGTATTTCTTCCTTGGGCAGGATCTGACGGAATACAAACAGACACAACGCGAATTAGTTGAATCGCAAAAAATGCAAGCCCTTGGGCGTTTAACGGGTGGCATGGCACATGATTTTAATAATCTCCTTACGATTATCTTAGGCAATCTTAATTTCCTCGAGGAGGATGAAGAGTTAGATTTAGAGGAAATGCGTGAAGCGGTGCAATGTAGTCTGCAAGCAGCTCAACGTGGCAGTGAATTAATTCAGCGTATGTTGACCTTCTCCCGCCGCCAAGCTTTAAAGCCGACAGCTACGAATGTGTGTGAGTTAGTGGATGATTTCAGTGTACTTTTGCAACGTACTTTGGGTGAAACCATTTATTTGCAAAAGCAACTAGCGGAGAGCTTGCCACCTGTGTTAGTTGATCGCAATCAGCTTGAAACTAGCCTGTTAAATCTAACCCTTAATGCACGTGATTCGATGCCGCGCGGTGGTCGTTTGATTATTCGCACAGAACTGTATCGAAAATTAGCCAACTCTAACTCTTTCACCGATTTGCCCGCGGGTGAGTATTTAATGCTCAGCGTGCGTGATGAAGGGGAAGGGATGACTGCAGAAACTATTAGCCGTGCCTTTGAGCCTTTCTACACGACTAAACCAGCCGGGGTGGGTACTGGTTTAGGTTTGAGTATGGTGTATGGCTTTGTGAAACAATCTGGGGGGGGGATTGAGATTCGCTCGCGCTTGGGGGAAGGCACGACGATTCGCTTAATTTTTCCGGTGGTACAGGAAACACCGACCCAACAGCAGCAGCGCCGACTACGCTTAAAGCAGAATGGTCAGCAGGCACAAGTTTTATTGGTAGAAGACGATGTGGGGGTTAGACAATTTGTGCAGCGTGCTTTGCACAAAATGGGTTATGTGGTCGATCTAGCTGAAAATGGCGATTTTGCGTGGGAAAAGCTTCAGCAGACTAAGCAGTATCAATTAGTGTTGACAGATATCATTATGCCCGGCTCTATTAGCGGTTTAGAGCTTTACTCACGGATTCGACAAGACTATCCTGAAACCAAAGTGCTGTGCATGACCGGCTACAGCGAACAGGTGGAGTCAACTTTGAGTGAGCAACACTTACTGCGTAAACCTTTTATGCGCAATCAACTAGCTCACAAACTGCAGGAGCTGTTGAAGGCGGAGCATGCTTGAATCATTAGGCATTACACCCAATCAAATTCTAATTGTCGATGATGAGCCAGGTATTCGCTCGCTCGTTAAGCGTTATTTTGAAAAGCACGGTATGGTCGTGCATTGCGCAGCGTCTGGCGAAGAAATGCATGCAGTACTGAATACTGAGACGATTGATATTGTTTTTCTAGATGTACATTTGCCCGGTAAAGATGGATTTGTGCTACTCGATGAAATTAAAACTTCGCATCAAGCAGGCGTGATTATGCTCACCATAGAAAATGATCTTGATGCACGCTTACATGGCTTAAATGGTGGTGCTGATGATTATATGCCGAAGCCTTTTGCCATCAGTGAACTGCATGCTCGTTCTAATGCTGTCTTACGGCGTTTAGGTCGATTTAAACACACGCCTAAACTTGAAACTAGTTGCTATCGATTTGCTGGCTATGCACTCGATTGCAAATTACGCGAAGTCCGTAATATTCACCAAGAACTGATTGATTTATCGCCTGCTGAAATTGACCTACTCTTAGTCTTCGTCAAGCATCCACAGACAGTGTTAAATCGTGATTATCTAATGCAGCAAACACGTGGGCGCGATGCCGCACCCTTTGATCGCACTATCGATGTGCGTGTTGGGCAGCTTCGGAAGAAGCTACCGATTGAGGATGAGCAGAGTCTGTTTAAAACCGTACGTGGCGGTGGGTATATGCTAACTCAAGCGGTAGAAAAAGTGCGTGGCCCGCAACTAAGCAGCTAAATCTTGTACATTTTCGGCTTGATTAAGTAATTCTAAAAAATACTTTTCTACGGCTTTGAACTGAGCAGCGGTAGATTCTTCTGCATACATAGCAGCACGAAACGCATTACTATTCGGCAAGCTTGTCGTGTACCAAGCGATATGCTTGCGTGCAATCCGACAGCCTGAATACTCGCCGTAAAAAGCATATAAATCCGCTAAATGTTGGACTACTACTGCGCGAATTTCCTCAAACCTAAGGGGAGCTAAATGCTTGCCTGTTTTTAGGTAATGCGCAATGTCTCTGAAAATCCACGGCTGACCTTGAGCAGCGCGACCGATCATTAAAGCGTCGACACCAGTCTGCTCTAAGACCTGTTTAGCTTTGACAGGGCTATCAATATCTCCATTCGCAATCACAGGAATCTTCAGAAGTTGCTTGACCTCACGAATGAGTTCATAGCACGCTTCGCCTGTATACATTTGTTCACGAGTACGGCCATGAATAGCTAAAGCAGCAATACCCGCTTGTTCAGCCCGTTGTGCAACTCTTAAAATGTTCTCTTGCCCATTCGCAAAGCCTAAGCGAGTTTTTAAGGTGACGGGTACTTCAACGGCTGCAACCACGGCATCTAAAATGCGGGCGACTAACTCTTCATCTTGCAATAAAGCCGAACCCGCTAGACGCTTACAGACTTTTTTCGCGGGACAACCCATATTGATGTCTACAATTTGTGCGCCGTTCGCGACTTGATAGCGCGCCGCTTCTGCCATTTGTTCAGGTTCAGAACCAGCGATTTGTGCAGAAATAGGGGCAAGCTCTCCTTCGAAATTAGCGCGAAACATCGACTTCTTTTGGGCATATAAGGTCATGTCGGAGGCCATCATTTCACTAATGGCATGCCCCGCGCCGAAATGTTTGCAAAGACTACGGAAAGGACGGTCAGTGACGCCAGCCATGGGCGCCACAATCAAATTATTGCTTAAAGTGTAAGGGCCAATTTTCATAGCGGCTCAGTGTATCAGCTTCTAGACGCGATTCGAGTCCAGCAGTTATAAGCGCTGTAAAACTTCCATCCGCTGCTGGATTTTCACTTGCCAGCTAGGTGTTAAGCCTTGGCAACGTGCTAGGCTACGCAGGATTAAAAAATTAGGTCGATGTTCTGCATAAACTTCCAGAAAATTGCGCAGTGAAATCGGATTAAAGCGTTCCATTAAATCCATACTATCGCCTACTTGCACTGAGCCTGCTTCCAATACGCGGTAATACCAACCATTAATATGCTGAGTAGCGATGAATTTCGCCAAGCGTTCATCATCGAATTTACTATTGATTTTCCAGCAAGGATTGCGGGGTTGTGAGACTTGCACGAGTGCGCTACCCATCCGATAAATATCACCGATATGTACATTGCCTTCATGCATACCAAGTACAGTTAGATTTTCTCCCATGCTGCCGATAGGCATGCGTGCAGCTAATTCAGGGAAAGCTGCGTGTAATTGTGCATAGCTTGGAATAGCGTATTGGTGCAAGGCTTTTTCCGTACCACCATGAACACGCCGATCCACTTGAATATCGCCTTTGATGCCCTGTTCATCTAAGTCAGCTACCTCGATAGAGTCTTTCCAAATGCCTGTGAAAGCCTGATTTTCCCCAATTCGCTGCGGCTTAGTTGTTGCATACAAATGTCCAACCACAAATGAACTCATGCTCCCTCTCCCCCAGTTGCATGATTTAAAAACTTGAGCCAAGTACGACTAATCCCATACTGATCAGGCTCGCAGCCACCAAGCGTTTTGGCCACTGTTCTTGTTCTTTTAGCACAAAAATCGAAATAATGCTGACTACTACTATCCCAGCATTGCTAAAGGTCACCGCAATAGCTGCGTCTAGATGATTCATCACTTGAATGATCAGGGCATAGGAACTACCAATGCATAAACCACCAATAAAAATCAGCCAAGTATTCGGTCGACAACATGGGACCCACTGTTTAGTCTCGTGCCAGTTCAAAACACTCATGACTATAAACGCTACCAGATAGCTAAGTGACACATACCCCAAAATGGCTGCAAAGGATGGCAGTTGTTGAATCAAGAGTTTGTCACACAGGGAATAAATACTAGTACATAAAGCAGCTAAAGCGACCCAAGGTAAGGCTTGAGCGGTTTGGGCTTGTTTTAAGCCGGTTAGCGCTAACAGCCATAAACCTACTAAGCTCAAGCCAATCCCTACACTCGCCAGCCAATTCGGTAATTGATTCCACAATAGCCAAGTCCAAATCACAATTAAGAGCGGCGAGCTACGTGCTAAAGGGTAAACAAAAGCAGCCGATGCAAAATGATAGGCATAGCGCAAGGCCACAAAGTACGCACTTAAGGCTAAGGCAGCTAAGCTATTCAACAGGATGAATTGGCTCGACCATACTACTTGGCTTAAACCATACATACCTAGAGGGCCAAGTAGCAGCAAATGTGCTAGTAAGCCCCACCAGAGGTAATTGCAAGGCGCAGGTACTTGGCGGGCTAACAAATTCCAAGTGGCATGCATCCCCACTGACAAAGCCAATAGCCCAACAGCGGAATTCATTGAGTTTTACTTAAATACCACGGAATACAGCTTTCCGTTTTTCCACAAAAGCGGCCATCCCTTCTTTTTGATCGACCGTAGAGAAGCTTAAACCAAAGGCCTGTTCTTCTAATAAACAGGCTGTTTCTAGCTCTAAATCCTGGCCGCGAATCACGAGCTGCTTACACTTTTGTACGGCTAAAGGGGCTTGTGCAACAATTTCACGAGCAATTTTCAACGCTTCATTCATCAGTTCATCGACCGGATAAACATGATTGACTAAGCCCCAGTCCAAGGCTGTTGCCGCATCAATTCGTCGTCCTGAGACTAATAGCTCTAAAGCTTTGGAGCGCCCCACGAGGCGACTTAAACGCTGAGTTCCACCAAAGCCCGGGGTGACTCCTAAAGCTACTTCAGGTTGACCGAATTGGGCTGTTTCAGAGGCAATAATCCAATCACAACTCATAGCTAGTTCACAGCCGCCCCCTAAAGCAAAACCATGCACGACGGCAATTACTGGAATCGGTAAGCCTTCTAAACTGCGGAAGGCTTGCATGCCCTTGCGCCCAAAGGCTTGACCCTCAATCGCGCTTTTAGACTGCATTTCTTTAATATCTGCCCCTGCGGCGAAAGCTTTTTGCCCTGAACCCGTTAGCAGCAAGACGCGTGCATCGGTTTGAGTTTGCAGATAAGTAGCGGCGGTGTGAATCTCCTCTAGCGTTTTAGCATTAAGCGCGTTGTAGTGAGCAGGGCGATTGATCGTTAAGCAGTAGATACCAGCTTCCAGTGTTTCTAATAAGATGTTTGTAAATTCCACGAGTGACTCCTCCCAGTAGGCTGGCTAGAGTATAACGGTAGTCAGCGGGAGCTGCTATGTAACAACCGTTCAGCGCAAATATCCCAATTCAAAACAGTGCTATCAGCTGTTTGTGCTTAAAAATGATATTCTTAAATACTGATAAACCCCATAAAATTTAGGAGGAGCTGCCAGTGTACCAACAAGTGGAGCAGCGTTTACGCGCCATTGAACAACATCAACTACATGCCGCTTTGCGAGAGAGCCGCACCGGTCTAGAGAAAGAAAGTCTACGAGTCACCCCTAATAGTACCTTAGCCCAAACGGATCATCCCAAGGTTTTAGGTTCAGCCTTAACCCACCCTTGGATTACCACGGATTATTCAGAAGCTTTGATTGAACTAATTACACCACCGCAAGCACGTGCACCTGAAGCTTTGGATTTTCTGCTAGATATTGAAACTTTTGTATATCAGCATTTGGATAAAGAGCTATTGTGGACAAGTAGTATGCCTTGTGTGTTAAACGGCGAAGATGATATTCGGATTGCTGAATACGGTAGCTCTAATGCAGGTTTGATGAAGCATGTCTATCGGCAAGGCTTAGCTTGGCGTTATGGTAAGACTATGCAAGTTATTGCAGGTATTCATTTTAATTATTCGATTGCCGAATCCTTTTGGGCGCCTTGGCAAGTTATAGAGGGGCATCAAGGTAGTTTGCGCGAGTTTCGTGATGAGCAGTACATGGCGCTCACGCGGAATTTATTACGTTATGGTTGGCTGATTATTTATTTGTTTGGTAGCTCACCTGCCATTTGTAAAAGCTTTCTGGGAGGGCGCAAAGCACCCGAAACGATGCTGGAGCTGAATGAGTACACCCTCTATGAACCTTACGGTACTTCGTTGCGGATGGGGAATATTGGCTATACTAATAGCAAAGAAAATGCGAGTGGAGTTCAAGTGTGTTATGACTCTTTGCAATCTTACACCGATAGCTTATGGCAAGCCATCCATGCGCCTAGTACAGAATATGAAAAAATTGGGGTAAAAGTCGACGGTGTCTACCGTCAGTTGAATACCAATATTTTGCAAATTGAAAATGAATATTATAGTACGGTGCGTCCTAAGCAGCCCTTACAGCGTTTTGAGAAACCCGTAAATGCTCTGCAAGATCGTGGTATTAAATATGTAGAACTGCGTTCGGTGGATATTAATGCTTTCCATCCAGCAGGTTTGACCCATGAGCAACTCCGCTTCTTAGAGGTGTTTATGCATTTTTGCTTATTGCAAGCCAGTCCGCTGATTGATGCGGATGAGCGCAAAATGATCAATAGCAATCAAATGTTAGTCGCCCATCAGGGGCGTAAACCCGGTTTAATCTTAGAGCAACCCGAACGCCAAATTAGTCTAAAAGCTTGGGGGAAGGAGTTATTAGAACAAATGCTCCCAGTAGCGGATTTGTTAGATAGTGTTCATCAAGAAACTACCTATTATTCTGCAGTGCAACAAAATATTGAACTGATTAAGGATTCTGCACTCACTCCTTCTGCACAAATGCTCCGGGAAATGCATGAAAAGGGTGCAAGTTTTTTTAGCTTTGCTCAAGCTAAATCTCGCCAACATCGTGATTTTTTTATAAAAAGATCTTTATCTGCTGAGCGTGAAGCGGAGTTTATTCGGATGGCGGAAGACTCATTGGATCAGCAACAACTCATTGAAAAGTCGGATAAAATCGGTTTTGATCAGTTCTTGCACGCTTATTTTTCTGGTGAGCTATAAGTAAATGAGAATTGGCTTATGATCATAAGCTGAAAATGGACACGAAATTTATCAAGATTTTTCTTTCCTTGAATCAAAACTACTATACACTAGTAATTGTTCAGGGTTTTATACCTGAAATGTTGCGGGTAATTTGTGTGTCTGCTTGCCCGCCGCTAAATGATTTCCGCAGCACACAATAGATGAGATGACTACAATTGAATATTTACGTTGGAAACCTGGCCTACTCGACCACTGAAGAAGACCTCCGTAGCATTTTTAGTGCCTTCGGTGATGTTAGCAAAGTTAGCATTATTAAAGATAAAGAAACTGGCCGGTCAAAAGGTTTCGGTTTCGTAGAAATGCCTGACAACAGTTCAGCGCAAGCGGCCATCAATGGCTTAAATGACACCGATATTGGTGGTCGTAATGCCAAAGTAAACGAAGCTAAACCACGTGAAAACAATGGTGGCGGCGGTGGTGGTGGTCGTCCTCCACGTCGTGACGGTGGTTTTGGTGGTGGTGGTGGTCGCGGTGGCGACCGTGACGGTGGCGGCTATCGTAATCGCTATTAATTAGTGCTTTACCCAAATACCGTAAAGGCTGGTCTAGTATCAGCCTTTTTTATGTTTATTTTATCTAAAAATGTAATATTTTAATCTTTTTATATCACTTTAACAGAAATACTCCCTACGGCATACTGGCGCAAATCTTTAATTTTCAGCCTGAATGAGAGCAGTTATGACCGTGTTGAGTGCACAACAATTAGAGCGTATTACCTCCGCCGTCACGGATTTGAGTCCTGTCCAACTGGCTTGGTTGGGTGGCTATCTTTCGGGTTTATCAATGGGCAAGGATAATGTGATTCCTTTCCCGCAACGCAGTACAGCCGCTGTCACCACAGCGAATATTGCGCCCGTAGTGAGCACGGCTGCGGCTGTTAAAACTTTAGTTCTGTATGGGACACAGACTGGAAATGGCAAAAAAATCGCGGAGCAGTTAGCCAATCAGTTAAGGGCTCAAGGTGGTGATATTAGCCTAAGCAGCATGAAGGATTATCGTCCTCAACAGCTTAAACAAGAACAACGTCTGGTTATGGTGGTGAGCACTCACGGTAATGGTGAGCCGCCGGATGATGCACGCGCTTTCTTTAATTTTATTCAGTCTGCACGTGCACCGCGCTTAGAAAAACTCGAATACACGGTGTTAGCTTTAGGTGACTCTAGCTATGATGAATTTTGCCAAGCGGGTTTAGTGTTAGATACACGCTTGGCTGAGTTAGGTGCGAAGCGCGTGTTAGAGCGTGTCGATTGCGATGTTGATTTCGCGAAAACGGCCAAAGTTTGGCAAGAAAAGGTTTTAGAGCAATTCAAACCGGCCACGGAAGCAGCCAACACGCAATTCCTAGCTAACCCTGTCGCCACGAGTGTTAATGAAGCTTTATATTCTAATCAGAATCCGTTCAAAGCGGAGTTACTGAATAGTATTGTGCTCACTGATACCGGTTCGAGTAAAGAGGTACTGCATTTAGAGTTTTCACTGGAAGGTTCGGGTATTCAATACCAGCCCGGTGACATCTTGGCAATTCAAGTGCATAACGATGCGGGCTTAGTCGATGAGGTGTTAAAGCAGGGTAAATTCACGGGTTCTGAGGCGATTAATGTCGATGGACAAAGCATAGATTTGCGCTCAGCTTTAACCTGTAAATTAGAACTATCAACGGTTACTAAGCGTCAGTTGAAGCAGTATGCGCAACGGATTAATCAGGCTGAATTACTCGCTGCGCTTGAAGACAAAGAGGCGCTGAAAGATTTCTTGTGGGCGGCGGATTGGGCGGATGTATTACACCGCTATCCTAGTAAGCTAGAAGCACAGATCTTGGTCGAGTTATTACGCCCCTTGCAAGATCGTCAATATTCGATTGCTTCTAGCCCGAATGCACATCCGGATGAGGTGCATTTATTGGTGAAGCGCGTGACTTATAAGTTCAATGGTCGCGAACATTTAGGCACGGCCTCTAATGGCTTAGCAGCGTTGCAAACGGGTGAGGTGAGTAGTGTCTATATCAAAGAAAATCCCCATTTCCGTTTGCCGCCTGATCCGCAGACCAAACTCATTATGATTGGTGCAGGGACAGGGGTAGCCCCTTTCCGTAGCTTCTTGTTTGAACGCGAAGCTCAAGGCTTAAGTGGAAATACTTGGTTATTCTTTGGTGAGCAACACTTCCGTACCGATTTCCTCTATCAAACCGAATGGCAAAGTTTGCTGCAATCTGGTGTGCTAGAGCATATGAGCGTGGCTTTCTCTCGTGATCAAGCCGAAAAAGTCTATGTACAGAATCGCTTACTAGAAGCGGGCGCTGAAGTGTATCAATGGCTGCAAACGGGCGCGCATTTGTATGTTTGTGGTGATATGCACGGCATGGCGAAAGATGTGCATCAAGCTTTATTGAATATTGCGATTCAATATGGCGCTAAAACCCCTGAGCAAGCCCATGACTGGTTAGAGTTATTAATTGCTGAGCATCGCTATCAGCGGGATGTTTACTAAAACCAGTCTGAATTGATAAAGAAAAGGGGTCGATACGCCCCTTTTGCCCTTAAGCTAATCTTAAATGCCAACGATGATCTAACTCACTCACCTCTGCATTGAAACGTTCACATTCCTCGCGTTTCAATGCGCTATAAATCCGGCGGAAGTCTTCCCCAAAATATTCAGCAATAAAGGCCGAATTTTCAAAAGCTTCCAAGGTATCATACCAATTTAAGGGCAAGGTATTGCTTTGCTCGCCATAAGCATTGCCTTCTGCGGCTTGACCCGGATTCAATTGATTTTTAATCCCATGATGCAAGCCGGCTAATACTGCAGCAACGGCTAAATAAGGGTTCGCATCTGCACCAGAAGCGCGATGTTCAACATGGCGACTCGCAGCCGAACCGGTGGGTACGCGGAAGGTGACACTGCGATTATTAATGCCCCAAGTCGCTGCAGTCGGTGCATAACTATTGGCTTTAAAGCGACGGTAGGAGTTCGCGTGGGGGGCAAAAATCGCCATGCTGTCTTGGACAGTTGCTGCCATGCCGCCAATGCTATGTAGCAGTAATTCATTGGTTTCGGTATCACCCGTACTCATCAAGTTCATACCATCTGCATCATTCACGCTCACGTGAATATGCATGCCACTGCCTGCACACTCAGTAAAAGGTTTAGCCATAAAGCATGCCAGCATGCCGTGTTGTTCGGCGACCCCTTTAATTAAACGTTTGAATTGAATCGCTTCATCCACGGCTTGCAAAGCATCCTTGCGATAAACCAAGGTAATTTCAAATTGCCCTGGTGCATATTCAGAGATAGCCGTTTCAGCGGGTAAGCCTTGAATCGCGGCATATTTATAAATATCGGCAAAGAAGGGGCGCATCGCTTCTAAATCATCAACGCTATAGACCTGAGTTTGGGTGAGCGGCAATTGATTGCTAGCGGTAGCAGGGACGACTTTGCCCTGTTTCCACGCTTGTGCATCCAGTAAATAAAACTCTAATTCGCAGGCTAGTGCAGGGTACAGATGATCGGCTTTGAGATAGGCAATAATCTCCGCTAAGCATAAACGTGGATCAGCCGCAGCAGCAGGCATACCGGCGACTTTATCCATACTAACCAACACTTGCCCAGTATTGGGTAGCCACGGGCAGACTTTTAAAGAATTGAGTACTGGTTTAGCAAGACAGTCCATGTCTGCCACTTCCCAGACTAAACCGGTGGTATCAACATCTTCACCCAAAACATTTAAAGATAGAATCGAGCTAGGTAAGGGGCGGCCATTTAGGAATAAGGCATGTAGTTCGTGTGGGCGCAAGAATTTGCCTCGGGCAATGCCATTAATATCGGTCAGGATCAGCGCAATTTGGCTTAAATGTGGATGTGCACTTAAAAAGCTGGTGACTTCAGGTGAGCGAGCAGGTGCAGTCGGTTGCATGGTCAGTCCTTAGTATAATTCTTGAATGAAGGCATTGAGGCTGTAGATCAGTTTATCCATATCAGCGATTTGAGTAGCCGGACAAGCGAGCATCATATTGTGAAACGGGGTAATCATAATACCGCGATTGAGTAGATACAGATGAATACACTGCTCTAGCTCATCATCAAAAGCTAACTCCGCTTCATGACCAGTACGTGGTATTTTAGGGCTGAATTGAAATTCAACCCGTGCACCCAACTGCGTGATACACCAAGGTAATTCATATTTTGTGATCACATTTTTTAAGCCTTGAGCTAAATATTCTGCCTTAGCAATCATGTCTTGATAGGCTGCTGCGGTCATCACTTGCTCAAGATTCGCGCGCATCGCCCGCATGGTGAACATATTGGCAGAAAGCGTGGTTCCCATACCACTATGTCCATGACCAGCATGCTCTTCAGGGTGATTGGAGCTTTTGAGATGTTGCATTTTTTGTGCAACCTCGCTACTAACACCAAACACGGAACAGGGTAAACCGCCTGCAATTGGTTTACCAAGCACAAACACATCCGGCTCTAAGCTAAAACTTTGGGTATAGCCACCATAACCTGTTGAAATCGTGTGTGTCTCATCAATGATTAACAGCGTGCCATGTTTACGGGTAAGGCGGCGCAATTCGGCATGGAAGCCTACATCGGGTAAGACCATGCCAATATTAGTCATCGCTGGTTCGCATAAAACGGCGGCAACATCTTTAGTTTGTAGCGCTACTTCAAGTGCAGGCAAATCATTAAACTCCACCACACGCATGTATTGGGTAAGATCCAGTGCTTGGCCTTTTAAACCTTTACGGTGCACAGTTTTACCGTTTTGCAGGCGTACCATGGTTTCATCGACCGTGCCGTGATAGCAGCCATCAAATACTAGAATGACTTTACGCTCAGTGACTGCGCGTGCCCAACGTAAAGCCCAGCGATTCGCATCAGTTGCTGTGGTAGCCACTTGCCAATAGGGTAAGCCAAAACGCTCACTTAAATGCTTGCCAACCACAATCGCATCTTCACTTGGCAGCATGCTGGTATAACCGTGAGCAGCATGTTCAGCTATGACTTGAGCAACGGGTTCAGGCGAATGTCCAAACATACACCCAGTATCGCCTAAGCAAAAATCTGCATAATGATGCCCATCGACATCCTTGAAATATGCTCCCTTCGCTTCCTGTACAAATAACGGGTAGGGAGTTGACCAATCCGCCATCCAATGCATGGGCACACCGCCATATAGATACTGCTTAGCTTGTTCAGCTAATTGAGCCGATTGAGGATGGTGTTGACGAAAAGTCTCAGCTTCGCGCTGAGCGAGTGCAGCTAGTTTTGCGGGTGAATAGGTCGGTGTCATAGGCAGCTCCAAGTGACTAACAGTTGGCTATTTTCACCGAATTGTGATCACTTAAGCAAACACCCTTTCAATATGACTGACTAAATTCAGAGCCAAATCATTATTCGGTAAAGGCTGGTGATAGAGCGCTATATAGAAATGTGGTAACTCGGGTAAGAGGCTATGATGTGGCAGATGTTTAACACCACTGTTTTGGGTTTGCTCAAGCTGTGCACCCACACACATCCCAGCACTAATCATCGCATTTTTGGCAATATCATCATCGGTGACTACTACATCAAACCAGTCAATATTGGCTTTTTCTAAAGCTTCGATTGCAGAGGCGCGGAAAATACAGTCTTTAGTGAAAGCAATCGGTAGTGGGCGCTTTTTCCAAGTACAGCCTGTTTCTGAACCTGTCCAAAGCAAAGCTTGGCGGCTAATTATTTTACCCCCATCCGGTTCGCGTTCAGTGGTGAGAATAATATCGAGCTGACCCGTGGCGAATTGCTCTTTGAGATAAATCGTCGGATCGGTAGTGAGTTTGATCTGCGCTTTTGGAAAATCGCGGCTAAACGTTGCTAGCACTTGTGGAATATAAGGATTAATAATATCCGAAGGTACCCCTAAGCGAATTTCACCTTCATATTCAGGGGCAGTCATGCGTCCCCAGGCCTCGTCATTCAATGCCAGCATTTGCCGCGCGAAATGGAGTAGCTGTTCACCTGCTGCATTGGGTAATAAGCGCTGTACTGAGCGATCAAACAGGGGTTGTTCTAGGCTAGTCTCCAAACGCTTGATCTGCATACTAATCGCCGATTGAGTCATATTTAAGCGTGAGGCGGCACGCGTCATACTGCCCGCATCTGCAATCTGCACGAAGCTGCGTAAGGTGGCTAAATCAAAATTACGAATCGGTTTCATGCGCTTGTTTACCTATCAAAATTAGTGAAGTCATGATTCAAAATTACTAGTTTTATTAATAGAGCAGTGTCCTGTTAAAGTCAATATTTGTTAAGTTATTAAAATTTTATTTCACAAATAGTGATGGGTAGTATCATGAAGCCTTATAGTGCATTAATGAGTGTCCCTTTCGGGGAATGGCCTAGGTTTAGGTTTAAAAAATTGGCTGAGCGGTTTAAGTATTGGCAAATTTTACAAGTCTTAAGAGTACAGGTCGCCAAAGAGCGCACAGAACTTGCTAATTTGCCAGACTATATCTTAAAAGATATTGGTGTGATCGCTGGAGATGCTTGGCTGGAAAGTCAGCGGAGTATTGATGATTTACCACTATATCGTGTTAAGCAGGCTTTGCGTCATGCTTGAGCACGGGCTCTAAATGTATATGCATCAAGCCTGCTAGGCTTACTCGAATCCATCATTGGCAGGGTTAGGTCTCAATCTCGCTTTTTCAGAGGGTTAATGAGTAATGATTTATTAAGAGTCAAGTTTCTCTAAGTTAGACTAGCTGACTCTACTTATTGAATCAGTGATTTCCTAGAGGGAGATAGATGGTTTCGCTCAATACTACTCTTTGGAGATAGAGGTTTGACCCTGTTATATTTAACTGTTATTAATGGAAACTGCTCGTTTGATATTTATCAATCGCGATTAATAGCCGCTAGGAGGAGGTGGTATAATGAGTCGTATGCCTATTGCCAGCTTGCTTGGTTCTTATCTTCAGTTATCTATTCAGTGTGACTCTGCTCCAGTTATTCGTCCTAGCTTATTTTTAGTTTTAAACTCTAATAACAATTTAAGTTTAGAAAACGCACAGGAGCTTCTATGAAACGGAGACGATTTCTCTCTAATACCTTAGCAGTTAGCGCGACAGGTATCGCTATTAGCAGTGGCTTAATAAGCCCAAGCTTAGTTTTTGCCGCTGAAGAGCCAAATACTAATCCCTTCGCTGCCAAAACTTTAGATGAAGTTTTGAAAATGATTAATGCTGTAGATGCTAAGCCTTCTACTGATGTGCAAATCAAAGCACCAGAAATTGCAGAAAATGGTGCGGTTGTACCTCTGACCGTGAGTTCCTCAATGGAAGGTGTGACGGGAATTAGCATTGTAGTTGCAAATAATCCTACCCCCCTAGCAGCTACCTTTACCTTGCCTGAAGGTACTAAGGCTGAAGTCTCCACGCGCATTAAGATGGCTAAAACTTCAGAAGTCATGGCTTTAGTACAAACTAAAGATGGTTTGTTTAGTGCTAAACAAGAAATCAAAGTCACTATCGGCGGCTGTGGTGGTTAATTAGGAGAGTTCAGGATGGCAAGTGTAAAACTGAAAGCAAAAGCATTGGAAGGCGGTTTGGTTGAGGTCAAAGCTTTAATGACTCACCCGATGGAAACTGGCTTACGTAAGGATTCGGCAGGTGAATTAGTGCCAGCGCATTACATTACCGAAGTGGTCGTGACCGCAAATGACAAAGAAGTGTTGAAAACTAATTGGGGTGGTTCAGTCTCGAAAAATCCTTATCTAGCCTTTAATTATAAAGGTGCAGTGGGTGATAAAGTTAAATTAACTTGGAAAGACAACAAAGACGCTACGGATTCTGCGGAGTTAACCGTGGAGTAGTTTGGCTCTAACGCTAGGAGAGGAGCGTATTATGAAAAAACTATTATTGCCCGGACTGCTCATGAGTAGTCTTGCTCTGACGGCTGTCTATGCAGCTGAGGAGCCGAACGCCGATGCTTACCGTGAGATGACCTATGGGGATCGGGATGCGAACCCAGCTTTATTGGTTGTAGATCGTGGTGAGGAGTTATTTAAGGAAAAGCGTGGCCCCAAAAATGTTTCGATGGAAGAATGCGATTTCGGGTTAGGTAAAGGGGTAGTTAAAGGCGTTTATGCCGAGTTACCTCGTTACTTCCAAGACACGGATCGTGTGCAAGATTTAGAGTCGCGCATGATCACTTGTATGACTACGATCCAAGGCTTTGACGAAGCTGAGCTTAAGAAAAAAACCTATGCGAATGAAAAGTCTAATGAAGATAACACTGATTTAGAAGCTATCGCTGTTTATATCGCTTCCCAATCGGATGGGATGAAAATCAATCCACCCACTGCACATCCTAAAGAGCAGGAAATAATTAAAGTGGGTGAAGCCCTCTTTTATCACCGCACGGGTCCTTTAGATTTTTCCTGTGCCTCTTGTCATGGCGCTGATAAAAAGCGCATCCGTTTACAAAATTTGGGTAACTTCTCGAAGGCTGGTCATGATGCCCAAAAAGCAATCGGTGGTTGGCCGACTTATCGGGTCTCACATGCAGCCGTGCGGACGATGCAACATCGGATTTGGGATTGTGAGGGGCAAATGCGCTTACCTGATACCGAATATGGTGCACCTTTAAGCGTGGCCTTAATTGCTTATCTGACCGCGCAAGCGAAAGACGGCGCTTATGTTTTACCCGGCATGTCACGTTAAGGAGTAGGCCATGAAAAAACCAATTTTAGCTAGCTTAGCCTTAATCATTCTCGCAGGAGGTGCTTGGGCGGCAGATGATGATAAAGCGATTCAAGCTTTAGTCGATCAATACATCTCTACAGGCTATCAGCAAGGTGAAAAGCAGCATTCAGAGCGCCTAAAACAAGATGAGACCTTAAAAACCTGCTCTGAAACGCGGAATAAGCCTTCCGATGATCAGGCCAAAACCATTATGGAGCGCGAGAAAGCCACGATTAAATACCCTGAAGGCAATAAAATGCTGGGTAATTGGGAAAAAGGCAAAGAAGTATTTAATACGGGTTTTGGTATGCGGGTCGGTGTGATTGCGCCTGATAAAGCGGATAAGCCTCGAGGTGGTAACTGCTATGCCTGCCATACGGCTGATCCTAAAGAGGTTGCAGCAGGAAATATCGGTAACTCACTTACTGGCTACATCAAAGTGCGTGGCAATAGCGAAGAAGTTGTTAAGTATACTTACGAAAAAATCTTTAACTCTCAGTCTTATGTAGCATGCTCGAATATGCCGCGTTTTGGACACAACGGTGTGCTCAGCCCTGAGCAAATTGCCGACTTAGTGGCCTTCTTGGTTGATCCTGCATCACCAGTAAACAAATAAATCTAGCCAGCCATGCTCAAGTTTGTACTTGAGTCTTGGCTTTATCCAGTATCAAGTTTAGTTGAGGGAAAGACCCTATGGGCATGAATCGCCGTGAGTTTTTGCAATTATTAGCGGCTGCGAGTGTAGCGGGCTTTCATCTCAATCCGCGTCTGAGTTTTGCAGCAGATAAGCCTACTAATCCGTACGAGTTGCCAGCCTTTGGGAATGTGTCTTTGTTGCATTACACCGATTGCCATGCGCAACTTTTACCGATTTATTATCGCGAGCCGACTGTGAATTTAGGTTTCGGCAGTATGCTGAATAAGCCGCCTCATTTAGTGGGTGAGAATTTTTTAAAGTTTTATCAAATCGAGCCTAAAAGCTTTGATGCCTATGCCTTCGCCTCTTTAGATTTTGCCGAAGCTGCGAAACAGTATGGCAAAGTGGGTGGCTTCGCCCATCTTAAAACCTTAGTCGAGCAAATTCGTGCGCAACGCAAAGGTGCTTTGCTCTTAGATGGGGGAGATACTTGGCAGGGCTCATGGACTTCCTTAAAAACTAAAGCCCAAGACATGGTAGATGCCCAATTAGCTTTGGGCGTGAATGTTATGACCCCACATTGGGAAATGACCTATGGAGCAGAGCGCGTTAAGCAGATCATTGAAAAAGACTTCGCAGGTAAGATTGATTTTGTCGCGCAAAATGTTATGAGCACCGATTTTGAAGAGCCAGTATTTGCTCCGTATGTTATCAAAGAAGTAAATGGCGTGCCGGTTGCGATTATTGGGCAGGCTTTTCCGTATACGCCGGTTGCCAATCCTAAGCATTTTATTCCTGAATGGAGTTTCGGCATTCGTGATGATCGTATGCAGGAAATGGTGAATGAGGCACGTGGCAAGGGCGCGAAACTAGTCGTTGTGCTGTCACATAATGGTATGGATGTTGACTTGAAAATGGCGAGTAAAGTCACCGGCATCGATGCAATTATGGGGGGACATACACACGATGGTGTATTTCAACCAGTAGTGGTGGAAAATGCAGGCGGCAAAACCTTAGTCACTAATGCAGGCTCAAATGGTAAGTTTTTAGGTGTTTTGGATTTAGAGGTGAAAGACGGCAAAGTAGCTGACTATCGCTACAAACTCCTGCCAGTTTTCTCTAATTTACTCACGCCTGACCCTGAAATGCTTAAGCTGATCGACAAAGTCCGCGAACCTTTCAAAAAGGAATTAGCGGAAGAATTAGCAGTCTGTGATGAAGTACTCTATCGGCGTGGTAATTTCAATGGCACGTTCGATCAACTGATTTGTAATGCCTTGATGGAGCGTTTGGATGCACCGATAGCCCTCTCACCCGGCTTCCGTTGGGGGACGAGTTTATTGCCCGGTCAACCGATTACTTTCGAGCATGTTGCTGACCAGACCGCAATCACTTACGGCACGGTCACACGGAATGAATTAACTGGTGAAACCATTAAATCGATTTTGGAAGATGTGGCTGATAATCTTTTTAATCCTGATCCCTACTATCAACAAGGTGGGGATATGGTGCGGGTGGGCGGCTTGAAATTTAGCTTTGATCCGACCGCGAAAATGGGTGAGCGTGTTTCTGATTTAGAATTAGCTGGAACTGCTTTAGATATGACTAAGAAATATCCGGTTGCCGGTTGGGCTAGTGTTCAAGAAAGCGTGCCAGAGAATAAGCAGATTTGGGAAGTAGTCGCTGATTATTTGCGTGATAAAAAGACGATTAGTAAAGTCGAGTTGAATACGCCGAAGCTGAAAAATGTGGAAGGGAATCAGGGCTTGGCGGTTTAAGTTGTTAGTCACCAACAGCATCCTGATTTAGATGCTGTTGGCTGTTTGTTGCTCTAGTTGTTGGGTTCGGTGATTTCATTAACCACTTCAATACGAGTCTCAGCAAGGTAGAGCAGGCTTGCGAATAAGAGAATGGACTTGCCCTGGGTGTGGGGCAGTGCATGATAGAGATGTGAATGCAGCCAAGAATATTCTCGCGCTCGGACATGAGCGTCTCGTAGGAAGAATCCCCTTCCTTTAGGGCATAAGTATCTACACAAATTGTCGGACGGTTTTTTTCAGGCCGTCCAATTGT
>NZ_CALMZC010000059.1 GCF_937873765.1 uncultured Thiothrix sp. | reverse complement strand
TCGCTTAAGTTACTACCGCTTTAGTGGCTCTTCAACTCCTCTGGTGCATGACCCTATTTTATTGATTCTCTTGTGGCTCTAACTTTATTGCCTCTCTTATTGCGAGAGCTTCTTTACACTCTTGATTAAGATGGTAGATCAGAGAAGGAATATCATCAGGATGGACAATAATTGTCATGTATTCATCATTGTAGCTTTTTTGTTTAATACAGATATGCCCACGATTTCCAGCATACACTTCAATTTCTTCTCTATGATCAATAGCTAATGCCATAATTTAACCTCATCAATTTTCTCGTATCAGCAAAACATAAATATTCTGTCTATTTTTCAGTTTGGTATGCTTATTTATCATAGCACCCGCCAACGTCTCGGTTGACGGGCGCGGCGGGGAGTCGAATGGTCGGAGTCGTGGGCTGTCACCGCGTCCGTCG
Source organism: uncultured Thiothrix sp. (assembly GCF_937873765.1). GTDB lineage: Bacteria > Pseudomonadota > Gammaproteobacteria > Thiotrichales > Thiotrichaceae > Thiolinea. The sequence goes on along the minus strand of NZ_CALMZC010000059.1, from coordinate 41,568 downwards.
TCGAACCACTCGTTATGCCTTTATTGATATGTTGATAAAGACTTTTCAACTAATACATGGCTTAAGCCTAGAGAGTTTAATTTTTCTCTAACACTGTCAATAGATTCTGGATTCTTAGAACCAAGAATAACTTTTTGAATGCTGTTTTGGTCAGTGAGTGGCATATTAATATAAGGAATATCTTTACTCATAGAAACGCGACTCAGTACCGGTAATCCAGGAATGCTCTCTTCTTTTGAATTATGCCCGCCAGCATCAAACCACGTATTGTTATCCTTGTTTTTGGTTAGTAGGTGAATTACTCTAACTTCTTGTTCTTCATAAAAGCTCGGATTTTTGAGAGAAGCTAAGTCCATTGAAAATTCTAACAAAGTGTTTGTCATAATTGATAAATTATTGTCTTTAATTTTTTTCCACCATTTATGAAAGATGACAAGACTATTGAATATTAACTCTTCTTGTTCTTTTTTATTGTAGGAAACATTCTTCATATTTACCGGAAGAGTGTTTGACATAGTATTTTTGCAAAACCCAATTGAAAAGCCTTTGGCGTCGTCAGCATAGGCTCTCCATTGACTTAATAAGTCATCATTTTTCGAAAAAGATGCTATTAATGGTAAAAGGTCGCCGTCAACACTATATATACTCAAAATTATAAACATTCTAAATTCTTGAGGAAATAATTTTTTATTGTTTTTTAGAATATCTAATAATAAATCTCTACCCCATATTAATTCTTTTGTATCATTCATATTAAAGATGCTCGATAACCACATTGATCTATTTGTGCAAATTGACCAAAAAGCTATGGAGTTACAGTAATGATAAATTAACTCTCCTTTTGATGACTTATGGTTTAATGATGTTAAATCTTCTTTTCTTTTAAATTTGGAGATAATTTTATCTAGCACACTTTTTTGTCTCTGGGTTGCATAACGTCTAACATGACGGGCGCGGCGGGGAGTAGAAATTAAGGATCGCGGGCTGTCACCGCGTCCGTCGTCGATGTGCTTGTTAGCATTATTCTTAATTATTCAAATAAAAGCCTATGGTTATTGAAGAATTCCAGCACCTTCTGTTCGGTGTAAATATCCAGCCAATTGAGACCATGACTTTAATTTAACTATTTGAGTACAACTAGGATAATTAGTACAACCAAGAAAATAGCGGTCTAGTGTATTATCATTATGATTATATTTCTCTCTAAGAATCATAGGAGTGTGATGAATAGGACAAAGAATGTGTTCATCATGTTCTTTGATATGTTGAATAATTCTACTGTTGATATTTCTTTGTATACTTTTTTGATTACAAATTAAAGTAAGCTCTTGATTAGTAACCTGAAATTCATTTATATTTTTATTATGCAATAAAGACATATCTTTTGTTGTTAACCATTCTAAGCCATTGCATTTAGCGTTTCCTGTATTATAGTATCCAATACAAGACCAAAAAAAATCTTTTATACCAAGAAGTTCAGCGTCATTAATGCGTTGTCGATGTTGTATAAACATTGGTCTCCCACATTTGTTGCAACGTTTTTTTAGTACTAATTGACCTGTATGCCAAGCAAGAATGTGAGGAGTTTGACTGTCAATTTGATATGGTAACAAATTATCTTTATTTTTACTTGATTCTGTTAGAATTTCTTGTTGTTTTAGTTCTTGAAAAATGTCAAATTCATTTTCTCTTAATTTGTAAAGTTGACTTAAGTTGTTTTCATCATGTGGGTTAAGCTTTTTATCAAATGATTTTTTCTCTCAAGATCAGTTATTTCATTATTTACGTTGATTATGTTGTCGAGTTTTTTTCTTGAAGAAATGTTGTTACTATTGGCTCCTCGTTTAGGATGTACTTCAAATGCAGAGCTAAAAAAGGAAACAGCTTTAACTATTAAAGCACCAATTGAAAATATTCCATACAAAAAATCGAACATATTACACGCCTATAATTTTATATATTACTTTATAAGTATACAGTTTATTTTTACAAATAATCAATGGGTTGGTTTATATAATATTGACCTTCTGTCGTATTATAGAGCTGTTCATATCTATAATATCCTTATAATATAACCAGTAAGTCATTGATTTTTTGTTCCGACTATATCCCTGTTTCTTCCAAGGCATCCACGCGCTAAAAGCTTGTACTCTGCTAACCAACGTCATGTGTGACGGGCGCGGCTGGGAGTAAGTTGGGCGGAGTCGCGGGCTGTCACCGCGTCCGTCGTCGAAACACTTGTTGGGCCTTTATTTGAAGCCTTTAACGAATCGACGTTTTTTTGCAAAAGGCACTCTCTCGACCGATTAAAACCGTAGGGTAAGCACGATCTGCCACGCATCAGCGCACGGTTTTGTTGGGTTGGCACCAGTTTTAGCCAATGAACCGAAGCAGTTGTGCTATCAGCGAAGGGTAAGCGTTCTTTTTTCGGATCGTCAGGCTGGCACGTTGTATCACGCATCAGCGCAGGGTTTTGTTGATTTGGCACCAATTTTAGCGAACGAACCGAAGCACTTTTATTATCAGCGAAGGGCAAACGTTCTTTTTTCAGGCTGTCAGCCGGGCACGGTCCATCACGCATCAGCGCAGAGTTTTGTTGGATTGGCACCATTTTGGGCAAGCGAACATAACCACCTTTTGTATCAGCGAAGGATGAACGCTCTATTTTCAGTCTGTCAGGCTGGCACGTTTTGTCACGCATCAGCGCACGATTTTGTTGGGTTGGCACGAAAGCGGCGAGGCACAAACTTTCCCGCGCATCAGCGCGGCCACCAAACCCAATATTTTCAGGCTTGGAATCTGGCACGTTGTTTCCCGCGTTAGCGCATGACGAAATCATCTTTATTCGGTCTTTGAGTCTGGCGATGTGTATTGGTTTTTAACTCGCCCAACGTCATGTGTGACGGGCGCGGCAGGGAGTAAATTGGGCGAAGTCGCGGGCTGTCACCGCGTCCGTCGTCGACATAATTGTTAGCCCAGAAATTTAAAGCAAATTTTATAATCTTCTTTAAATTCCAGATATAAATTCAAATATAATAAGTTTTCATGAAAATTCTCTATTTGCGCATCTTTAATTTTTTTGTAATACATGGAAATATCATCCATTCGCCGAATTGATTCAAGCCATGAAGAATATTTTCTGGATTTGGTATAAGGATCCCAGAAAAGCGAAGGTATTTCTGAAAAACGAGGATGTTTCTTTTGGGTAAATAATAAATACTGCAATAATTTATTTGGAGCATCCCCATAAAAATGAGCATGTTCTATATATTTCTTTATGAAATCTGACGTAACTTCTATGTTTGGATTTTTAGCTAATATTCTCAAATAATTACTAACAAGCTGAGAATACATGACTTTATTTTTATCAACTATTCTGTCAGATATTTTATCAATTATGTCTTTATTTTCTAATAATTTTATTTCTTCTTGGTTTATATCAAACTCTTCCAAAAATAGAAATAGTTGATTCGTATTTCCGTAAGCAATCACTTTATCAAGTAAGCGATTTTCAATGGCAAGTGCCAACCCAAGAGGTTTGGTGGAGTTATGTTTTAAATAATCATTAATATTTTCTTCTGTAAAAGCGGGAAATATAGAATTTATTGTGATTAGTATATCCCGTAATTCTTCTGTATCATCAGGGTGAAACTATTTATCCCACTCAGTGAGGCTTAAAGGTTTAAACTCTTCTTTATTAGGATAAATTTTTTTTGCAGCATCTAAAAGGTCATATGGATATATATATTTTCTTGACTTGAATATCCATGAGGCATCATCATCACTATGTCTAGGTAAGATGGCAGCGGATACTTCGATTTTATCTTCATTTTGGTTATTCATGTGAAGCACCTAGAATTTTTCTTTAACATTTTTTTTCCGTAAGTAAAAAATAATATTTTGCGATGCATAATTCCAAATATTTATCTTTTATTTCTATTATATTAGTGTGAGTCAAGAAGTTTTGAGCTACTGATCCACCTATTGATATTATGATTTTATCATTATTGTCCTTCCAAAATATATAATATCTATCGTGCATTTTTTCTGTGGAATGACAATAAGATACTTCTTTAAATAAACCATTTTTACTTAAGTGGCCAGATATTGTTTTTAGCTTCTCTTTTCTCTCTTCTTTATTTTCCTCTGCACTTACCGTTTCAAATTTAGATATTATTTCTAAAGTGATGCTCGAAAAACCTCCAAAAAAACTTGCCAAAGTATACATATCGCTCGGAATAACATATGGGTCTATTACGCTTATTTTGGCGGTGTCTTTATTTTTGTCTAGTATTTTATTGAATAAGCTCTCAGCATATTCTAACGGTGTATCACTTAGCATACTGGGGATGCACGATATAGATGGTATGACGTGAGAATCTTTACGTTTTTTAAGTGCTTCTCTTAACTTGGACACTATCAAGAACCTACAGAAAGTTTTGTATTGTGAATAAGACTTTTTGTTTTTCCATTTTCCAATCTAACTGATCCAGCAATTATATTTACATCAAAATTTATACTTCGTACAAAGCCGTGTTTGCTTTTATATATTTTTCTATCTTTGTCCATGATTATTAGTTCAATTTTGTGTGGATATTCTTTTGCTATAAAATCAAAAATCTTCTCTGAAGTCTTGAAAAATTCAGTTTGTATTATGTCATCCTTATCCCATATATTAATTTTTGCACAAGTATCTTTATATAAGTCGAACTCATCGAGAATAGATACTTGAAGAGACTTTGGCAGTTTGTCTTCATTCTTTCTTGGTTTGTCAGTGAATCTAATTTTTATTAGTAATCTGATAGGATTGTATACAGAAAAAGAACCTATAAGCTCTTGATTTTTTTCAAGATTTATATTAAATCTCTTTTCCACATCATCAATCAGTGATTTGTTTTCCTTAAGCCATTCTAGGTTTAGTAGCTCACTTTTTTTATCATTAAGATAAATATTAATATCTGTGCAATGATCTATTAATGGATTATATAACTCTTCATCATCTGATAAGTATATAGTATCTTGAAAACTCTCAGAAAATGTAAATAATATTTTTTCATCTCCCAAGCTAAATGTAATATTTTGGTTGTTAACGGTATGTATTTCCTCATTGATTGACATGATGTAATATTTATATTTCTTTTTTAGCTTGCCGCTTATAATGTCTATATTATCCCTGTCAAATTTACTCAGCTCCCATTCAATGCATTCTCCATATATAAGATTATTTCTTCGATCGCAAATCAATAAATATTTATATTTTTTCATCTTAATCTAATGCTAAAGGTTTAATTTAGTGGAAGTATAAAGGCTAACGTCGTAATTGACGGGCGCGGCGGGGAGTCAGTTGAGCGAAGTCGCGGGCTGTCACCGCGTCCGTCGTCGAATAAATTGTTAGCTTTCTAATGTGTCTTTAATCAAAAAGGAATGTCATCAATCAAATAAAATTCTCTTGAATGAAGTTGTATTGATTTAACTTCCTCTCCAATGCTGAATTCTAGTGTGCTATTCTCTGGATTAAACCCTATATATTTACCAGTGAAATCTCCGTTTATGAAATAATCTGATCCTATTAAAAAATCAACATTCTCATTTTTTATATCACTTGATCTACCAATATTAATATTTGATCTGACATGATTTATTTTTAGGTCACTAGAGATTTCTAGTTTATTTATTTTCTTTGAGAGGTTGTTTATTGCATTTAGTATTACGCTATTTTCTTCGGATAATTCAACTTTGTTTTTTAGTGTGGCTGGTTCTATGCCAAGCATCTGAACAACTGAATTAATTTCAGTATCTTTATTGTCATGAGTGTTTTTAATGAAGTCGGAAAGTTTTGAAATTGTCTTCTCAACCTCGTCAATTCTTAAGCTTGAATCATATTCTAGGTATCTAAAGCCTTGTATATCAAATATTTTGTCTGTAATTTTATCTTTTATTAAGACTGCTGGCTTATTGAAAGCCTGTCTTAAACCAAGTTCATATAAAACATTCGGATTGTTATTGCTTAAATCGCAAATTACTAAGTCACTATTAATTATTTTTCTTAATATATCTATGACAATATAATTTGAGTTGGTAACGTCGTCTCCTCTTATTGGTTCAAAGTCAGCTAATTTGCAAGCTGGTTTTATAATGTATTCATAGACTCGTCTAAAATGGCCTTTCTCGTAATTATTTGTATCTGAGAAAGGCATAATAATAAAACATTGTTTTTCAGTAGGCATGGTGGTTATTTGTTTCTAAAGCTAACGTCGTAATTGACGGGCGCGGCGGGGAGTAAGCTGTTAAAAATTGCGGTCTGTCACCGCGTCCGTCGTCGAATGGCTTGTTGGCCAATAATTTAAAGCCTTTGACGAATCAACCTTTGTTTGTAAAAGGTGCGCTCTCGCTCCATTAAAACCTCAGGGCAGGCACGATCTGTCACGCATCAGCGCACCGTGAAAGTTGGGTAAGCCCCCGTTTTTGGTAAATGAACAGAACTATTTTTGTTGTGGCAAAGGGCAACCGTTCTATTTTCAGGCTGCCAGTCTGGCACAATTTATCACGCATCAGCGCACGACTTTTGTGGGCTGGCACGGCGAACGCGGTACGGCCTATCAGAGCATCAGCGAACGGGAAGGCCAATTTTTCGGCCTTTGAATCTGGCACGCTGTTTCCCGCGTTAGCACATTGTAATCATGTTTTAATAAAATCTGACTTATCGTAATCTTCTGGATGGTCATCAGTGGTAATGTATTTATAACCCATGCCAACACTACGTGCTGGTAAATCAAGAATCTGCGCAATGTCTCGATGGCGTCGAAACTGGAAAAGATAGGGTTTTATAAAAACCAAATACAATTTTATAGTTGATGCGTTTGGATTTATGAATCTTTTGAGCATATTAATTGAGCCATTTAAGGAAAAAATTGTATGCCCTATCAATAGGCTACCAACAAACTCACCTTTGTCAAAAAATCTGAAGCCTAACCAGTCATCATCATTATTGAGTAATGCAACTGTCGGTGTATTTAATTTATGGCTTAATGTCATAGCTACGCTATCAAGTGTATCAAAAGATTGATCTTCTGATAATTTATCACAAACAACCGTGATGCCTTTATGTGCAGGGATAATGACGCTTGAACGACGAAAAGTGTGCATGACTTCTGCACAACGAGCTTCGTTTGACTCACGAACAAGAATTTGTGTATAAAATGACCCCATATTTAAATCTTCTTTTTTAGTGTTGATACTGTCGGCGGCTTGTTATGGCCAACAGTTTATTAGGCGGCGTTCTGGAATATCAGAATAGCCAGCCTTCGCTTGAATTCTGCGCACGCGCCGCCTATCTGGTTCGTGGAGAATTCCGCATAGTCTGGCATTATCATAAATTGTGCACCCAAAATTCAGCTTATGTTAATGGATAAGAAGCATACACGAAGCCCCGTAGAACCGGCAACTACGTATTCCCATGAGTTCTGGGAAAATTACACGCTTTTTCTTGTTAAACAAGGTGTTATTCAGAAGTATGTGACGTGGTATGTGTTGCGTACTAAGCAGTATATTGCCTACTTTCCCGACGATCACATCCGTACCCATAAGCCCCAACAAGTAGAAGAATTTCTCACCAAAGTGGGGCGTGAAGTCAACTTGAAGGCTTGGCAATTTGGTCAAGTCGTCGATGCTATACGGATTCTGTTTTGTCTGGCATTGAAAAAAAGTTGGGCAAACGACTTCGATTGGGAATATTGGTCAGCGTCCGCGAAAAAGTTAGAAGCCAACCATGCCACCGTTGCCCGCGATTACATAAACGCCCTCGAAGGTTTAGAAGAATTGGAAATGCCTGAGGGCGAAGAGCGTTGTTCCAATGAGCCTTACCAACGTTACCAACCTGCATTAGCGGAAGTGGTCAAAGTGGTACGCCTCAAAAACTACGCGATGCGCACCGAGCAAACCTATCGCGGTTGGATTGCCCGCTTTTTTTACTTCCATAAACCCAATGATGTGCATGATTTGGGGGGTAAAGAAGTCAAGCAATACCTCGAATACCTTGTGCTTAAACGCAATGTTTCAGTTTCTACCCAAAAGCAGGCATTAAATGCGCTTGCGTTCCTGTTTAACCAAGTCTGGAAAAAGCCGCTGGATAATTTGGGTGATTTTATCGGCTCAAAACGCCTGCGTAAATTGCCAGTGGTGCTGTCCCGCGATGAAGTACGCCGCGTATTCCAACACCTGCAAGGGACGCATCATTTAATGACCGGACTGCTCTACGGTGGCGGTTTACGCCTCATGGAATGCGTGACCCTGCGGATTCTGGATGTGGATTTTGATTACAACCAACTGCTGATCCGCAATGCCAAAGGGTTTAAAGATCGGATAGTGCCATTGCCTGAACGTTTCAAAGAGGCGCTTAAACAACAAATCGATTTTGTCGAGCGTCAACACCAACTGGATTTAAAAAACGGGTTTGGCGAAGTGTACTTGCCTGATGCCTTGGGGCGTAAATACCAAAATGCGGCGAAAGAATTACGTTGGCAATACGTGTTTCCTTCCAGTGGTGTCGCTGCTGACCCACGCTCTGGGGTGGTGCGTCGCCATCATCTGCATGAAACCAGTTTGCAGAAAATCATTCGTCGGGCGGTGAAACAAGCGGGCATCACCAAACACGCTACCAGCCATACGTTCCGCCATTCGTTTGCTACCCATTTGCTCGAATCCGGTTATGACATTCGCACGGTGCAGGAGTTGTTGGGACATTCAGATGTGTCGACGACGATGATTTATACCCATGTACTGAACACACCGGGAATTAGTGTTAGAAGCCCTGCTGATATGATATAAAAAAGGGCAACCACTTGCGCAGATGCCCTGTATGAATACTCAAAGCGAATTTAATTAGTTAAACTGCTTAAATGCTGACTTACCCGCATAAATGCCACGGCTACCCAATTCACCCGAAATACGCAGCAATTGATTGTATTTCGCAATACGATCTGAACGTGATAAAGAGCCGGTTTTAATCTGTCCTGCCCCCGTTGCCACTGCAATATCCGCAATTGTTGAATCTTCCGTTTCACCGGAGCGATGCGAAACGACTGCGGTATAACCCGCATTATGTGCCATTTGGATGGCGGCTAAGGTCTCAGTTAAAGTACCAATTTGGTTTACTTTAATCAGGATGGAGTTAGCGATACCTTTATCAATCCCTTCTTGCAGGATTTTGGTATTGGTTACGAATAAATCATCACCAACGATTTGCACTTTGCTGCCTAATACATCCGTCAGATGTTTCCAGCCCGCCCAATCGCCTTCTGCCATGCCATCTTCAATACTTAAAATCGGATATTGACGTACCCAATTATGTAAATACTCGGTGAAACCTTCAGCGGTGAAACTGCGATTTTCGGACTCTAAAACGTATTTACCATCTTTATAGAATTCAGAGCTAGCTACATCTAAGCCTAACCAAATATCTTCACCGACTTTAAAGCCAGCTTTATTAATCGCTTCTAAAATAACTTCAATCGCTTGTTCATTGGAAGATAAATCCGGTGCGAAACCACCTTCATCGCCCACCGCCGTGTTTAAACCCCGCTTTTTCAATACCGATTTCAAATTATGGAAGACTTCTGCACCATAACGAATCGCTTCTTCCATCGAAGGTGCAGTGACCGGCAGAATCATAAATTCTTGTAAATCAACGCTATTATCCGCATGCGCACCCCCATTGATGATATTCATCATTGGCACGGGCAACTTGTAAGTGTCCGATTTTTTCAGGTATTGGTACAGCGGTAAGCCCTGCTCTTTCGCGCCCGCATGAGCAGCCGCCATCGACACCGCTAATAAAGCATTCGCACCTAAACGCGCTTTGTTTTCAGTGCCATCCAGCTCTAACATGATTTGATCAATACCCGCTTGATCAGTGACTTCATGACCTTTTAAAGCTGCCGCAATTTCGCCATTCACATTAGCAACGGCTTTTTGTACGCCCTTGCCTAAATAGCGTGAACCACCATCGCGTAATTCAATAGCTTCACGCGAGCCGGTCGAAGCACCGGATGGCACTGCAGCACGTCCTAGCGCACCGCTGGCTAATTTAACATCGGCTTCAACCGTAGGATTGCCGCGTGAGTCGATCACTTCACGGGCTAATACAGAGATGATTTCAGACATGATCTTAATCCCTAGAAAATTTACAAAGTTTGTTCAATGAATGGTTTAGCTTTAACCACTTGATCCAGCTCGACTAAAGATGCTAACAGCGCTTCCATTTTATCGAGCGGCCAAGAATTCGGGCCGTCACTCCAAGCATTCGCAGGATCTGGATGCGATTCCATAAATAAACCCGCAATCCCGACCGCCACCGCAGCTCGGGCTAACACCGGTACATGCTGACGCTCACCACCGGAGACACTTCCCTGTCCACCCGGCAACTGCACTGAATGCGTCGCATCAAATACGACGGGGCAATGGGTCGTGCGCATAATCGCAAGGCTACGCATATCCGATACTAAATTGTTATAGCCAAAGGTATAGCCACGCTCACAAACCATAATCTGCTGATTACCCACAGCCCGCGCTTTCTCAACCACATTGGTCATATCCCAAGGTGCTAAGAATTGGCCTTTTTTGATATTTACGGGCTTACCGGTACGCGCCACGCTTTGAATGAAATTCGTTTGGCGACACAAAAATGCGGGCGTTTGTAACACGTCAACGACACTCGCTACTTCATCCATCGGCGTATCTTCATGCACATCCGTGAGAACTGGCACGCCAATTTCGCGCTTGACTCGCTCCAAAATCCGCAAGCCCTCTTCAATTCCTACACCGCGCCGACTGTTATGCGAAGAGCGATTGGCTTTATCAAACGAAGACTTATAGATAAAAGGAATCTTTAAGCGTACCGTGATTTCTTTCAGCTTTTGTGCTGTTTCTAAAGCTAAACCGTCACCTTCAATCGAACAGGGACCAGAAATTAGAAAAAAAGGCTGTTCTAAACCGACCTCAAATCCACAGATTTGCATACTTAAGCCCCTTTAGCTTCGTGCTGAGCACGGGCGGCACGAATAAAGCTACTAAATAACGGATGGCCTTGACGCGGACGGGACGTAAACTCTGGATGGAATTGACAGGCCAAAAACCATGGATGATCCTTTAATTCGATCATTTCCACTAAGCTACTATCCGCCGACATCGCCGAAAAACTTAAACCGTGTTCTTCGAGTACCTTACGATAATTATTATTAAATTCATAGCGATGGCGATGACGCTCTACAATATCACTTGCCCCATAAGCCTTGTTAGCCAAAGAACCGGGGACTAAATGACAAGTTTGCCCACCTAAACGCATGGTTCCACCCATGTCCGAAGTTTCAGTACGCGTTTCCACCGAACCATCCTGATTTTGCCATTCGGTAATTAAACCAATCACCGGATGCGCGGTATCTTTCACGAATTCAGTACTATGCGCCCCCAAAAGATTCGCACAATGCCGCGCGTATTCGATCACCGCGACCTGCATGCCTAAACAAATCCCTAAATAAGGTATTCTGTTTTCACGCGCGTATTGAACTGCACGAATTTTGCCTTCCACACCACGCTTGCCGAAGCCACCGGGGACTAAAATCGCATCGGCTGCTTTAACAATATCCATCTCTGGCGAATCTTCATCCGACTCCAGCTTTTCTGAGTCGATGTAATTAATTTTAACTTTGGTATGGGTTTGAATCCCCGCATGACGCAAGGCTTCATTTAAGGATTTATAGGATTCGGTGAGATCAACATATTTACCCACCATGGCAATGCTGACTTCAGCTTCTGGAAACTCCATCGCATTCACGACATTTTTCCAGTCAGTCAAATCCGCATCCGGCAGATTACTTAAGCCAAAGCGCTCTACCACAATCCGGTCTAGCTTCTGCGCGTGTAACCACAAGGGCATTTTGTAGATATTATCGACATCAATTGCTGAAATGACAGCACGCTCTTCGACATTAGTGAAAAGAGCTATCTTGCGGCGCTCATTTTCGGGCAAGGCTTTTTCACTGCGACAGAGCAAAATATCGGGCTGAATTCCTATCGAACGTAATTCCTTGACGGAGTGCTGCGTGGGCTTGGTTTTAAGTTCACCTGCCGCAGCCACATAGGGCAAGAGGGTTAAATGGATATATAAGGCATTGTTGCGCCCTTCTTCCACGCCCATCTGCCGAATCGCTTCCATAAAGGGTAGAGATTCAATATCGCCAACCGTACCACCGATTTCGACCATCGCAATATCCGCATCGCCCGCGCCCGCGCGCACGCTGCTTTTAATCTCATCGGTAATATGCGGGATGACTTGCACCGTCGCGCCTAAGTATTCACCTTGGCGCTCTTTACGAATCACAGCTTCATAAATGCGACCCGTGGTGAAATTGTTGTAGCGCGTTGCGGTAAATCCCACAAAGCGCTCATAGTGCCCTAAGTCTAAATCGGTCTCAGCGCCATCATTAGTGACGAACACCTCGCCATGTTGAAAAGGGCTCATCGTACCGGGATCGACGTTAATATAGGGGTCTAGTTTCATCATCGTGACCTTGAGGCCACGCGCTTCGAGGATTGCACCAAGAGAGGCGGCTGCGATGCCTTTGCCAAGGGAAGAAACGACACCGCCAGTAATAAATATGTATCGTGCCATAGTGGGAGGCTGAACCTGTTGTGAACTGCAATGCGCGCGCATACTAGCACAGCTAGGTTCTTTGCTAAAGAAGTCCACAGTTTGAAAAGCCTGCTATGCAATCTTTTAAATCAGTGCTGGAACTAGCCATCAATCGGAAAAAGCATCAACAAGCTCAGCAGTTTGTTAGGCTAAACAGAGATTTCGCTACCCTAGCCCCAATGAAAACAACAACCGAACAGCGTCTCTACTTTGAAAGCTTAGTCGCCAAAGCTGAGCATGAACTCCGTCTGCAACCAGTCGCTTATAAACGTCGCCTGCAACATCTAGTCTATCTAGGTTATGCAGTGATTTTAGGTCTGCTCTTCAGCTTAGTGCTATTAGCGGGAGGCACTGCTTGGTTGGCCTTCACTAGCTCTGCCTTGCTCTTGCTGCTGCTCAAAACCAAATTGATTTTGGTTGTTTGCGCTTTAATTTGGATCTTGTTCAGGTCGCTTGTAATCCGCATTCCTAGCCCAAAAGGTTACCGCCTAGAGCGCAAGCAGTATCCTAAGATCTGGGAAGAAGTGGATCAAATCAGCAAAACTTTAAATACTCCACCGATTCACCAGATCCTGCTTAATACAGAACTCAATGCAGCTCTGGTACAAACACCACGCATGGGTTTAATCGGCCCTACTCAAAATACGCTCATCATCGGCCTAGAATTACTACTCGCCCTCTCTGTGCAACAAGCACGCTCGGTACTAGCCCATGAATTAGCACATTTGTCGGGTAATCATAGTAAATTTGCCGGAAAAATTTATCGACTCCGCCAGAGCTGGACGCAAATCAACCAATCTTTCATGCAAGCTAATGCCTTAGGCACGGGTTTAATTAGTAAATTTTTCAATTGGTATGCGCCCTACTTTGCAGGCTACTCTTATGTATTAGCGCGTGCTAACGAATATGAAGCAGACTACATTGCCAGCCAACTCAGTTCTCGCGAAGCAGCAGCTTCTGCTTTAGTCTCCTTAAACGTCTTAGGCGAATTTACCCAGCAGCATTTTTGGAAACCACTATTCGAGCGGCCTTACACACAAGCCCAAGCTGAAAGCCAAATTTACAGTCTACTTAGGCAGTTCTATCAGCAAGCTAATCTGAATAATGAAGATTTTAAACGTTATTTACGGGCCGCTTTAAGTCGCAAAACTGACTCTAGCGATACCCATCCGGCTTTAATGGAGCGTTTGAAAGCACTCAAATTCAACAATCTGCCCGCAAACTATGTACATGAAGCCAAAGCCATTACTTGGTTAGAGCCAGAACTAGAGCAAGTGCTTAAACATTTTAATCGGGAATGGATCGAAACACATGGCGCTCAATGGGATGAATTACATGAGCGCTCGAAACTTGCACGCGAAACAGTCAATCAGTTAAGAATGCGTTTATACGAAGATTTAACGCCTAAAGAACGTTGGCAATTAGCTGAACTGACCGCCAAATATTTACCTGAAAAAGATGCTCTACCCTTGTATCAAAAATACGCTGAATATCACCCAGAAGATACTGAAGCGGATTTAGCAATTGGACAGTTACTCCTAGAGCGTGATGATCCTCAGGGAATTAGCTATTTAGAAGAAGCCATGTTGCAACCCAAGCTGCAACCAGCGGCGGCTGAAGCCGCTTGGCGTTTTTATACTAAACAGAATGATCTAGAACAAAGTAGGCGTTGGTTACTCCATTTAGAAGCGGCTACCGATATGATGGCGGCAGCGCATCAAGAGCGTGCACACCTGCATCCTAACGATGTCTTAATTGATCCTAGCATCCATGCTATTACCAGCTTGAAACCTATGCTACTTGATAGCTTAGCCAAGCAGAAAAAAGTCAAAGCTATTTGGCTTGCACAAAAAGAGCTAGAGCATTTCCCGAACTATCCGGTGTATGTGATTGCAGTTCAAGTGCGTGGCTGGATATTCAATCAAGACAAGCTACAAGAACACTTGTTAAGCAGCCTAGAATTACCGAGTGATGCTTTCTTGATTAATAGTGCTGCACATAAGAAGCTGTTTAAACAAGCTAGTACAGTAGGGCAACGGATTTATTAAGAAGGCATGACCTCGGTACGAAAACGCCCCGAATAACGATAAACCTGCCCAAACAGCGGATGCTTTAAGCGAAAATCCATCGTGAAATGTTGTTCATCAACCCCGACTTCTTCAATCGTGGTATGCCCTAAGACTAAAGCTTCAGGGATAGGAATCAGTAAACTGCCTAATTTCAAGATATAAGCACGCCCCTCATAATAGAGTTTACCCTCTTGTACTTTAACTGCCATTTTTAAGCCCAAGTAAGGTTTGACGTACTCAATCAACTCATTACCACCGCAATACTGCCAAACACTATCAAAAGCTAGGACTCGCTTGGGTAACTCGACACGACGCTGCCAGACCTGTTGTTCGCCAAGCATACGTTTGCTGACCTGTGTCGGCGTATGTTGCGCTTGCTGATTAATCAAAGTACCGAATAAGCGTAAAAAATTCAGGGGCCATTGCATCCACTTGGGATATTCAATACTGAGTACCCCTACATCTCGATTACCCGCTGTCATGTAATGCATTTTTAGAGCAGGAGCCAAGGCACTCCATTGTGTCCCCAAAGCCTGTTGCATAATAGAAACTGCTGCCACGCTTATGCTACCCCCGTAAATTTAAACACCATCAATAACACAATAAACAGCATGGCAATAAAAGCTGGTACGCCTAGCCAAAACCAATAGCGCGCATAACGCCAATATAAAGCGGGTAAATCGGTCTGTGTGGCTAAAGCTTGCTCGGACAAGTGGCGCATTTGAATTTGCAACCAAACGACAGGTAGCCAACAAACGCCCGCTACCCCATACAAAACTAAGCTCCACATAATCCATGGTGTAGTGAGTGGATAATGTAAGAGATACACCATCCACAAACCGCTAATGGGCTGAAAAATAATCGTTGGTGTAGTAAAGAGCCAATCAGCTAGTACCACATGTCGATTCATCACTGCAATATGCGCAAGATTTCCGCTACGATCCGCCATCCATTTATAAAAAGCACTCCCTAAGCCCGTACCAAACAGCAGTACCATGCTTAAAATATGTAGATATTTGAGACTAAGATAGCTCATGCAACTTGCCCTAGCTCCAGCGGCATACGCCCCAGAAACTGCTTAAAACCTGAGACATCCGCGGTGTTACCCTTTTCCAGCATGCGCATATTGTCTGGATGCAGCACAGGAATCAGCTTATGGCCAAGCTTTGCACTCAGCATAATTAAAGACCAAGGAATCGAAAGGGTCAGCGCTGGCTTTTTCCCTTGTTGCGCTCGCAAAGCTTGTAGCCAAGTTTCCAAAGTATATTCTTTGGGGCCAACGACATTGATCACTTGTTTGCTAGGCTCTGCGGTCAGACAATGCAGCACCGTCGCCACCAGATCGCTAACATTCACGGGCTGAATCCGTTGTTGCCCCCCACCGGGCAAACTAATGATGGGTAAAGCCGCTAAGCGGCGAAACATAGCATCACTAGAGCCACCGGCTCCATAAACCAAAGAGGGCCGCAGCACAAACCAATCTAGGTTTAAGGCTTGCAAACCTTCATCGGCGGCCTTTTTACTCTGCTGATAGGGTACAAAAGCCTGCTCAACACCAAGGGCAGAGATTTGGATAACCCGTTTAACCCCTTGCTGCTCACTCGCTTTAAATAATGCTAAGGGTGCACGGGTATGCAGATTTTCAAATGACTGCCCACGAGTTTCCGCAATAATGCCGACCGCATTGATCACCACATCTACACCTGCCAAATATGGAATCCATTGCTTCGGCTCTAGCATTTCATTGAAATTGACTCCATAGCGGCGAGCAATCGGTACAACCATATGCCCAGCTCGTTCCAAGGCTGCTTTAATCGCTCCACCAATAAACCCACTAGCACCCGTAACTAATACTTTCATAGCCGCTCCTTTTTGCATGAATTTAGAGCTAAGCTAAGGCAAAATTGTTGGTTATACTTCCGTTTTGATCATTTCGGAATGGATTTTTGGTTTAATTTACGAAACTGCCCCGGTGTCATGCCAACAATTTCGCGGAAGGCTTCATAAAAATTCGACTGTGAACTGAATCCGACCGCTAAACCAATCCCTAGTACGGTGGCTTTCGGTTCATGGATTAATTGCAGCTTAGCGGCCTCCACGCGCTGCTCGCGTAAATAGCGCGAGAAACTTTTGCCCAAACGAGTATTGATCAATTCGGATAATTGATAATGGCTTAAACCTAGAGCCTCCGACAAACTAGGCAAATCTAGCTCTGTGTTCTGATACAGTTTTTGCATGTGCATAAGTTGCTGCAATACCTGTAAAGCAGCCTCACAATCGACTTTACTTAAGGTAGAAACCGCATAAGTCTCACGTGCTGCCTCAGCGACTTCAGTGGGTAATTGTGGAGCAAAACTTAACACCGCACTCACCAAGACAAAGCCACAGCCAATCGCAGCCGCATATAAACTAAAAAATACTTGATCCGGCACTAAGGCATTACTCACTCCGAGTACAATAACCAAAATTGCCAGCACAAACATCAGTGCTAAACCCAAGAGCTCTAAGCGGAAACGACTACGTTGCGCGCGTAAAGCATAAATATTGAAACCTAAAAGCACCAAATACCCCGAACCGACCACAAAAGCTAAGGGCAAAGCCCAAGCCGGTGGCAAAATTAGCGCTAGGAGAACAGGTAAAAAATGCTGCCAACGCTCAGCAAATGGCTGGATTTTTGCCTCTAACAAGGGTGCACTGAGTAGATAAAAAGTCGGTGCCACCATGAACAGTAGAGCATTATAAAAGCGACTATGCACCCACTCAGTGCCAAATTCTAAATAGCTAAAATTTAAGAGTTGGATAGCTGCCAAAATGGCTAGTAACACGACACTTAAATAAGTCACCGCTTGACTAGACTGACGCCATGCATAGAGCACTAATAAGCCTGCATTGATCACTGAAAAACCAATTAATAGCAAGGCTAAACCTATTAATAAATGCATCATTCCTTTAAGGCAAGTGGCTTAATAAAATCACGCAATAACTGTAAACAAGCTGCAGGCTCTTCCACTGGCAACATATGCCCTGAAGCTAATTCCGTATGACTCTGTAGATTTGGTAAGACTCCCGCTAAGGCTCGTCCTGCCTTAAGGGGAGTCATGCGATCATATTCGCCAAAAATTAATTGGGTGGGGGCAGTGATTTGTTTTGCAGCTTGCTCACCGTTTTGATAAGCCTGACAGGCCGCTAAATCAATGGCGAGCGGATTCTGTTGCATAATTTGCCCCGCTATCGCTAAGGGAGCTAAACCCGGTACTTGTGAGCATCCCAATTGATAAGCTTTGCCAAAACCCCAATTCAGCATCGCAGCCACTGCCGATGGTTTATTCTTACTAGCCAACTGCAAAAGCTGATCATTTACTGGAATTGCGGCTCCAGTTGCAATCAAGCTCAGCGAACGAACTCGTTTTGGTTGAGAAGCAGCCGCCTCTAACGCTATTAAAGCTCCTTGGGAATGACCCACCAAGCTCACAGTCTTAATCTGCAATTGATCAATTAAATCCCAAACCCAAAGGGCGGCGGCTTGAATAGAACTTAAAGCTTGCCCCGTGGAAAGACTATGTGCAGGAAAATCAGGGGCAAGTACAGAAAAACCATGAAATGCAAACCAACGGGTTTGGAGCTGCCAAGCGCGATGATCCATGCCACTTCCATGTAAAAAGAGTATTGTTGGCAAATTCACATCAAATACTTTACCGCCTGTGCCTAGATAAATGCGTGCTTGTTGGAAGTCTAGATACACGACTTACTCCTTAGCGAATTTCGCAGCGGCCTTTAAGCCGCGACTGAAATCGGCTTGAATATCCTGTAATGCCTCCAAGCCGACCGAAACGCGTAATAGATCTGCACTAATACCCGCCGCCTGTTGTGCTTGGGAATCTAAACGGGAATGGGTCGTTGACGCAGGATGTAATACTAATGTACGCGAATCGCCTACATTCGCGAGATTAGTGGCGAGCTGTAAAGCATCCATAAAAGCTAAACCGGCTGCTAAACCACCTTGAATGCCAAAGCTTAAAATAGAACCTGCCCCTTTGGGCATCAACTTTTGAGCTAAGCTATACTGCGGATGCGTACTTAGACCCGGATAATTTACCCAAGCCACTCCCGCTTGCTGAGTCAGCCATTCTGCTAAAACACGTGCATTATCTACATGCTTAGCCATACGTAAATTTAAGGTTTCTAAACCTTGCAGCAGTAAAAAAGCATTCAGCGGACTTAAGGCTGCACCAAAATCACGCATAGCTTCAGCGCGGACACGCATACTAAAAGCCGCAGGACCAAACTCTTCCCAGAAATTTAAACCTTGGAAGGGCGCATAATCCTCGGTGAGAGTTGGAAAAGCGCGCTGCTCAGTACCCCAATTAAAATTTCCACCGTCAATAATAGCGCCACCTAAAGCATTCCCGCTGCCACCAATCCACTTAGTTAAAGAATGTACGACAATATTTGCTCCTAGCTCGATAGATTTGGCCAAAGCTGGAGTAGCGAAGGTAGCATCCACGACTAAAGGCAGAGCTTGTGCTTGGGTGATTACTGCTAGTGTAGGTAAGTCAGCAATATCTAAAGCTGGATTACCGATAGATTCACAAAAAACTAATTTGGTATTACTTTGAATAGCAGCCTCCACGGCTGCATGATCATTAATATCCACGAAACTAGTGTTAATTCCGCAACGCTTTAAAGTATGGCCCAATAAAGTGGCTGTTGAACCATAGATTTGTGCGGCAGCAACAATGTGATCGCCCGCCGAGCACAAACTTAAAAACGTGGTGAATAAAGCACTCATACCTGATGCCGTGCAGACACAGCCAACACCTCCTTCTAAAGCGGCTAAGCGCTGCTCTAAAACAGCCACAGTGGGGTTACTCATGCGACTATAAATATGCCCACCTTGTTCGACATTAAATAGGGCAGCCCCCTTGTTAGCCTCACTAAAAGCATAGCTAGTAGTTTGATAAATCGGCACCGCACGACCGCCATAGAGTGGTTCAGGTTGGTAACCTGCATGCAGTGCTATGGTATCAAAGGCAAAGAAGGATGCAGCGGGCATAACTGGCTCCTATACAAACAAATCAGTGGGCGGAACTAAGGGCAGATTTTGTAAAACACTAAACGAGATGAGCTTTAAGCAAGTTAAACTGAACAATTGGAATCCTCCAGTTGACTAAGTATCCTGATAGTACTGCATTTAATCTAGCTTAGGTGCTATGTACCGGCTGAATGCTCTATACTTGCCTGCTATTCTTAATCTATCGCGACTTGATGGGCAATTGAAACCATGTCGACCTCAGTAAAAACCGTAGCGTCACCCACGGACTTATTTTTAATTGATAACCGTTTTAGTGTACGCCGAAAAATGTCCTCTACCGCTTTAGCTGATGTGTATTGGGCTGATGATCTATACACCCCCACGCAAGGTGAACAAGATCATATGGTTCTGCTCGTGTTAGCAGCCCCAGCCATTAGCACTCTACCGGACTTTGCTAAAGCATGGTCTGCCGTCATGTCACGCCCAGCGCCACCGGCGGCAGCCTATCCAACTATTCTGGCATGGGGCAGTGCCGAAGATAACTACTGGTTTAGCTGCGCGAATACTCAAGGCAGCTTGCTGAGCGAGTATTTTAATGAAATTGACAAGCGAGGCTTAGCGCCTGATCAAGCTTTTAAGCTAACCGAGGCCGTCAGTCATGCCTTAAGTAATGTGCAAGCCGGCGCTTTTGGTTATTTCGAACCGGGTAGCACTATGCGCACGGATCAGGGCTATGTTTTACTGAATGCACCGCTCGTTAAAATCATGCATTCACTACTTTTACAACAAACGGGTGTGCGCTCACCTTTAGCTTTACATTCGTCATGGCTAAGCCCCTCTGTAGCGGTCGGTGATCTGCCGGTCACTGAAGATGATAGCTTCTCAATGGCTTGCCTCTATCAGATGCTATCAAGCTTGCACCCCCCTTATGGTCAGCAAAGTACTTTAACTGCTTTGGCACGTGGAATACCCTTCACCATTAATCCCAAACTTAAAACCGAAGCGCAACAAGTTTTAAGTCAAGCACTATCGCTACAGCGCAACCAACGCCCAGAAAACCCCGAAGCTTTATTAAAGGCCTTAGGGCGCAAACACTATCGCAAGGCTTTATTACCATTAGCAGCGTTAGCCGCTCTAGGTGTAGTGGTTTATGCCAGCTATCATTTAGTTTCAACATTCAATGGTTTACTCAATGAATCTACGCCAAGCGAGCAAACACAAGCATCTGTTAACCCGCTGCCAGCTCCCCTTACCGAAGCGCAGGTTGGCAAAACTGATACCGCTAGCCGACCAACTGAAGAGGTCGGTTTAGTCAACGACTCTTCAACTAATACAACTGCTGCCTCAACGATTACCGCTCCGACTAACACTGCTGGTACGAATACCTTAGCAGCACCCTCCAATCCCATTATTACTACTGAAGCTACAACTACTACCGACAGCACGACAACTGACTCAAGAGCAGCCGTTAATGTAATGCCCGATCAAGCCACACTTAGCGCCACTAATACAGAAACCAGCCTACCTGCTACTAGTTCTGAAGCAAGCTCTGAAGCCAATCCCGAACAGCAAGCGCAACTCACGCAATTGATTTTAAAAGCCACTGCAGCGTTTAATGCTGGCAATACCACTGGCACTGATGGTGCCTTAGCAACTTTACGCCAAGCGTGGACAGTTAACCGACAAGACCCCAATGCGCGTGCTTTGCTAAATAAAATCATTGCGCAACAGCAGCAGCAGACTGAAAACCACCTCAATCTGAATAGACCTGAAGAAGCTAAAACCTCTTTAAGTCAAACTGATGATTTGATTCGTGAATTCACTTTAACGGATCGAATTGAAGAACAAGTACGTTTAGAAAGCATCTTGGAAATTCGGGAGCGCGAACAACGCGAGGCTGACGAGCTATTGCAACAAGCAAAAGCAGCGATCAAACGTGGCAATTTGAGTAAAGAAGAGAGTGAGAATAATGCCCTTGCTTATCTGAATAAGCTCATGTTTGTTCTGCCCAACAACGCTGAAGGACGCTTACTCTTAGAAGATGTGGTGCAAGCACGCCAAGCACAAATTAAAACTAATTTAGATCGCAATAAGCTCAGCAAAGCAGGCGATTATTTGGATGAAACCAGTCGTTTAATTCGCAAATACAATTTGACTGGTCTATCTAAAGCCCAAAGCTCTTTAGAACAAGACTACCGGCAAGCTGTGGAAGCACAGCAGGCGCAAACCCCTAACAGCCAAAGACCAGCGACAGAAACTAATTTAACTGCGGCCGAACAAGCAGTTGTTCAACAATCTGCTATTGTTGCGCCATTCCCTGCTGAAGGTGAGCGCTCTGTAACCGCAAATGATGATCTAACCTTATTGGATCAAGCAGCCCCACCTACCAACGAAACAGCGATTGGGCAACCAATTGTTAGTGCAGCACCTGTACAAAATCCTGAAGCTGCTACGCCCTTACAGACTGTGACTAAACCCGTGCGTCCACGTCCCGTACCACCTGCACAACAGCCAACAGAGCAGATCATCGAAGGCGGGCCCGCTCAGGTAGAAATGATCGAGCAGCCACTCCCGCCAACAATTAGCCAACCTGCATTGGTCGAGCCAACCCCACCCGTTGCTACTCAAGCTGAAGAACTGCCTGTAGAAATGGTACTACCCTCTCCTCAACCCATCTCAGTGACCGCAGGTACAATTAATAATCAAGGTGTTTTAAATGTACGCGGTTTAGCAGCACCAACTGAAGAAGAAATCCCTGATAGTGAGCGTAAATAAGTTAGCTCCTTAAAGAAAAAAGGCTCCGATTGGAGCCTTTTTCTTATCAAGACTGCTTAAGTCTTAAATTACATCATGCCGCCCATGCCACCCATGTCTGGCATGGCTGGAGCCGCCTCTTTCTTTGGTAATTCAGCCACCATCGCTTCAGTAGTGATGATTAGACCTGCTACAGATGCAGCATTTTGTAGAGCTGTACGTGTTACTTTAGTAGGATCTAAGATACCCATAGCGATCATATCACCGTACTCAGAAGTACGTGCGTTATAACCTTGGTTACCTTCACTCGCTTTAACTGCATTCAGAATCACTGAAGGCTCGTCACCTGCATTGGCACAGATTTGACGTAAAGGCTCTTCCATAGCACGCATAGCGATTTGGATACCCACATCTTGCTCGTGGTTTTCGCCTTTTAAGCTACCAATCGCTTGTAAAGCGCGTACCAATGCAACACCACCGCCTGGAACTACGCCTTCTTCAACCGCAGCGCGTGTTGCATGCAGAGCATCTTCTACGCGAGCTTTCTTCTCTTTCATTTCGACTTCAGTCGCAGCGCCTACTTTAATAACCGCTACACCACCAGCCAATTTAGCCATACGCTCTTGCAATTTTTCGCGGTCATAATCAGAAGTAGTCACTTCCATTTGCGCACGGATTTGCTCAACGCGAGCTTTGATATCATCAGCAGAACCAACGCCATCGATCACAGTGGTGTCTTCTTTAGTGATGACCACACGCTTCGCTTGGCCTAAGTCCTCTAAAGTCACATTGTCTAAGCTCATGCCCACTTCTTCAGAAATGACTGTTGCACCTGTCAGAATGGCTAAGTCTTGTAACATCGCTTTACGACGATCACCAAAACCGGGCGCTTTGACTGCAGCTACTTTCACGATGCCACGCATATTGTTCACGACTAAAGTGGCTAAGGCTTCGCCTTCGATATCTTCAGCAATAATCAATAAAGGCTTGCCTGATTTTGCAGCGCCTTCTAAAGCGGGCAATAATTCGCGGATATTAGAGATTTTTTTGTCGTGCAACAGAATATAAGGGCTATCCAACTCAGCAGTCATGCTTTGTTGATTGTTCACGAAGTAAGGAGACAGGTAGCCACGATCAAACTGCATACCTTCAACCACAGCTAATTCGTTCTCTAAAGAGTTACCTTCTTCAACGGTGATAACGCCTTCTTTACCGACTTTATCCATTGCATTAGCAATGATCGTACCGATAGATTCATCCGAGTTAGCAGAAATGGTACCGACTTGAGCAATAGCATTATTGTCTTCGCAAGGCTTAGACATAGAATGTAATTTTTCAACAGCAGCGGTCACTGCTTTGTCGATACCACGCTTTAGATCCATTGGATTCATGCCTGCAGTCACGGATTTCATGCCTTCACGCACGATAGCTTGCGCTAATACCGTCGCAGTTGTTGTACCATCACCGGCAGCATCAGAAGTTTTAGAAGCAACTTCTTTCACTAATTGCGCACCCATGTTCTCGAACTTGTCTTCGAGTTCGATTTCTTTGGCAACTGACACACCGTCTTTCGTAACAGTCGGTGCACCGAAAGATTTTTCTAAAACAACGTTACGGCCTTTAGGACCTAAAGTTACTTTAACTGCATTGGCTAATACATTAACGCCTTTCACCATCCGTGAACGCGCATCATCACCAAAACGTACGTCTTTAGCACTCATTCTTTTTAATCCTCTTTAAATCAGTTAGCTGGGTGAATTAAGCAATAACAGCCAAAATGTCTTCTTCACGCATGATCAATACTTCTTGACCATCGACTTTCACTGCAGTACCGGCATATTTGCCGAACAGTACTTTGTCGCCAACTTTAACTTGCGGAGCGATACGCTCACCGTTATCACTTGCTTTACCTGGGCCAACGGCTAAAACTTCGCCACGATCTGGTTTCTCAGTTGCATTATCGGGGATGATGATACCGCTGGCGGTCTTGCGCTCTTCTTCCATGCGACGCACAACAACGCGATCATGCAAAGGACGAATACTCATTGTGGATACTCCTTGGATTTATTGAATCAGGATTTATTTTGGGGCTAGCAGGGAATCTTCAACCTGTTAGCACTCAGTGTTAACGAGTGCTAATAATAAGGGCGACTTGAGCAAAGTCAAGGGTAAGAAAATGAAAAAATTTTAAGGTTCCTGCTTACGAACATACTCACCTTCCAAAGCAACAGGGGTAGGACGCGTAGCACTGGTCTCTTGAACACGGGTATTACTGTGGATATAGACATCGTTGTAAACCGCGCCTGACTGACGCTGCAAACGCTTCGCAAACAGCTTCATGAGAAGCTTACGGGTAGGTGGTAATAGACAAAATAACCCCAGAAAATCCGTGAAAAATCCGGGAGTCATGAGCAAGATACCGCCTAAAACAATGAAGATACCTTCCTTCAATTCGTCAGCAGGTAGCTGGCCTTGACGTAAATTATTTTGGAAACGCGTCAACGCCGCTAGGCCTTGTTGCTTTAATAAATAAGCACCCAACACTGAGGTGGCAATTACTAATAGAATTGTGGGTAAAGCGCCAATCACTTGCCCTACTTGGATCAGCAAATAGATCTCAACCAAGGGTACTGCAAAAAATAATAACGCTAAGATGGGTAAGGTACGCAAAAACAAAGTCCTTTTGTAGCAAGATAGAACTTAGTATTGAGTTTTTACACCATTTTTCAAGCAAAAACGATGAATATAAGGGCTTAAGCTATTTTTCTAACTGACTGAGGTAACTCAACCCTTTGCGCACATAGATGTTTAAAGGGAAAAGGTTTCCCACAATAGTAGCCTTGCGCGAAATCTACCCCAATCCCTCGCAAACGCTCTAAGGTTTCTGCGTCCTCAACCAATTCAGCAATCGTAAGGAGGTTCATTACTTGTCCAACTTCATGAACTGCTTTAATCATGGCTGCATCCACCGGATTAGAAACTAAGTTATGCACAAAATTCCCATCGATCTTGAGGTAACTGAGTGGGAGATCGCGCACATAATTTAAGGATGAAAAGCCACTACCGAAATCGTCTAAGACTAAATGACAACCTAAACCATGTAAAGCCTTCATCAGTCGCTTAGTCTGTACAAAATTGGCTATAGCCACTGACTCAGCAATTTCAAAACACAATAAAGCAGGATTAACCTTATGTTTAATGATTTCTGCATGAATGAACTCAAATAGCTCAGGCTCTTGTACTGCTTGTGATGATAGATTAATCATCAACCTTGGCTCTATGCCTTCCTTACTACATAGATTAGTAGTAGTGATCATCTCCAAAACTTTACGAATGATCCAACGATCAATCCTAGTCATCATATCTAGACGGTCAGCAGCAGGTAAGAAGCTTCCTGGACTTAACAGGTGCTTTCTAAAAGGTAGTCGTAACAGAACTTCATATTGATGGGAAGCAAACTGACTAGTAGCTTGTAACGGCATAATAGGTTGTACAAACAAGATAAACCTATCATTTTCCAGCGCTTTTTCTAAGACCTTACCCCAGTCAGTATGCCGCTGCTCTGACTGATAAACCTCCTCTGAATTAAGATGCGCAAAAGTTTGATTCCGTCCTAAGGCTTTAGCTGTATAGCAGGCTCTATCTGCATCAGCGAAAAGATTTTTTAAGGTGAGTTCAGGAGCTGGAATAAACTCGACTAGCCCAACACTAGCAGTGACACTGAAGATTTTACCTTCCCAGCTAAAGCGGAAATTACGCAACTCTATGAATATGGAGTCCATAATCGCGCGCGCCTTTTCTAAAGCACAATTTTCTAAGAAAATAGTGAACTCATCACCGCCCATGCGAGCTACTTTGTCAGTTTGTCGTACAAACCGTTGAAAAATCTGTGCAACTTGCTTAAGCAACTCATCACCCGCTTGATGTCCACAAGTGTCGTTGACAATTTTGAAGTTATCTAAGTCAATACTGACTAGCACATGGGTCTTAAGCAGCCCCGAATCATCATGAGCAACCTGCTCTAAATACTCCTCAAAGCTACGCCGATTCATTAATCCTGTTAAGGCATCATGGGAAGCTTGCTGATAAAGCCTATTTATTACTTTACGATCAGCGGTCACATCACGAAAAATAAAAACCAGAGTATTAGCTGGATCATGTAAGTGTGTAGTGTATAGCTCTACATAGCGTACCTTACCTACCCTAGATGTTAATTTTACTTGCCCAAATTGCAATAAATGTTGTGGGTGAGCTTTATGCACGTCCATGACCCTTGGGACAATAGCTTTACCCTGAGCATCTTCAATTTGTACTATGTTGTGAATAGCTTTACCCACAACCTCTTCATGGCTGTGCCCAATAAGCACTTCTGCACTTTTGTTTAAATAGATGATTGCGCCCTCACTACTGACCGTAATGACACCACCTGCTAACTCCTCAAGAATCCATTCCGTTGGGCTATTCTCTGTGGCTAGGTAACCATCAGTGCTAGAACAAGACGCATAAGTGCTAAAATTTTTGGTCGCTAAACCGAGTAAAGTATTGCTCCAGCTCAAATTACTATGCAGAAATAAAATTACCGTCTGCCCCACCAACAAGCCTAATAAAATCCATAAAATGGCTGGAAAGCTAGTGGTATTACCATAAATAGACTGCCAAGTGCCTACTCCTAGACCAACCACTAGTAATGTCAATGAGAAGAAGGTTTTGAAGAAACGCATTGCGCCCCCACAGTCAGGATTAAATTATTTTTATATTAATTACACTTATGACTATACATGGATATGTTCAAAGATGCTACACCGCCTATCGTATCTCAGTGCTCAAATCAATATACTTATTGTAAAAATTGTAAAAAAAATGATCAACTCTAAAACGATGTTAGTTATTTTTTCTTAGCAGCAAGTTAATTTTTTAAGAACAATCTTTGAAAAACTCAGTAAATTTCAATCTTGTTATAGTTGACATTATTTAATGGTAAAGTATATTTTAACAGTTTCTGAACAACTGTAGAGAGAAAGTAATAACATGGCAAACATAAATTTAGATTCTTTAAGTGTTGCTGAATTAGGCAAGCTAAAATATAACATCGAACATGCCATCAGTAATCGTAAGCAAACTGAATTATTAGATGTACGTAGAAAGTTAGACGAACTTGTTGACAACTCTGGTTTTACCTTGCAAGAAATATTAGAAGCTAAATCAGTGCGCAAACCTGTCCAACCGAAATATCGCAATCCAGAAAACTCAGAAAATACTTGGACAGGCCGTGGCCGTCGTCCAATATGGGTCGAGCAAGCCTTGAACGCTGGTAAAACTTTAGCCGATTTACTGATTTAATCGGCTAAATTACTAAAGCAGTCAGCGATAAAAGTCTGCTAGTCAGGCTTTTATCAACATGATCTCTGTGTCAAAAATTCCGAAACCCAACACCTACTTAAAGCTCTATAACTGATATCCCAGCAAGTTTGTGCACTTTCCATGAAGAGCTTTGCTGTTAGCAACTATTTAATCTACTATAAGCAGCTTCCCAGACCTAAGCGGAGATTAGCTCAGGTTGAACTGTAGACAAGGGATATCTAACAGTTTACCGCTTGCCCATCAAGGGCTGAACTCCTGTACTTTAATGTTGTTGCTTTTGATTGGATACAAAAGAGCTTCCTTGGCATGAAAAATCTGATTCTAATCTGCTTTTTATTCATCTTAAGTTTGAATACAGCAGCCTTCCCAGAACCATTGCAGGTTGACCAAGCCTTCAAAGTTTCTGCCGAACCCCTTGACAAAGAGCAGATACGAGTCACTTGGAAAATTGCTGACGGCTACTATCTTTACCGCAAAAAGATTGACCTAAGCTCTAAACATCCAGAAATTCAACTGCCAGATTTAGAGCAACTTGCTTTCCCTACAGGTGATTCCAAGACAGATGCTAATTTTGGGCAAATGGAGGTTTATCATAAAGATTTTGCAATCGATATACCTATAACGCGCTCTGATAAAGTTCAACAAGCTCTCGAACTAGAACTTGAAACTAAATACCAAGGTTGTGCAGATGCTGGTTTATGCTACCCACCACAAAAGAAAATAATTAAGCTACAACTAGCAGCTTTTGAGAACGCCGCTCCTGCCAGTTCAAAGACTAATCAAAGTGAAATTGCTTCTGTCGAAACCACCACCAGTATTGATACTGCAAAACCAAAACAGATTAAACCTCTAGCCGCAACTGCTGACCCTGCTGTTGAACCTTTACCGCTTGATCAGGCGTTTAAATATAGTTTAGTAGCAGTTGACCAGAAAACTTTAGTTGCTCACTGGGATATTCAGCCTGATCATCAGTTATACCGTAGCAGAATTAGTTTCTCGATACAGGGTAACGCGGATTTCCATCTAGACCCTCCACTTTTTCCTGCAGGCGAAATGGTCAAGGACGATTATTATGGCAGTCTAGAGGTTTACACGAGCTCACTCGATGTCAGTATTCCTATTCGCCAAACTGAAACCGACGTTGCACCCCCTAAAAAACTTACGGTTGTTACTGAATACCAAGGCTGCTCTGACAGCACGGGGATTTGTTATCCACCTGTTAAACAATTGGTGGATTTAGATCTAAGTACTGCACCTCCTAAGCTAGAAAGCCTACCAGACACTAAAGCCCCACAAACTACTCAAAACGATGCTTATACCTCTGCATTAGAAGGAGCTAGTTTATTTGGGACCTTACTTATTTTCTTTGGCGGTGGTCTGTTGTTAGCTTTTACCCCTTGTGTATTCCCTATGTTCCCGATTTTATCGGGGGTGATAGCAGGTCAATCTGACCTATCTGCACGCAAAGCCTTCTTTCTGTCTTTAGCTTATGTGACCGCTAGTTCTATCGCTTATGCACTAATTGGCGTTTTCTTTGGCTTGTTTGGCGCCAATTTACAGACTACTCTCCAACATCCAGTCGCCATTGGTATTTTTGCTACGCTGTTTGTCATTTTGGCTTTTTCAATGTTTGGCTTTTTCGATCTCCAAATGCCAACTAGCCTACAGTCGCGTCTAAACGAATTCAGTAATAAACAACGAGGCGGAAGTTTATTGGGTGCAGCCATCATGGGCTTTATCTCCACGCTCATTGTTGGTCCCTGCGTAGCACCACCTCTAGCTGGCGCTTTGACCTATATTGCTCAAACCAAAGACGCCTTTTTAGGGGGCATAGCCCTATTCACGATGGGTTTTGCGATGGGTATCCCTTTATTGATTGTGGGTACTTCAGCAGGTCATTTACTTCCACGTGCTGGTACTTGGATGGATACCACTAAGGCAATCTTTGGCATGATTATGTTGGGATTGGCCATCTCGATGCTTAAGCGCATTATCCCCATTGAGGTGACCATGGCCTTAACTGGAACTTTGCTAGTCGCTTCAGGCATTTACATGGGAGCATTAGATAAAATTTCTGAGGAATCCACGGGCTGGAAGCGCTTCTGGAAAAGTCTTGGTCTTATTATGGTATTTTATGGTGCAATGCAGCTATTAGGTGTGGCGGTAGGGAGTACTAATCTATTCCAGCCCTTAAAAGGTGTTTTGACCCTTGCTGCCAATCCTGTACAAACTAACCACTTAAATTTTCAAACAATTAAAAGTGTTAATGACTTAGAGGCTAAATTAGCGCTCGCTAAACAAAATCAACAAGCTACTATGCTAGACTTTACAGCAACTTGGTGTCCTGATTGCGAAACTCTAGAAAAAGTTACTTTTATCGATGCGAATGTCGTAAAGAGTTTACAAGGAGTGCAGATATTAAGAGCTGATGTTTCTGCGCAAGATGAGCAAGATCGGGCTTTAGCGGCAAAATTCACCGTTCCTGGACCACCGGCTATTTTGTTTTTTGACGCTAATGGTAAGGAAATCAGGAAGATTCGCGTACAAGGTTACAAAAATCCTGAGCAATTTGTTAAAGTAACTGAACAATTGCCTAAGCGTTAATGTTAGATAAATATTTTACTCAGCAAAAATTCATCTAGCCAAGCTATACTCAACACATAATATAAAAAAAGATCTAGGAGTGCTTAGCATGCGTGACCATGAGAATGACTATGAACAGGAAGAAGTATCAACTCCATTAATTACAGAGCCTAATAAAAAAACTAAACCTCATGTAGTTAGACGCAATATTGAAGATTATCTAGAGAAGCAAGCTCTGCAAAGGCGCTTGAAGGATATTTTCGATGAAGACTTTTTATTGGATTAAGTGACTTAGGGTATTATCTGGGAAGATTTCTTGAATTAAGTTACGAGTAATCTTCCTGCCTTTATGCAAACTAGCTTTATCAAGTTGATCTAAGACTAACATTAAAGACTGAATATCCTTAGGGAAATTTTTATTGATATATTTTATAATGTGCTCTGGTATTTGCAAACCTCGCTTATAGGCTCGCCATTTAAACGCTTCTAAAGCACTCATTTCGTCTAAATTGTAGATCCTATAAGCTGGCCCCCAAATTAAACGTGAGCCTAAATCAGGTAATAAGCAGTTTATTTGGTGCGGATTAGTGTGAGCTGCCAGTAATAAAGGTTGCCCATTTTGCCGGCAGCGATTAATCAAGTGAAAAACTGCAGTCTCCCACTCTAAGTTTCCAATAACATGATCTAAATCGTCAATTGCTAGTAAGGTACAGCGATCTAAGCCCTCTAAAACGCGCACACCATAAGGGGCTAATTGCTTTAGTGAAAAATAGGACGCAGCATTACTAGTTTCCTGGGCTTTATAGCAACAAGCTTGGAGTAAGTGGGACTTGCCACTGCCTACCTCGCCATATAAAAAAACCTGCTGAAAAGATTGCCAGAACGCCGAATGCAACAGTGCCAATGCATCTCGATTCTGCTGCATCGGATAAAATGAATCGAAATCAAAACCGTCTAATAAAGCAATTTTTAAAGTAAGCTGATTCATGGTGGCGATGCATCAGTGTAAACATTACTTTGCTTATATTTTTCGTGCAGATGCCGCATGATGACCACCAAGATAGCGGCTACTGGCAAGGCCAATAAGACACCAACAAATCCAAACAATTGTCCACCCGCTAAGACGGCAAAGATAACCGCTACAGGATGCAAACCGATCCGCTCCCCCACTAGCCAAGGTGTGAGTATCGAGCCTTCAATAACTTGCACCACCACAAATACACCTAATACCCAGAGCAAGTTCAGGGGATCCTGGGTCTGAAACAACACAGCAATACCAGCGATAGTAATCCCTA
This sequence comes from uncultured Thiothrix sp., assembly GCF_937873765.1. GTDB lineage: Bacteria > Pseudomonadota > Gammaproteobacteria > Thiotrichales > Thiotrichaceae > Thiolinea. The sequence continues at coordinate 9,786 of NZ_CALMZC010000059.1, read as the reverse complement.
CGATCAGCCCTAAGTAAGGCACGAAGCTCACTGAGCCTGCAATAAAACCAATTAAGAGTGCGAAATCTAAGCCAATTAAGCTTAAGCCTAACCAGTATAAAATACTAAGTGCGATCATTACCATAAACTGACCACGCAAAAAAGCCCCCAACATTTCATCTGACTCTTTTGCCAAGCTAGATACAGTTGGCTCTACAGAGCGTGGTAGCAAATCGTGAATATAAGCGACGAGATTGTCCCAGTCGCGTAGTAAATAAAACAAAATGACAGGAATAAGCGCCAAGGTACCAATCCAACCAACAATCATGAAGCCTGATTTAGAAACGGTTTGAATCACGCTTTTGATTAAGCCACCGGTCTGCTGCCAGTTAGAAGTGACCAATTCTTTGAGTTTTTCACCCTGCAAAATCGCTGGGTCAACACCTAGCTGATCCTGTAAATAAGCTCCAAACATCCCCAAAGACCAATCTAAATAACCCGGTAACCTCTCACCGAGCCGCTTAATTTGCATCTCAAGTAGCGGTACTAAAAATAGAAAAAAGACTAGAATAATCAATGATATTACTACAAAAACCACAGTAACCGATAGAGTACGTGAGAGCTTCATACCTTCTAACCGATCTACTAACGGATCGCCTAGATAAGCCAAGAGCGCTGCAACAAAGAAAGGGGTCAACATGGGTGAGAGCAGATAGAACAAAGTCGCAGCAATGGTTAGGACAATGAGCCAAAACCAAAATTTTGAATCCATCAGTTAGACCTGCTTTTTATTTGCAAAGGCATAATAACTCCAGAAAAATACATAAGCGGCTCCACTGATGATAGTGCTAGTTGCTACTAACAACTCTAAATTATCTATTACCCCCTGTGGCAAAGGATAGAAGCCAACATGTAATAAAGTAGCTGCTAACAAAATCAGTTGTAAGGCTGTGTTCACTTTACTAATAAATAAAGGCCTCATTTCTAAAGCACCCGTTACCCAGCGATACAGCATAGCACCTGCAACAATAAGCACGTCACGCCCAAAAATCAGCCATACTATCCACCACGGTAGGAAACCCTTAAAGCCAAATACCAACATAATCGTCACAATAAAGAGCTTATCAGCCAGTGGATCAAGCAAAGCACCTAAAGGGGTAAACCATTGATAACGTCGAGCTAAGTAGCCATCTAAACCATCACTTAACCCCGCTAACACCAATAAGATTAAAGCCGTATGATAAGAACCTATCCATAATAGCCAAGCTACCGGCACTACTGAAATAATGCGCGCGATGGTGATTAGATTAGGAAGGTACTTAAGTGCCGACATAGTGACCTAGCGTTAAAAAATTAATTGTACTGCATCTTGCCCTAGCTTCTGGCGCAAACTCCGTAAGTTATTGTCATGCAAAGGGATATAAAACTTATCATCTAAGCGTAACTCAGCACGCGCACTCTGATTACAATAATCCAATAAAACCGGATAACGCGGCTCAGACGCTTCCACTAGCCAAGTTTGTAAATCCTCCATCAAACCTGCTACGACTTGCTGAGCATCCACCCGTAATTTTAAACGCCGTAGAAAACTTTCACGCAAAGTTTGCATATCATAAATCGAGTCTATTCTTAGACGGGATGAACCGGTACGTTGATCTACACTAACGGTACCTTCTATCGCGACAATCGCTTCTTTTTCTAAAAGATGCCCAAATTGAGTAAAGGTGTCAGCGAATAATAAGATTTCATATTCCGAGACAGTACGATCTTCCAGCTTCACAAAATAGCGCTTACCTCGATCTGAAGCCTGCACACGAATATTCGCAATTAAAGCACCAAACAAAACTGGCTCTTTTGCATAACGCTGTGAGCCACTGCCATCGTACTCCATAATCTCGCGTAGGTTCATTTTACTAACAGCGTGCAACTCTTGCTCGTATTCATCTAGGGGATGACCAGTTAAATATAAACCTAGGGTTTCCTTTTCTAAACGCAAGCGCTCTTTTTCAGGCCACTCCGGTAGATCTGGCATAGCTGTTTCAACCCTGTGGCTTATCATCGCGCCGCCAAATAAATCTACCTGCCCAACTCCTTGATCGCGATGATATTGCTCAGCGCGCTTCAGTGCTTCAGGCAGAAACTCGATTTTGGCATGCCGTGAACCTGGCAAAGAATCCAATACACCCGCTTTAATCAAAGTTTCGAGTACCCGACGGGTGACCTTATGCGAGTAAATACGCTGACAAAAATCGAGTAATGACTTATAAGATCCGTTGGCGGCACGCTCTTCCATAATCACCGAAATGGCCGACTCACCCGCCCCTTTCACTGCACCTAAGCCATAAATAACGTTACCTTTATCATCGACAATGAAATGATATTCGGACTTATTTAAGTCAGGTGCTAAAGTTTTTACGCCTAACTTCTTACAATCATCTAACAGCATGACTACTTTATCAGTATTATCCATATCCGCAGATAACACCGCTGCCATAAAAGCTGCCGGATAATGTGCTTTCAGCCAAGCTGTTTGAAAAGCAACGAGTGCATAGGCTGCAGAATGCGATTTATTGAAACCATACTCAGCGAACTTTTCCATCAAATCGAAGATGAAACCGGCTTGATTTTCGTCGATTTGATTAGCACGAGCACCCTCCATAAAAATAGAACGCTGCTTGGCCATCTCCTCAGGTTTTTTCTTGCCCATCGCACGTCGCAGCATGTCCGCACCACCTAGCGTATAATTCGCTAGTACCTGTGCGATCTGCATGACCTGCTCTTGGTAAACGATGACCCCATAGGTGGGTTTGAGAATTTGCTCTAAACTGGGGTGCGGGTATTCAACTTTAGCAATCCCTTTTTTCCGATTGATAAAGTCATCCACCATCCCTGATTGCAAAGGCCCCGGACGAAAAAGTGCTACGAGCGCAATGACATCTTCAAACACATCCGGCTGTAAACGGCGAATCAAATCTTTCATCCCACGCGATTCCAACTGGAAGACAGCAGTGGTTTTCTGTGCTTTGAGTAAATCGAAAGAGGCTTGATCATCAAGGGGAATCCGATTGATGTCGACCAAAGGTAAATGTTTCGCCGCCTGCTGGCGATTAATAGTCTCTAGTGCCCACTGAATAATGGTGAGATTACGCAAACCTAAAAAATCGAACTTAACTAAACCGACTGCCTCGACATCATCCTTATCATATTGTGACACTACCCCCTTACCTGCCTCATCACAGAGGATCGGGGTGAAATCAGTTAAGTCAGAGGGTGCAATCAGCACGCCACCCGCGTGTTTACCAGTATTACGAGTTAAACCCTCTAGGGACAGCGCCATATCCATAAGCGCTTTCACTTCCTCATCTTTTTCGTAAAGCTCGATAAGCTCCGGAGAAACCCGCTCTGCATCCTCTTTGGATTTAGCTGAACGCCCGAGGGCATCCTCTAAAGTAATGCCGAGTACGAAAGGAATTAATTTAGCCACCCGATCCACAAAACCATAAGGATGGCTGAGTACCCGTCCCACGTCACGTACCACTGCTTTGGCGGCCATCGAACCGAAGGTAACAATTTGCGAGACTTGATTACGTCCGTAAGCTTGCGCCACATAATCAATCACTTTATCGCGATTATCCATGCAGAAGTCGATATCAAAATCTGGCATGGATACCCGTTCAGGATTTAAGAAGCGCTCAAATAATAAGTCGTAAGCCAGTGGATCCAGATCAGTAATCTTTAAAGCATACGCGACTAACGAACCCGCACCCGATCCCCGTCCAGGCCCTACCGGAATATCATTGTCTTTAGCCCATTGAATAAAGTCAGCAACAATCAGAAAGTAGCCGGGGAAACCCATTTTATTAATCACGTCTAACTCAATCTTCAGACGCTCATCATAAGGCTTACGCTTTTCAGCAAACTCCGGCGTACCACGCGGAAATTGCTCACCGAAGAGAAAATCTAAACGTTCCTCTAAACCTTCCTCACCGACTTTGCAGAAATAGGCTTCGGTCGTCATACCTGCAGGAATCGGAAACTGTGGAAGATAATTTTTACCCAAAGTCAGGGAGACATTACAGCGCTTGGCAACCTCCACGGTGTTCGCAATCGCGGAGGGAATATCCGCAAATAACTCCTGCATTTCTGTAGGTGAGCGTAAATATTGCTGTTGGCTATAGTTTTTAGGGCGTTTAGGATCAGCTAGCACATGACCACTATTGATACAAACCCGCGCTTCGTGAGCATCAAAGTCACTACTAGCTATAAAGCGCACATCATTGGTGGCCACTACAGGCACTTGATACTTAACTGCTAGATCAATGGCGGCGTGAATATAATCCTCTTCACCTTCCCGACCAGTGCGCTGCAGCTCTAAATAGTAGCGCTCAGGAAAGGCCGCTTGCCATTCTTGCAAACGCTTTTCGGCTAAATCTCTATTCCCCATGAGTAAGGCTTGTCCGACATCGCCCTCACGCCCACCCGACAGCATAATCACGCCTTCGCTAAACTCTTTCACCCAAGCGCGTTGTACTCTGGGCACACCCAAAACTTGACCTTGTTGCCAAGCTTTAGAAATCAAACGCGTTAAATTTCGATAGCCTGTATTATTTTGGCAAAGCAGAATGATATGAAAGAGCTGGTCGGATTGCTCATTCGCAAGCAGTAAATCCACCCCAAAGATTGGCTTAATACCCGCCCCCATTGCGGTTTTATAGAACTTAACTAGGCCAAAGAAATTATTCTGATCGGTGATTGCCACCGCCGCCATGCCAGACTTCTCAACTGCTTTCATCAAAGGCTTGATACGAATCGTGCTATCAACCAATGAATATTCCGTATGTAAGCGCAGATGGACGAATTGAGTCATAGTTTATTAATTACTGTGGCTATAAAGATTTGTTGAAAAGTCTGGCAAGGTCTTAACTTTGCCAAGCAAAGCGCGAATGATACCCTATCTCGATGCTGATCAGAATGAGTCTATCCGATGCTAAAGTTTCTTCCCGGCCTGCTGTTGCTTGAGATCATTACCGTGAGTTTAATGTTGCTCGCCCCCGAACAACTGGCTGGCTGGGGTTGGTTGCGTATTGCAGTTCCTCTAGCAATTATAGCCAGTTTAATGGCTTTATGGTTTAGCGCGCTGTCTAATCATCAACGTAAAGATGAAATGATGCGCTTGCAAGAAAACCATGCACGTGAGCGTGAAAAAATTAAGGTCAATGCAGAACGCGCTAAGCATCAAGTGACAAAAGAAGCCCAACAACAAGTTCAACAAGAAATTAAGCGTACCACTGCACAAGCCAACTTTAAGGTCGGCTTAGCAGTAGCTGGAGCGGCCAGTCTAGGAGGCTTTTTACTGCTAACTCAATTTGTGACGATAGGTGTTTTACTGCTGGGCACAGCGAGTGGAACCTTAGGAGGATATTTACTACGCCTTAAGCAAGAACGCTCGAACCAAGTTACACACCTTGCTAAAAACCCTGAACCTATACCCCGTTTGATCAAACCTGAGAATAAAATCAACTAATTCACTCCTACCAACTAACTATCAGGTAGCTCCAGCAGTTTGTCGTTGACTGCTTTACCCTTATTTGTAGCGAGGATAATAATTTGAGAACTTAATTATTCTATTTACAAAAATGACGGGTTGAGCGCTATGCATGAAACATTATTAGAAGATATTAAATTTCATCTTGATCATTTAGATAGCTATGACCGCACTTACTTTCTAGCAGGCTGGATCTTTAGTACGGGTCGCACGATTGAGTCGATTCGCGTGGACACTTCCGAAAATTACAGCAGTGAACTGATCAATCTCGAGGTGCGCCATGATGTCAACAATTTCTACAAGCTGCCTGAAGGCACCCAAACCGGTTTTAAGTTTATTCTGACCCCAGATGAAGTTTTTGCCACCATCACCTTCAGTGTCAAATTCCAAGGCGAGTCAGCCTACAAAGTCTTTGCTGAGATTAGGCAAAACAGCCAAGTAGCCGCTAAACAGGTTTCACAGCCTGCCAAGCCTATACATCCAGCTATTCGTATTGATCCACATCCACCTGCTGTGGTGGTAGTCGATAATTTTTATAGCGACCCGGATGCAGTACGCGAATATGCCATGACCTTAGATTTTAACCCCAATGTTAAATACCACAAAGGCTCGCGTACTGAGGTAAAGACTATTTTTGAAGGCACTAAAGAAACTTTTGAAAAGCTTTTAGGTAGAAAAATAAGCGTTTGGGAAAGCCATATTTATAACGGTGTTTTCCAATACTGTACTGCCGAAGAACCTTTAGTTTATCACACCGACAATCAAAGCTATGCTGCAGTAGTTTTTCTTACCCCTGATGCTCCACCAGAATGCGGCACCAGCTTTTATAAAAGCAAACTCAATGGTCTGATGGCCTATCCAACACCGGCGGATTGCAAAAAACATAACAAATCTGCAGATGAGCTGTTTGATGAAATGTTCGCTGGTAACTTCTATGACAAAACTCGTTGGGATTTAGTAGACACGGTTGGCAATGTCTACAATCGATTGGTGATTTTCGATGCGAAACGCGTACATGCTGCTTCGGCTTATTTCGGTGACAATATGAAAAATAGCCGTCTTTTCCATATGTTCTTCTTTGATATAGCCTGATTAAGATCAAAGGCATCAAACAAAAAAGGCGCGAAATTCGCGCCTTTTCTTTAGCCTTGCCGCCTAGTTAAATTTTTACTAGGCCGGGTTGGCGTTGGCCTTTCAAAGCCACCAAATCTGCATAGACATAAAGAATATTGCTTTCTTTGTGCCAGTCTGTCGGGAAGCCTTGCCACAAGCGTGTATCTTGGAAACGGCAAGTAATCCCGCGTACATAAGTGGCTTGCTCGCGATTGGTGTAATACCAGAATGAATTCTGATTCCAGAATGAAATATGGGTCGGATCTTGGAAAGCACCACGCCCATCCGTAGAAGGTGTCCGCGAGACTAACCAACCACCGGGTACTAACACCCGATAGATTTCATTCATCAAGCCCACCGTACATAACGACCCACCAGAAGCGCCATGATCACAGCTTGAGTCAGCACAATGTGGCATATGTTCTAAGAAATCATAAGCACGTACACAGCCAATGGAATTATCTGGGAACGGCAAACCTTTACGAATATCACAATTTACATCCGCATCCACTAAATCCACACTGGTAAAACCGGGAGGTGAATTATGTGCGCCACCTAAATCCAGCATTTGCAGGTTATTACGCCGACACCACTCAGCAATCATCCGATAAATATATTTATTAGAAACTTCCTGCTGCATACGCTGAATATCAGCATTAAAGCGTAGATAGGTGTTATCTTCATTTTCCAATAAGCGGTACAAATACAAACACTTCGGGATATATTCAAAATGCGCACCTACTAAATAAGTACGACAAATCAAATCATGATCATCGACTACATGCAGTTCTGGGTCATGTCCACCCGCTTTTTCATAAGCCTCACGCGACCAGACACGCACATGATTAGGTGCATAGAAAATTTGATGCAAAGAACTGGCATCCGTTTCAAAGGCACGCATCGCGGTATAGCGCTTATCTTGCCAATTAAACGGATAACTCTCCCAACCATGGCTCGCATAAAAGATCTGGCATGAATGATCCACCCGAAAATTGGTAAAATCTGAATACAGAAAACCTGCATCCGTCGCTTGAGCACGTGCATCAATGACTTGCAAAGCATCAGGGGTGAGTAAATCGTCATGATCAAGCTCCACAAAATAGTCGCCGTGACAATTGCCACAGGCAAACCGTTTTAAAGAGCCGACACCTTTAACCGCAATATCATCAGGTGCTCGGACAACCCGTACTTGTGGGTGGTTAGCAATATGTTCTGGAATGACTGCAGTCCCATTAGGTACAATCACCCATTCCCAATCTTTAAACGTTTGAGCTAATAAACTATCAAAAGCCTCGCCAATAAAGGTTGGCTTGTGAGTAGGAGTAAAAATACTAAAGCGCATAACTACTGTCTCTTCTTTTTTATAATCAAACAATTAGTCAGTTATATTCAAAATCTAAAAATTTATAAAAAATATCAAAATTTTACTTAATAACCTAGGTTAGTTATCTTAATATAAATCTATTTATTGTGTTCCCTTACCATAACCCTGCCACTTGAGTAAAGGCAATTGATTATCACGCATGATCTCATCGATCTCACCGAGATGATGCTGTACATGGCGAATCTGTATAAAGCATTGATCTAGATAAGTTATTTCTTCACCATCTATTTCGCGCTTCTCTAGTAACTTCTCAGTATTCATGGGCATATTCGCAAGCTTATGCTCTACTTTTCCCAAATAAGATAGTAAAAAACGTCTTGAAACGGATTCTGGCGCGATCTTATGCATTTGCGCAGCTTCCATATCTAGAATCTGATGAAATGGATATTGACTGGGTTCATGGCTAAACCAAATATCCATGCCTACTAAAGAATGATAAAGCTGCTCACGTACAAGTAGTTTATCTCCAGAAAAAACCTCATCTGGGCAAGTTAAAATCGTTTGGCGTAGCATGGTTAAAATCGGCTTTAAATGCCGGAGAAGCACGACAGATAAATCCTGTTGCATAAATAGCACCTTAGCGATCAGTGATGACTTTTTTCTTGTTAGTTAGCCTTAACTGCTAACGAATTGCCAATTTTCAAGATAAACGTAACCCAAAAAAGAAACCCCGCAATTTTCACTGCGGGGTTTCTTTAGATCAAACTAGGATCAAGTTTAGCTTGGGCTAAAGATTAGCACCAGCCCCAACCCCAACCCCAATCACAACCACCGCCCATTCCGCCAGTTGCACCTTGAGCACCTTGAGCACCTTTAGAACCTTGAGCACCCGTAGAGCCTTGAGCACCTTTAGAACCTTGAGCACCCGTAGAGCCTTGAGCACCGGTAGAACCTTGAGCACCCGTAGAGCCTTGAGCACCGGTAGAACCTTGAGCACCGGTAGAACCTTGAGCACCTTTAGAACCTTGAGCACCCGTTGCGCCGGTTGCACCCGTAGAGCCTTGAGCACCAGTAGAACCTTGAGCACCGGTAGCACCCGTTGCGCCAGTAGAACCTTGAGCACCAGTCATACCTTTATCGCCCTGTGCCCCCTTAGCTCCTTGAGCACCGGTAGAACCTTGAGCACCTGTTGCTCCAGTTGCACCGGTAGAGCCTTGAGCGCCTGTAGAGCCTTGAGCACCCGTTGCTCCAGTTGCGCCGGTAGAGCCTTGAGCACCAGTAGCACCCGTTGCGCCAGTAGAACCTTGAGCACCGGTTGCGCCAGTATCGCCTTTGTCACCCTTCAACCAAGCTTGTACGTCAAATTGGTCGATGTCGCCATCACCTTGTACATCACCGATTGTTTGAGAGAACCAATCGAAGAAGCCTTGACCATTAGTACCGTTAGTACCACTAGTACCAGTTGCGCCTTGAGCGCCCGTCGCCCCTTGAGCACCAGTGGCACCGGTTGCACCAGTAGAGCCTTGAGCACCCGTTGCGCCTGTTGCACCAGTAGAGCCTTGAGCACCGGTTGCACCCGTTGCACCGGTAGAGCCTTGAGCACCTGTGGCACCGGTAGAGCCTTGAGCACCTGTGGCACCGGTAGAGCCTTGAGCACCGGTGGCACCGGTTGCGCCCGTAGAGCCTTGAGCACCTGTGGCACCGGTTGCGCCCGTAGAGCCTTGAGCACCTGTAGCACCGGTTGCGCCCGTAGAGCCTTGAGCACCTGTGGCACCGGTTGCGCCCGTAGAGCCTTGAGCACCTGTGGCACCGGTTGCGCCCGTAG
>NZ_CALMZC010000058.1 GCF_937873765.1 uncultured Thiothrix sp. | reverse complement strand
GTCATTGGCGAATTCATTAATCAGATGTTTTTCAACTCTTCTGGTGCATGACCCGCCAACGAAGTGAGCGCACTTAAACCAAGCAACTCCATACCTAAAATCGTCAATACAGTATCTACCTCACCAAATCAGTGAGGTGGATTTTTACTTGAAAATATTCTTGTAAACCAAGCTTATGCACTCGCCTAGGAATTCTTATTCCGAACCTTGCTATTCATGAAATAATTCTGTTATAAACAAGGTAGCTTCAACCGCACACCTAAAAGGAGAAGCATGTCTCAATCGCAAGGCACCCAAGCTTTTGTATTGTTTGACAACGTACAAAAGAGTTATGACGGCATCACATTAGTTGTAAAAAGCTTTAATCTAGGTATCGACAAGGGGGAGTTTATTACCTTACTAGGCCCATCTGGCTCTGGTAAAACCACCTGCTTGATGATGTTAGCTGGTTTTGAGACAGCGACCCACGGTGATATTTTTCTCGATGGGCGCTCCATTAACAACATTCCTCCTCATAAACGTGGGATTGGCATGGTTTTTCAAAACTATGCGCTGTTCCCCCATATGACCGTCGCTGAAAATCTTGCTTTTCCTCTTGAAGTCCGTGGGATGAGTAAATCTGAGCGCGAAGACAAAGTTCGTAAGGCGCTCGATATGGTGCAAATGGGCAAATTCGGTGGTCGTCGCCCTGCACAATTATCTGGCGGGCAACAACAACGCATAGCCTTAGCACGTGCTTTGGTTTTTGAACCTTCCTTAGTCTTAATGGATGAGCCACTGGGCGCTTTAGATAAGCAATTGCGCGAGCACATGCAGTTTGAAATTAAGCATTTACATGAGCACTTGGGCATTACTGTCGTCTATGTTACGCATGACCAGTCTGAAGCGCTAACGATGTCAGATCGGATTGCGGTATTTAATGATGGCATTGTCCAACAACTCGCTAAGCCGGCTGATCTGTATGAGCGTCCGAGCAACTCCTTTGTTGCGCAGTTTATTGGTGAGAACAATAAGCTCAAAGGCATCGTCAAAGATTTAACAGGCGATACCGCTTTAGTTGAATTCGCTAATGGTCAACAAGCCGAAGCACTTGCCGTGAATTGTGAAGGGGTTGGTAAACCAACTTTGTGTTCGATTCGACCTGAACGAGTACGTATTGGACCTCAAGCAGGCAGATATGCAACTGAGGGTAAAGTGATTGAGTTGATTTATTTAGGGGATCATATTCGCTGTCGAATGTCAGTGTATGGGGATGATTCCTTTATCGTTAAGATTCCCAATGCGGGCGATGGCACCATGTTATCGGTCGGCCAAACCATTAGAGTTGGATGGGATAAAAATGATTGTCGCGCTTTAGATGCGTGATAGTTTTGGGTCTTTTATTAGCATGGGCATTCCATTTACGGAGAGAAGTATGAAGTTGAAACCAATTTTCGCAGCAATCAGCATTGCTACTTTTTCTAGTGGGCTACTTGCTGCCGATATGGCAAAAGAAATGACTATAGTCTCTTGGGGCGGTGCATATTCAAACTCTCAAATTAAGGCTTATCATGAGCCTTATATGGCAGCAAATCCCGGTTTCAAAATCATCAATGATGAAAGCTCAAATGAAGCGGTCGCTAAATTGCGTGCCATGGCTGAAGCCAAAAACATTACTTGGGATTTAGTTGATGTCGAAGGCCCTGACTCACAACGTTTATGTGACGAAGGTTTGGCGATGGAAATCGACTTCGACAAAGACTTAGCACCAGGTACAGACGGCTCTACACCCACTAAAGACTTCGGTGATAGTTTAATCAACAAATGCTTTATCCCACAAATTGTCTTCTCAACTACCTTTGGTTATCGCACGGATGTGCCAGAATGGAATGGTAAAAAGCCAGAAGATCTATGTGCCGTATTTGACACCACAACTTTCCCCGGCAAACGTAGCTTAGAAAAACGCCCCAAGAAAAACTTGGAATGGGCTTTACTCTGTGATGGCGTAGAAAAAGAGAAACTATATGAAGTTCTTTCGACACCAGAAGGCGTCGATAAAGCTTTAGCTAAGCTCGACACTATTAAGAAAGACGTTATTTGGTGGTCAGCCGGCGCTGAAACTCCACAACGTTTGGCCGATAAGGAAGTCGTGATTGGCTCTACTTATAATGGTCGTTTATTCGATGTCATCGAAGAGAAAAAACAGCCGGTTGCTATGCTGTGGGACTATCAGATTTTCGACTTCGACGGTTGGGTTGTTCCCGCTAACTTACCAGAGGATCGCAAAGCGCGAGTTATGGATTTTTTGAAAGTCTCTACTGATACTCAACGTTTAGCGGATCAAGCCAAATATATCTCTTACGGCCCTGCGCGTGCTTCTTCCCAACCTTTAGTCGGTAAGCATGCCGTCTTAGGGATTGAAATGGCTCCGCATATGCCCAGTAATCCTGCAAATGCTAAACGCTTCTTAGTGAATAACATTGAGTGGTGGTCAAACAACGAAGACGAAATGAATAAGAAATTTGAGGCTTGGTTAGCTAAGTAATCTGCGCTGACTCGCTACTCATCATTCTTCCAACATCCCTCCTCGTTTTAGAGGAGGGAGCTTCTTGCCACAGGAATGAGCTATGGAGCAAATCCAAACCCTTAACGGTGTGCCGTTAAAAAAGCAAATCGCCCGCGCCCTGTTCAAACAAAAAATGCGCGCTTTATTATTGATTGCTCCGCTACTGATTTTTATTTTAATTACTTTCGTTATTCCTATTACTGACATGTTGCTGCGCTCCATTGATAACAGCATTGTTAGTGAAACCCTTCCCCAAACCACCACCAGCTTAGAAACTTGGGATCCCAAATCAGCCCAACTCCCCGATGAAGCTACTTATACCACGCTCTATAATGATTTGAAGCAAGCCGTTGAGCAGAAGAATCATACCAAACTCGGTACTCGTCTTAATTATGAAAATAGTGGCATGTCCTCACTGTTTCGGAAGGTAGGGAAAGATGTCAGTAAAATGCAAGCGAGTCTGAGCTATAAAGAGCAATTTCTTGCCGCCGACAAAGCTTGGGGTGATTTAAAGACTTGGAATTTACTCAAACTTTATTCACCTGAATATACCAATGGCTATTTCCTTGCCGCCTTGGATATGAAGAAAACACCTGATGGCATCGAAAGATTGCCCGAATCAGATCGAATCTATCTCAACCTCTTTGCCCGCACAATTTTCATGAGTATCGTGATTACTGCGCTGTGCTTATTATTGGGCTACCCCATTGCTTGGCTACTCGCTAATTTGCCAATGCGCACCTCAAATTTACTGATGATTTTAGTGCTACTACCCTTCTGGACTTCCCTTTTAGTACGTACTTCAGCATGGAAAGTACTGCTGCAACAGCAAGGTGTCATCAATGATATTCTGGTTTGGCTGGGAATGATTAGTCACGCAGGGCGTTTAGAATTGATCAATAATCAGTTGGGTACTTTGATTGCGATGACACATATTCTGCTACCCTTTATGATTCTACCACTTTATTCAGTGATGCGGACTATTCCGCCATCCTATATGCGTGCGGCTAAATCCTTGGGGGCAACTGATTGGACAGCCTTCTGGCGCGTTTACTTTCCACAAACCATTGCAGGGATTGGAGCAGGTGCGATTCTCACCTTCATCTTAGCCATCGGTTATTACATTACCCCCGAACTCGTCGGTGGGACTCAAGGTACTTTTATCTCTAACCGAATTGCTTATCATATTTCCAGCTCATTGAACTGGGGTATGGCGGCAGCGCTAGGTACAATTCTGTTGACCTTAGTACTCGTGCTGTATTGGGTGTATGACCGCATTGTCGGTATTGATAAAGTGAAATTGGGATAAGCAGCCATGAATTTACCGATTTATGCAAGCACCGGCCAAAAAGTTTGGTACTACAGTTTTCGTGTCATTTGCGGCTTAATCTTCTTTTTCTTGATTGCACCGATTCTGATTATTATTCCACTCAGTTTTAATGCTACTGACTTTTTTACCTTCACACCCGAGATGTTACGCCTGCAACCCGAAGGCTATTCTTTAAAGCATTATCAAGACTTTTTTACCAATGGTGACTGGCAAAATGCGATGCGCAACTCGCTGAAGATAGCACCCGTTGCCACCCTTATTGCCGTAGTATTGGGGACAATTGCAGCGATTGGTTTAAGCCAAAGCCATGTGCCTTTCCGCCGAGCGATTATGGCTACCTTAATTTCGCCCATGATTGTGCCGCTGATTATCTCTGCAACGGGTATGTATTTCTTCTATGCCCGTCTTGGCAACTACATGGTCGATAGCTTAGGGATGAATGCGAATATAGTTGAATATATTAAGATCGTGCTGGCTCATGCTGCTTTAGGTATTCCCTTTGTCATCATTACCGTGACTGCAACTCTAGTCGGCTTTGATCGTAGCCTGACACGTGCTGCCGCCTCAATGGGCGCTGGTCCAGTTCGTACTTTTTTTAAAGTCCAAATGCCGTTGATTATTCCGGGAGTGATTTCAGGCGCTTTATTCGCTTTTATCACTTCATTTGATGAAGTCGTAGTGGTGATGTTCGTGGGTTCTGCCAAGAATAAAACTTTGCCTTGGCAGATGTTTACTGGCCTACGTGAGCAGATTAGCCCAACAATTTTGGCGGTTGCAACGATCCTAGTCGTACTCTCTGTCGCCTTATTAGTCACTTTGGAATTGTTAAGGCGGCGTTCTGAGCGCTTGCGGGGCATGTCACCGGGGTAGCATAAACCTGTTATTTTTTGAATATATAGCAGTGCCCACAAGCGGCACTGCTATTTAAGATCACTCAAAATGAGGCAGCAACTACACGCCCACTTCATCATATTGTGCAATAGTCCATTTAGCCTCTTCCGCTTTAGCCGCCGCGAGCCATTCCTGCATTGCAGGTAAAACCAACATCGATTCAGTCCATTTTTTGAAGCTTGGCGAAACTTCTAAACCATAACCCACAGCACGCCACATGACGGGTGCATACATCGCATCCACAATCGTGAAATGTCCACATAAAAAATCACCGGCTGGCTTATTCGCTTTTTCAAAATGCGCCCAAATCTCGGCAAGACGCAGTAACTCAACTTGAACTTCCGGTGAGGGCTGCATTTTAATGTGGCGACGGCAATTCATGGGATGTTGCGACCGTAAAGCATTAAAGCTACTATGCATTTCCGCTGCGGCTGAACGTGCTAGCGTCCGTAATGCCAAATCCTCTGGCCATAATTTTTTCTCTGGATATTGCTCATGCACATATTCCAACATGGCTAAGCTATCCCAAATGATCAGGCCTTGATCTTCAATAACCGGCACTTTCGCTGGAATCTGATAGCGCTCTCCGAGTTTGTCTAAAGCATCGCTATGATAAAAAGGCAGGATCGTTTCATCAAAAGGAATACCCGCCACTTTTAAAGCAATCCATGGGCGCAGAGACCAAGAGGAATAGTTTTTATACGCAATATACAAATGCATTTCAGAGTTCCTGATTGATTAGTAGATAGGTCATGCAGCATAAAGAGCTGACAAATCCAATAAAAGCGAATATTTTTATGCTAACCATGCGGAGAATTTGCATAATGACCCCTCGACAAGTACGTAGTGTGCTGACTGTTTTAGAATTAGGCAGCGTCAATCGGGCAGCGGAGGCTTTGTACTTAGCGCCTTCTAGTGTTTCAGCACAGATTCGTGAGCTATCGACTGAGCTAGGGGTTAATTTATTTGAACCCGCAGGACGTGGGATTGTTGCCAGCAGTGCTTTACGTCAACTTCAAACGAGTTTGCAAAACTTTCTAAATAGCGCTGAACAGATCACCCAACTAGCCCATAGTATTGCGCATGAACCGAGTGGCTGCTTAAAATTATTCGCGCCCAGCTCGATGTGTATTTATCGCCTACCCAGCCTTATCGAAGCCTTGCAGCTCCATGCCCCACGAGTGGAGGTAATGCTCACCCATGAACCTTTTGCTTATCGCCAAGCTTTGCAAAGTGGCGAGATTGATGCGGCGATTATTGTCAGCCAAGTACGCCCTGAAGCTAGCCATTATCATCCACTATATGCTGAAGATGTTGTTTTCGTCTGCCATCCCGAACGCTGGCAAGCGCAAATGCTCAGTTTAATGGCCTTGAATGAGCATCCGCTGATTACCACTGAGGAGGGCTGCACTTATAGAGTCGCTGCCGAGGCACATTTCCGAGCTTTAGGTTTAAATCTAAAACCGCGTCAATCGTTCACTAATGTCGAAGTGATCCGGCGCTGTTTACTGGCCAATATGGGAATAGGCTTGTTGCCAAACTGTGTGGTCGCGGATGATGTTTTGCAGGGACGCTTAAAAATCCAAGCGGTCGAGGGCACCCCTTATTTATTCCACTCCGCACTGATTTATCCCTCAAGCCGTAGTTTGCTACCGAAGCTAACCGCTTTTATTCAAGTGATTGAACAACAAACTATAGAAATTCGCTGTGCACTGAACGCCCAAGACTAGTCATTTATCTTTTAGCATTGCAGCAATTCGTTCAGCGCTCTATTCTTGAATAACTGGCAAAGCATGGAAAGAAAAAAGCATGAAAAGAATCGGCATTCTCACTAGTGGCGGTGATTGTGGTGGCTTAAATGCAGTCATTAAGGGCGTTACTCTCGTCGCCCACCAGCAAAATATTCAATGCTTAGTGATCCCTAATGGTTATGCTGGCTTATACAATCTCAGTCAGTTTGAAAACCTTGTTGAATTGACTCCTGCGCGCTTAGAAATTTTTGATTGCACCGTCGCAGGCTCAGAAGCAGGCCATTCACGGGTCAATCTTCGTAAACTTGCCGATCCCAATAAATACCAGCGAATTCGGGATGGCTTAGCCAAATTTAACTTAGACGGTCTAATTATTAGTGGTGGAGATGACACTGGTTCAGTGATGGTGGATTTAGCAGCACATGGCGTACATTGTGTACATGTACCCAAAACGATGGATATGGATTTGCAGACTTACTCCGTGGGAGCTGACTCTACTGTTAGCCGGATTGCCAGCTTCGCCCGTGATATTCATACCACAGGACGTACTCATAACCGTGTCATGGTGGTAGAAGTTTTTGGGCGTAATGCCGGTCATACCGCCTTCCGAGGTGGCATTGGCGCAGAAGCAGACGCAATTTTGATTCCAGAGATTAGTGTGGATTTCGATCTGCTTTATCAGCACATGAAACAGCGCTATTTCGAGCGGATTGCAGGCAGTGATGTGCGCGCAGGTACTTATCTGATTATGGTTGCAGAAGGTATGCACGATGCTCAAGGCCATGAAGTCGTCGATACCAGCGCTGGCACAGATGCTTTTGGGCATAAAAAACTCACTGGGGCAGGTGCTTATGTTTGTGCTGAACTGAGTAAGCGTTTAAAGGCTGATCCGGAAATTCCAGCTCTCATGCAAGCGATGGGCATGTATGTTCCCAGTCAATATGAAATTCCTGAAGTTCGAGCCGTGAATCCGGGGCATTTAGTACGTTGTGGTCAGTCTTCAGCTTTTGATGTCAGCTTTGGTTTAGAAGCGGGTGCAGCCGCCCTGCATTTGCTCCAAGCAGGCATGAGTGGAGTCACGGTAGCTAATGTACGTGGTAATACGATTGAATATATGAACACGGCTGATGCCATTCGCCAACGGCATGTCGATTTGCAACAAGTCGGTTGGTATGAATCCTTAGGCATTTGTTTTGGACGCAAGCCGCAGCTTCCTAAATTTGCATTTAGCCATTTATCGAAAGCGCCAGAGCGGCATTTATAACTTAATGTGTAAATTTAGTTAATGCTAGTCTGGTTGTCCTGCTTAAAGCAGAGGCGATTCTAGCTAAATCGTGCTAACTTATATCGTTCATAACAAGCTATCAGCATGATACGGGCGTGGCACAACGAATGACACTGATCGAAAAAAAGCTGCAAATATGGGAGCAGCAGGGCCTGCTTACTGGCGATCAATACGAAGCTATTTTGTCCTTTGAACAGGGTAAAAAACATAATAATAATTGGTGGCTTTATAGTTTATTAATTCTTGGCTCAGCTATTATTGGCTTAGGTATTATTTCTTTAATTGCTGCCAATTGGGTGCAAATTCCAGATAGCCTTAAATTAGGGACTGATTTCAGTTTATTAGTTAGTTTAGCTGTTGCTATTTTTTGGTATCAAAATCTTAATAAACCAATCGTTGCTGATAGCTTAATTGCTATCTTTATGATTTTATGTCTAGCTAGCATAGGTTTAATTGCACAAATTTATCACATTAATGGGCGTTGGTATCATGCTATTATGCTGTGGAGTGTGATCTGCTTACCCATTGCCTTATTTGCACGACATGTAGTGGTGCATTTTCTGTGGGTAAGTCTATTTATCAATGCAGCCGTATGGAGTAGTGTAGATTTAGCGGGTGGTAACTTACGCAGTTCCATGCGTGAATTACCTGCAGTTTTACTACTAGCTCCCTTACTCTCAGCTACACTCTATTTATTAGCTAGACGTGTGGCCATTTTACATCGAACAAGTTCTAGTTTCTTCTTTTGGTTTCAAATCTCTGCCCTTATCGCATTGATTGCGATTGATCTCATGCGCTCAGGGGCAGATACCCAAGTTTTTGATTGGCATTGGTATTTACCTGCTTGGCTCACGTCTGCATTACTGATTAGCTTAATTCTATTACGACATGTTTATAAACCTTTGAATAAAGCTTTATTAATCGCCGCGATTCTCTTATTAGTGCTATATTATGAACCGAGTATTCTTTTCACTGGACAGACGCGCTATACCTTTACAGCCTTAGACTCAGTGATACGTGCTAGCCTTTGGTCAGCAGATGATATTCGAGCTCCAGTTTTAACGATTTTAATCTTATTTCTATATGCTATTCATGCTGGAAATAGTGGTTATCATCGCACCTTTAATTTAATCACTTTCTTAATTGGCCTACGTTTTGTTGTTTTATATTTTCAAGCCATGGGGGGCTTAGCAGCCACGGGAATAGGTTTAATTTTATCTGGATTAATGATTATTGGAATTGCTTGGTTTTGGTATAGCAGTCGGGATCGTTTACAAAATTGGAGTCAGGAGTTGACTGTATGAAAAATCAACAACTCCGTTTAGTGGCTGCCCTCCTTTTTCCTATCGTGGTTTTGGCTGCTAATACTTGGATGTATCAGCAGCAACGCCAAGCTGGTGAAACCTTTAAATTCCCAATCGAAGGCTTCGATCCACGCGATATGCTATCTGGGCATTATTTATTTTATAAAGTCGACTATGGTGTCGTTAGTGAGTATGGCTGCCCAGCTAGTGATATTACTGCTGTTTTGTGTTTACGCCCTGAAAAGCGAGTTTATCCAGCCGATGAGCGCCCAAATACTTGTGAGGTTTATTTACAAGGTGAATGTGACGCTAGCACTGCCTTTACTGCGGGTTTAGATCGCTTTTATATCCCACAAGAATACGCAACTCGGCTTGAAAGCACGATTGCCCAGAAAAAGGGGGCGATTGAAGTCTCCATTGATAAACGTGGAAATGCTGCCATTTTAGATTTATTGATTGCTGACAAACCATGGAAAGAAACGATTCAAGACTGATAATCATAACCTAGTTCAGGCACAGCAATCACTAAGTCACTACACGCATAGGCACAGCAGAATAAAGCTTTGCCTTCCGTTGCATCTTCTTCAAATAAAGCTAAGGGTGAGTTTGAGCCGATTAAATACTCCAATTGTCCTTCTATTACCGTGCCCATACACACACCGCAAATGCCCATATTGCAACCCCAAGGTAAAGGAATATTTTGGCGCAAAGCCGCTTGTAAAATCGTTTCTCGTTCAGCAACTTGAAATCGGTAATCGGTCTGGTGAATGTGAACAGTATAAGACTTCATGGCTTAGGGTATTTGTAATAAGCCTGATTCAAGTAGTCGGTAATATGCGCCAAGTCTTCATCAAATAAGCGCGAGCCTAAATTTGCATCGCAGCGCCTTACTTGAGCAGCTAATTGGGTGTAATCCAAGACTTTACGCTCGACTCGGGTATAAACTTTCGTATCATGACAGCTAATACAATTCGCATCATGTAGCGCTTTACCCGGATGGGCATCAGCCCCTACAACTTTGTTAGCCATAGCTGTAGTTTGTGGAAATGCCGATTTCTCAACTGCTTGCACTGCTTTTTGCTCTGAAGCTTTATCACCACAGGCGGTGATTAATAGACTGACGAACACAACACTGATTAAGGTTAGTAAATGGGAGTTTTGCATCTTAAGCCTTTATATTTGTTTAATTTTCTGCATTAAGCAGCTTATCCAGATCCGGTAATAAGCGTGTAACGACGCCACGTTGTTGTTCTAAAAAACGCTGACCGACTTGCCCTGCTTGGTGGCGAGCCGCTGGCTTAGCTAACCAAGCCGCTAAATGATGGGCTAAAAGCGCTGGAGAATCAACCAGTACCACAGCACCTCGCTCAACCAAGTTGGGATAAATGTCTTGGAAATTATGGATACAGTGACCACTAATTACAGGCACACCAAATGCCAAAGCCTCTAAGGGATTATGTCCACCCACATCGACTAAGCTCCCACCGACAAAAGCCACATCGGCACAGGCATACCAGATTAATAACTCACCCATGCTATCACCTAACAATACCGAGCTAGTATTTACCAATGCCTGAGCACTACTCCGTCGCTGATACTTTAACTGCGCCTGTTCACATAAAACCGCGACTTCAACAAAACGCTCTGGATGACGTGGCACTAAGATCAGCAATAAATGCGGAAACTGCCGAAGTAACTCTTGATGTGCTTGCAGAATTAGCTCATCTTCACCCCGATGCGTACTAGCCGCCACCCACACCAAACGCTCGCCCCAAGCTCCCCGTAGCTCTATAGCTTTCGCTCTTAGCTCCGTAGCAATGGGTGCATCAAATTTAATATTACCCAAGACTTTAAGCTGCTTAGGTACTGCGCCCAAGGCTAAGAAGCGCTCTGCATCTTGTTGCTCACGTGCTGCAAGCAAACTAATGTTGGCTAAAGTTTCCCGAGTTAAGCCTTGGATACGGGCATAGCCACGGGCGGAGCGCTCTGAGAGACGCGCATTCACTACTACAAGAGGAATCTTAGCTTCAGCACAAGCAGCATATAAGTTCGGCCAAAGCTCAGTTTCCATGATCAATAATAATTGCGGTTGAACCTTCCTCAAAAAGCGCTGAACAGCGGCAGGCGTATCATAGGGTAAATAACTACGCTCCACACGTGTACCTAATAAACGCTCGACCGTTGCAGCACCTGTTGGCGTAGTTGAAGTAATCCAAAGTTTATACTCCGGATAACGTATTAACAGTTGCTCAATCAGTGGACGCGCAGCCATCGTTTCCCCCACTGATACCGCATGTAAGCAAATACAAGGTTGGGGCGATTGCACGGCTTTGACATAACCTAAGCGTTCACCCCAAGCTTGTCGATAGTCAGGGTTAAGGCGTCCACGCCACCATAACTTTATGAAAGTAAAGGGTAGTAAGCCATAAAGCAGGCAGGAATAACTAAAACGCGCAAGGCTCATAAGGTAAGGAAATCGCCTGTAGAAAGTTCAGACAGGCGATTTTAGCGGATTTATAATTTATTGGGTGAGTTAAGCAAAAATACGCTTATAGCCCATATAAGTGGCCGCAAGAAACACTGGCACTAAGACCAGCAAACCCAAGCCAAAAGGAATCGCAGCAATAAATGCCAAAACCATATAAATCAACATAAAGATAATAAAGGCAGGAAAGTTTTTCACGCAACCCATAAAGCTGTTTTTAATAGCATCAATCGGTGACATATTTTGAAATACGATGAGTGGTGTTGCAAACAGAAACAACATACCACTTAAGACCATGACAATCAGAGCGACTAAAATTCCGCCCATACCAATGGAGGGCATCATCGGCATTTCTGCTCCAGCAGCCATGGAGCTTACGGAAGCAAACATCATCCCACCAATCAGCATCATACTGACAAAACCAATACCCAGCATAATCAAACCCAGAATAATCAGCGGAGTAAGACGTTGTTGATCCTTAAACAGGGCAAAAATATCCATAATCTCAGCCTCTCGCCCTTGATCTAGCTTCTGTGCAGAGTAAAACATACCGCCTAAAAATAGCGGCAACAACAGATACAAGGCGATAGCGCCAATGAAAGGAATAAAGCTTAAAACAATCGCAATCACCCCTAAGATCAGGGTCATCAGCACCCAATTGGCTATGTTTGCGGTAAAAATCTTCCAGCCACCTTGATACCAGCTAATTGAATCACCAGCACCGACTACTCTGAGATTTGCCATACGCTACTCCTGTTATGTTTATTCAATTGATTATAGGGGAATATATACTAACTTACTGAAAGCTTATTCAATAAGCTATCGTAACTGATAAAAAGCCTTAGGCTAGTTTTAAAATGGCATGCAGTGTATGCTTTGGACGTTTTGCCAAAAGTGCTTTTTTGCAACAAGATTTCTTGAAGGGCTACTCGGTTTGAACTTACCAGTTAATATCATTTGCATGAAATGGGGGGGCAAGTATGGCGCTCATTACGTCAATACGCTCTATGCCATGATTGCACGACATATTACCCTACCCTTCCAATTGACTTGCTTTACCGATGACCCTAGCGGTATTGATGGACGTGTTCGTATCGGTGCACTACCTACCCTAGAGCTACCAGCATGTGCACCTGAACGGGGTTGGAATAAACTCACTACCCTGCAAGTTGATTTAGGTGGCTTGAGTGGGGATGTTTTATTCCTCGATCTCGATGTCGTGATTGTTGACAATATTGATGAGCTGTTTAGTTATCCGGCTGAATTTGCGATTATCCGCGATGCGAAACTTAAGCGGCATATGATTGGCAACTCTTCTGTGTACCGCTTTAAAGTGGGGCGCTATCAAGCCGTACTTGATAAGTTTCGTAAGCAATATGCAGAAATACAACAAACCTTTCGCAATGAACAGGCTTATTTATCTCACGAAATTCATCAGCGTGACGAGTTAAGCTTCTGGCCAGAAACTTGGTGTCCAAGTTTTAAATATCATTGTATGCAGTCTTGGCCTTGGGCTTATTTTCAAGACGCTAAAATTCCTACAGGGGCAAAAATTATTATCTTCCACGGCCATCCTGAACCGCATGAAGCGATTCAAGGTATCACCCATAAATGGTATCGACCGGTGCGCCCGACTCAATGGGTCGCGGATTATTGGCGGGCTTAGGAATTGATATGGCAGCACGCAAAAAATCTCGTTTAGAGCGCTGGCTCTCCTTCAACCAACACCGTAAACGCTTTGGTGCTAGTCAAGCTGCCACTGCTTTGCGAACTTCAGATTATTCGGCACTTAAGATTCAGCTCATTAGCGACACTGAACAAGTTTATACCCACGGTGCAACTAAAGATATTACCCAACATTTGCACAACTTGCGGGCTGAGTTTGCGGGTCAGGCTGAGCTTTTATACTACCATGCGCAACTGATTGTCTTGATCCGGCGCGAGTATCAAGTCGCTGAACAATTTGCGCTATTTGAACGACTCTGGGATAGCGAAGCTGAGTTTTTACGCGAGCATTTGAATACGCGCTGGTTAGTTGCAGCCGCAGATACATTTGCCGATCACTCAAAGGATGCAAGTACACGCGCACTAGCACTAGCAGTGTCCTTATTAGTAAATACCATTAAGCTGCAGGAAACCGAGCGTTATTTACAAGCGGCCGAACACTTAACTGACCAAGCTGAACGCCAACAACAACTTCAAGCTGGACGAGTTGCTTTGTTTGATGGTACCTCGGCCTTTGCGGTTGGTACGGATGATACTTTACGCAACTTACGCTGGCGTTTAGATGCTCTCAGCCAAACTAACCCCATGGGTTTGGTCTTAGCTGAGCTTTTCCAGCGCCTACAAACCCATGATACTGTTTACCAACGCTTTCGCCAGCGCCATACACGGGCGAAAACGGCTTGGTGGTGATTTTTGATGAACGTGTTAATCATTAACTTAGCTGAAGCTACTGATCGACTCGCTTTTCAACAAAAGCAAATGCTACGTTTAGGCCTGAATTACGAAGTCCTAAAAGCGATCTCGACCACATATATTAATGAAACGACGCATTGCCAGCTTTCGATGGGTTGGGAGCGACCGCTGCGCCGCACTGAATTGGCTTGTTTTTTAAGCCATCATAAGGCTTGGCAGTGGGTACTTAAAAAGAACCAGCCTACCTTGATTCTAGAGGATGATGCTCTCTTATCACGTTATACCCCGATTCTGCTCAACTTATTAGAAAAGCGTGATGACTGTGATTTGATTACCCTCGAAGTACGGGGGCGACAAAAAATTGTCGGTGAAGGGGAAACCCTAATCGATGAATTTAAGCTCTTGCCTCTTTATCAAGATCGTACTGGAGCAGCGGCTTATATCCTCTGGCCGCAAGCTGCCCGTGTCCTATTGGATAAAGCGAGCGCTAGCCCAGCCGCTTTGGCTGATGCTTTCATCTCCAGCACTTATGAATTGAACATGTACCAACTGGAGCCTGCAGCCGCGATTCAATTGGACCAATGCGAAGCCTACGAAGTCACCAATACAATTCCAACCGTATCCTCCATTTTGGCGGAAGCTAAACCTAAACCGACCTATGCAAACCCCATTGAGCAAGTACGCTTCAAATTCAGGCGCTTAGCCTCGCAAACTAAAATGGGCTTGCGGCATTTATCGGTGATGAGTAAAGCCCAAAAACGATCTATTCAACTCAGGCCGGAGGATTTTGTCTGAACGCTCAGACAAAACCCGTCAAGACCTTTGTCTTTGTTATTCCAAACCTCAAAGGCAATGGGGCTGAACGGGTGGTTTTGACCTTAGCCGATGAGCTACAAGCCTACGGGCAAACTTGTCATATTATTTGCTTCAAGCGCTTCCAAGAGTTGCGTAGCAAACAGACCATTCAGACGCATATCTTCCCTTTGCAATTTTTACGCTGGCTACCGCGTTCAATTCGAGGGCGAGTCGTTGCACCTTTATTGGATCGGTTTATTCGCCTCAAAACGGGGACACCTGATTTAGTTTTATCCAATCTCCTACCTGCTGACCGCATTCTGAGCCATAGCCAATTGCCAAATGTGCAGCTCGTCGTACACAACACGCTCTCGCAAGAACTATTAGCGACGGCTAAACCTGCAAAACAAAGCGAATTACGCTCAATGCTTGCTTCGATTTACGCACGTAAATCTTGCATTGCAGTGAGCCGTGGCGTGCTTGAAGACTTACAGCAGCTTGTGCCGCAACAAAAACAAGCCTTGTGTATTTATAATCCCGTCGATTTAGAGTTAATTGCTGAAGCAGCTCAAGAGCCTAATCCCATTAAACTGCCTGAGTATTTTATTCACGTGGGTAAATTTAAGCAGGCTAAACGCCATGATCGACTCTTGCGTGCTTATGCACTAAGTTCGGTACAAACGCCGCTAGTACTAGTTGGTCAAGGTGAGTTACTCGCTACCACCCAAGAACTGGCTAAAGAATTGGGGATTAGTGAGCGAGTAATCTTTGAAGGCTTTCATTCTAATCCTTATCCACTGATTGCAGGCGCTAAGGGTTTGTTGCTTTCCTCTGATTTTGAAGGACTAGGGCTGGTAATTTTAGAAGCACTAGCCCTCAAAGTTTCGGTCATTAGCACGGACTGCCCTTCTGGCCCGAATGAAATTCTGCCAGCGGCTAATTTGGTCGCAATTGATGATCTACAAGGTTTTGCTGACAAACTTCAAGCTTTAAACCAAAATCCAGCAGCCTTCCAAGTTGCATTAAGGCCAGAATTTGCGCCTAGTTATGCTGCCGAACAATACTTAGCTCAAACCACTCCTGCCAACACACCTATGCTTTAACGCCATGCAGATTTTCCTCATTAATTTAGATCGTCGCCCTGATCGTTTGGAACAGGTTAAAACTCAATTAGAGCAATTAGGTCTTGAGTTTCAGCGTATTAGTGCAGTCGATGGTAACCAATTACCTGCTGACTACCCCTTGCTACAAAAAGAGCGCTTCCTCTTAGAACAAAAGAAACCGGCGGTGATGGGTGAAATCGGTTGTGCAGAGTCACATCGCCTGATTTGGAAACAAATGATTGTACACAATATGCCATTTGCTCTGATATTAGAAGACGATATTAGCCTTAATCCTAAACTGATTGAATTTCTAAACACTAAAGTCTATACAGCTTATGATTTTGTGAATTTATCTTCAGCCGAACCTTATCCTTTAGAAGTAAGTGCTTTAAATAGCTTGCTGAATCAGCAAATTTTGGAGCGCCCCTTACTTTGGCAAAGTGCTCGTAGCTTATGGCGCAAACTTGAATGGCGCCGACGTTGGCGGATTTTCAAACTAAATCCAATCAACCCAGCGATGATTTTATGTGAATGTGACCCTGCACCCGCCTTGGGTAGCGGATATATTGTCTCTTTAGAGGCGGCGAAAGCCTTTTTAGCACAAAGCGACAAATTGTATTTTCCTATCGATTTAGTTTGGCGTTATAGCGATGGATTGCTGAGACAAGCATTCTTAAGCCAACCTTTGATTGAGCAAACTCGTGGCGATTCTGATATTCCGGGACGCTATCAAGGCTTTCGTTTGACAGCTTGGCAAAGTATTAAGCGCTTCTTTGTGAAAAGTCGGCGGTGGCAACGACGCTGGGCGGTGGTGCGTCTATATGGATCAAGAGTTCTCTAAATACCTAGCCACATGTATGCAAAAACTGGCATGAATCCTGCCTCGCTTTCTTAAAATCGCTATACTAGCCGCACATAAAAACTGTGCTACACCCTGTTAGGCTGGGTTTACATCTTAGTTACGAGGTTAAGTTTACATGGGTTTGAAGATTAAAAAGCTGCTCATCGCCAATCGTGGCGAGATTGCCATTCGGATTTTGCGTGCTGCGGCAGAGCTTGGGCTTAAAACTGTCTCAATTTATACCTACGAAGATCGCTTTTCGCCGCACCGTTATAAGGCAGACGAAGCTTACCAAATTGGTGCAGATGATGAGCCATTGAAGCCTTATCTCGATATCGAAGGCATTATTCAGATTGCTAAACGTCATGGCGTGTCGGCGATTCACCCCGGCTATGGCTTCTTATCGGAAAATGTGCGCTTTGCCCGCCGCTGCCGTGAAGAGGGCATTGTTTTCGTGGGCCCTAGCCCAGAAGCCATGGAAAAACTTGGCGATAAAGTCGCTGCTAAAGAAATCGCCATCGCTGCTGGTCTGCCTATTATTCAAGACAGCCAAGAGCCCTTGAATAGTTTAGAGATTGCGCGTAAAGAAGCAGATCGCATTGGTTATCCGCTGATGATGAAAGCGGCGGCTGGTGGTGGTGGGCGTGGAATGCGCGTCTTACGTAAACCCCATGAATTAGAGAAAGCCTATAATGATGCACGCAATGAAGCCCTCAAAGCCTTCGGCGATAACACTGTTTTCTTAGAAAAATATATCGACTCGCCCAAGCACATCGAAGTACAAATCCTTGGCGATACGCACGGCAACTTAATCCACTTGTATGAACGTGATTGCTCTGTGCAACGCCGCTTCCAGAAAGTGGTGGAAGTCGCTCCAAGCACGGGTTTAAAAGATGAAACTCGCCAGAAACTCTATGACTATGCCTTAGCGATTACCCGCTATGTTAATTATTCCTGTGCCGGTACGGTCGAGTTTTTAGTCGATGCTGAGGAAAATATTTACTTCATTGAAGTGAATCCACGGGTGCAAGTCGAGCACACCATCACTGAACAAATTACTGGCATCGATATTGTGCGTAGCCAAATTTTAGTGGCGGATGGGCGCAAACTCAGCGACAACGGCATTAATATTAATTCGCAGGATGAAATTCGCTGCAATGGCTATGCGGTGCAATGTCGGATTACGACTGAAGACCCTGAAAATGGTTTCAAACCGGATTACGGTACGATTATCGCTTACCGCTCCACGGGTGGTTTCGGGATTCGCTTAGATGTGGGTGCAGCTTATCCGGGGGCAAAAGTATCGCCATTCTTTGACTCGATGCTAGTTAAAGTCACCTCATGGGGTCGGACTTTAGATGGCGCGATTAGCCGTAACCTGCGCGGTTTAAAAGAGTTTCGGATTCGCGGGGTCAAAACCAATATTGGCTTCTTAGAAAATGTTCTAGAGCATCCCGTGTTTGCGGATGGCAAATGTACCGTTACTTTTATTGACCAACATCCAGAACTATTCCACACCCCACAACGTTTTGACCGTGGCACAAAAACGCTCAAGTTCGTGGCGAATGTCACCGTGAATGGTAATCCGGATGTTAAAAATCCGAATCCGAATAAGCATTTCCGCAAGCCAATTATTCCTGATTTCCCTGTGGTTGGTGAGTATCCAAAAGGTACAAAAAATCTACTAACGGAAATGGGTGCAGAGAAATTCTGCCAATGGGTGAAAGAGCAGCCGAATATTTTCTACACCGACACGACCATGCGCGATGCGCATCAGTCTTTACTCGCCACCCGCGTGCGGACGGATGATATGTTGCGCGTCGCTGAAGGCTTTGCGAAAAACCATCCGCAGCTATTCTCTTTGGAAATGTGGGGCGGCGCGACTTTTGACGTCTCCATGCGCTTCCTACATGAATGCCCGTGGGATCGCTTGAAATTATTGCGCGAAGCCGTGCCGAATATTCTATTCCAAATGCTCTTCCGTGGCTCAAACGCGGTCGGTTATACCGCTTACCCTGATAATCTAATTCAAGCCTTCATCGAAAAGTCATGGGAACAAGGCATTGATGTCTTCCGTATTTTCGATTCCCTGAACTGGATTGAAGGTATGCGTAAATCCATTCAAGTGGTACGCGAGCGCACTGGCGGGATTGCGGAAGGAACGATTTGCTATACCGGCGATGTGCTGCGTACTGACCCCGGCTATAAATACAACCTGCAATATTATCTCGATCTGGCTAAACAGCTCGAAGATGCGGGTGCACATATGCTCGCAGTCAAGGATATGGCGGGTCTATTGAAGCCGTATGCGGCGGCGAAGCTCATCCCTGCTTTGAAAGAAGCGGTGAGCATTCCGATTCATCTGCATACCCACGATACCGCTTCAATCCAAGCCGCGACCTTACTCAAAGCGATTGAATGTGGTGTTGATGTGGTCGATGGTTGTATGAGTTCCATGTCTGGCTTAACTTCGCAAGTGAACTTAAACTCACTGATTGCGGCAATGGAAGGCCATCCGCGTGAACAGAAATTTGATCTGCGCTCACTGAATGATTATGCAAACTACTGGGAAGATGTGCGTGAAATGTACTATCCGTTTGAATCGGGCTTAAAAGCTGGAACGGCGGAAGTTTACAATCACGAAATTCCGGGCGGTCAATACTCGAACCTACGTCCCCAAGCGATAGCACTAGGTTTGGAGCATAAGTTTGAGGAAGTGAAAGAAAACTATGCGGTAGTGAATCGTATGTTCGGTGATATTGTCAAAGTGACCCCCTCTTCCAAAGTGGTCGGTGACATGGCGATTTACATGACCTCGAATAGCCTGACCGAACAAGATGTGATGGAACGTGGTAGCACCCTCGCCTTCCCTGATTCAGTGATTGATCTGTTCAAAGGTGGTTTGGGGCAAGTCCCCGGCGGTTTCCCGACTCAACTCAGTGACATTGTGCTAAAAGGTGACAAGCCGAATGCAGGTCGCCCGAATGATCACCTGCAACCGGTTGATTTGGACGCTGAATTCGCGGCCTTCAAACAAGAATTTGATGTGGATCGTAGCTTCCTCGATTTCTTATCCTACAAAATGTATCCCGCTGTTTATAAAGAGTTTTATAAACACCAGCAGGAATACGGGGATGTAAGCCATTTACCCACGCCACTATTCTTCTACGGCCTGAAGCTCAATGAAGAAGTCTTAGTTGAATTAGGTCAAGGTAAAGTCTTAATCATCCGCTTGTTGTATCGCTCGGATGCAGATGAAAACGGCAATTGTATCGTCACTTTCGACTTCAACGGCCAGATTCGTTCAGTACAAGTGCGTGATCTTTCTGTCAAACCGACCAAAGCGAGCAATCGTAAAGCGGTGGGTGAAAAAGAAATCGGTACTTCACTACAAGGTAAACTCTCCGCAATCATGGTCAAACCCGGCCAAGAAGTGGAGCAAAATACCCCGCTATTTGTCATCGAAGCCATGAAAATGGAAACAACGATTACTGCACCCACTGCAGGTAAAGTGAAACAAATTCATCTGCATCAAGGTGAGTTGGTGGAGCAAGGGGATTTAGTGGTGGAGATGGAGTAAAACTACTTCTTACCCTCCATTCTTAATGCAGGTGATGGGGGGTAAGATTTAGGTCTAGCAGTAAATTCTTATTTATAAACATGCAAGATTTACCCAAATTCTGGAGCTTTAATCGCTCCAGAGATAGCGAACTAATTTTGACTGAAGAGCTTCAATGGTCAGGCCCGTTTTCTTGGCCTAAATACGAACAGGTGAATCGACTACCGTCTCTTCCAGATATTGCAGGCGTTTACTTGCTAACATTTGAATACCGAGATGGTTATATTTTGCGTTCTGTTGGTGTAACTAGCTCAACAAAAAAACGTATTTACCAGCATACGCGTGCATATATGAATGGGTCTTATACTATTCTTGATATTGACCTCGCAAAACAAGGCATTCGCCAAGAACTTTGGCATGGGTGGAGCTATGCTAGAGAAAATATGCAGTTATTCTATGAGAATAAAGACTATCTTGTTAGTGCTATTCATAAAGAACTTAATGCTTATCGGCTTTTTATAGCTTCTGTAGTTGAAAAGAGAAAACGCGAAAGAATAGAGTTCTCTATCATGCATAATGCTTATCACTCCAAAATGCCTTGGGCTGACTTGATTGATGGGGGTATGCATCTTATAGGGAGGTCTAACTATCAAGCTCCAATTATCATAAAAAACAATTGTCTTTGTAAAATATACGGATTAGCTGACCCGCTAGAAATATAATAACTCTTATTTTCTTAACCTAATGGCTGTAATATTTAACGTCGTTTACTGACAAGTCATCCTATTGAATTAAAAAATTTTTCCTTAAAATCCCCTAAAAAAATACTTTGTTCGACTAAACCGACATGTGAAAAAATCTCTAAGCGGTTATCCAAATAAACCACCCAAACCTCTTTAGCACCCTTAGCTAAATACAAATCAACCTTTTCGCTAATCTCCAGCTTAGAATTGGACGGTGACACGATCTCAACACAAATCTCCGGCGCTTTAAGATATGGTGTGGCATAAGCAAACTCAGCGATAAACTCCGCAGAAGCCCACGCAACATCCGCCACTTTAACACCTTCTGAGGTTTGAACAGAGCACTCGGTAATCACTTCACCATCTGGTAAACCTTGCCACAGCAAGCCCGCAATCCGCCCTTGAAAACGCCCATGACTATTTGAGGCGGGACTCATTAACAACTTACCAAATTTATTTAGCTCAATTTTAAAAGGTAAATCCTTCAAGAAAGGATTATGAATTACTTCCGACCACTCCATGAACAACCACCTAAAAAATACATAAGCTCATTGAACTATAATAGCATAACTACTTTTACAAGCTTTCAGTTAGACTACTCTGAAAAGTTAAGCGGATACCAATCATGCAAACCCGTACTCCCCAGCTTCTCGTCCTCCCCGGCATCTACAATTCCGATGCAGATCACTGGCAAACTCGTTGGGAAGCAATCTTCCCTAATGCCACCCGCGTACAACAACGTGACTGGGATCACCCCAGTTGCACTGAATGGGTAGCAACGCTTGAACAAGCTGTCCAACAACAAACTCAACCTGTGATTCTAGTTGCTCACAGCTTAGGCTGTTTAACAGTCGCTCATTGGTCAGCACAAACACAGCAACACCTTCAAGGCGCTTTATTAGTCTCTGTGCCTGATCCACAAGGAACCAATTTTCCCAAGGATGCTAAAGGTTATGAACAGACACCGATGCAGCCTCTGCCATTCAAAAGTATTATAGTTTGCAGTACGAATGATCCTTATGGTTCAGCAGCATACATGCAGCACTGCGCACAGGCTTGGGGTAGTGAGTTAGCCGTGATCGGTGACTATGGGCATATTAATGCCAGCAGCGGTTTAGGTGCTTGGGAGCAAGGACAAACATTACTTGCCAAACTCATGCAAGCTGCTTAAATTTAGACTTTGAGGCTAGAAAGATAGGAACTTTCTAAGAAGATTATTATCTCCTTCCTCTATTTAAAAGCCTGCATCACAGACAGGTTCCGCTAATAACAATAAGGACGAACATCGTATGCGCACTAAACAAGAGATTGTGGCTAATTGGCTACCTCGCTATACCGGCTTAACTCCAGAAAGCATTGGGCAATATATTCTGTTGGTCAATTTCAATCAATACGTGGAAATTTTTGCTCGCTGGCATAATGTGCCCATGCTTGGGGCTGACCGCAGTATGCCGAATGCGACCGCGAATAATATTACGATTATTAATTTTGGCATGGGTAGCCCCAATGCAGCCACGATTCTGGATTTATTAAGTGCGGTACACCCTAAAGCAGTACTGTTCTTAGGCAAATGTGGCGGCCTAAAAAAGAAGAATCAGCTCGGTGATTTAATCCTGCCGATTGCTGCGATTCGCGGTGAAGGTACTTCTAGCGATTACTTCCCAAGCGAAGTACCCGCCTTACCGGCGTTTAGTTTGCAAAAAGCCGTTTCCACCACCATTTCGCGCAAATACCAACGCGAATATTGGACAGGAACGGTGTACACCACGAATCGCCGCGTTTGGGAACATGACGATACTTTCAAAGCCTATTTAAAAAGTATCCGCTGTATGGCGATTGATATGGAAACCGCGACTATTTTTAGTGCTGGATTCTTCAATGAAATTCCTGTTGGGGCTTTATTGCTAGTTTCAGATCGCCCAATGGAACCCGAAGGTGTTAAAACTGAAGCCAGCGATAAAAAAGTAAGTGCCGATTTTGTTGAGCAGCATTTACGTATTGGTATCGACTCACTCAACGAATTGATTAATAACGGCCTGTCAGTTAAGCACTTGCGCTTTTAGAGCTCAGAAGGTTTCAAGCAGCGCGCCTCTATTTTCACAAGGAGCTAAATGCCTTGTATGAGAAGGTAGCTGAGTGAGTAATTTATCTAAAACCTTTCGATGGATACTCACCCGTTGCTCAAGGGCTAATTGCATGGGCGTCTCAATAATATAAGTCTGCTCCACACCTTGTTCACGGGCATATTGGGAAAGAGTCGGACGTGGGTTAGTAGCAAAATCCTCCGCCGCTACTTGATACACCCCTTGCGGTACTTGTTTTGCGACCTCCACCCCTAATGCCTTAGCTAGCTGTTGTACTAACCTTGGCGTAAAACTAGGATCAGGGTTCGCATAAGTGAGCAAATAAAAGCCCGAGTGCTGGCTATCTTCATGCAAATCCACGACCAAACGGCAACTCTCTTTGGCCAATAATTGCTTTACCAAAACAGTTTCTTGCGTGCCTTGCAATGCAAAATTACGGGCTATATCCTGCCCCTCATAGTTATAACGAAAGCCATGCTCCCAACCCCAAGGATTGACGAGTGGTAGAATGGCAAAATTCGTTTGCGGATAAAGGCTGCTATCTCTAGCTAGATCATCAATTAACGATAAGGCCGCTTCAGTACCCGCAATTTCATTGCCATGCACCCCCGCAAAAATACAAACGGGCGCTTGTTTGGCCACTCGTTGCACCCGCACAACTTTTAACGGAAAGGTTTGTTGTGCATAGTGCACACTACCTAATGACTGCATAGGTAAACCAGTGGCTGTTAAACGCTGAATAACTGTGTTTACATAGCGCTGAGGCATAGGATGCCAGAACTCAGCCCAAGCCTTTATGGGGCTTACTTGACTAGAGCAAGCTATTAGATTAATCAATACTAAACTAGTAATAAAGGCTTGTGTAAAATTCATGGCTAAGACAGTGAAGAAAATCAACACATAAACATAAGATATTGATTAAATTATAGAAATAGAAATTTAATAATGTACCCGCTAATCTACCCTTTTTAACCTGCTTACTGTTGAATTCGCTCTAGTAAATGAGCCGATGATATCAACACATACTCATGCCCACTCTTGAACTTATCCAGCAGCTTCAACTTATTAGCTAGTACTATTAAGTCATTACGCACAGTCTCATAGGACACAGCGTGTTCAACATTCGCGCCAATAGCTCAATGTCAGGCACAGTTGATTCTCTAGACTTAAACTCGGACGGCCACATTTCTTCTTAGCCGCTTCCGCTTGAGCCAAAACATCAACAAGCTCATCGAATAAACCACACTCCATCCCTACACTGCGGCTGAAGGTTTTCACTGATAAGGTAAGGCTTGAAATGAGTATTTGGAGCGGGTGAAGGGAATCGAACCCTCGTATGAAGCTTGGGAAGCTGCCGTTCTACCATTGAACTACACCCGCACTCGTGTGAGTAGGAGCGCTATTGTAGAGTGTTTTTCTACAGACAACAATCATCTAGGCTAAGAACCGCTTAGTTTCACGGAAAGCTGATGGAGAGCTTAGGGGATTTATACATCTGCCCAGAATTTCACTATCCTAGGTTTTTGCATCTTTAGATGGGTAGTATCAGTGCTTGAAAGCTTTGCAGATAAAGTATTGACGTGGTTTGATCAGAACGGTCGCAGGCATTTGCCTTGGCAACATAATCCCACGCCGTATCGCGTCTGGATTTCTGAGATCATGCTGCAGCAGACGCAAGTGACTACGGTTATTCCCTACTATCAGCGCTTTATGCAAAGCTTTCCTGATATTCAAAGTTTAGCGAATGCTTCGTCTGATGCGGTGCTCAAGCATTGGGAAGGCTTAGGCTATTACACCCGTGCTCGCAATTTACACAAAGCAGCCCAACTTATTTGTACTCAGCATGCTGGTGAATTTCCCACTACTTTAGCGGGAGTTGAAGCTTTACCGGGCATTGGACGCTCTACAGCAGGTGCAATTCTCTCCTTAGCATTTAATCAGGCACAGGCGATTTTAGATGGCAATGTGAAGCGCGTGTTAGCACGCTATCATGCGGTGGAAGGTTATCCGGGGCAGTCAGCGGTACAGAAGCAACTCTGGGCTCATGCAGAACAGCATGTACCACCAGAACGGAATGCCGCTTATACTCAAGCAATGATGGATCTGGGCGCAACCTTGTGTACGCGCAGCAATCCTGCCTGTTTACTATGCCCGATTCAAACCGATTGCCAAGCCTTTAAGCTAGGTAGGCCTGAAGCCTATCCTGCCCCACACCCTGCTAAAGACTTACCTGAAAAACAAGCCGTGGCTTTAATGCTCAGAAATGCTGAGGGCGAAATTGCTTTAGAGAAACGTCCACCCACTGGCATTTGGGGTGGATTATGGAGTTTTCCAGAGTTTCCTGACGAACAAACCGCTTTAGCCACTGTGACGACCCAACCCTTAGCAATTGCCAGCTTACCTACCATCACACATAGCTTTTCACATTTTACTTTGCACTTAAAGCCTTTGTTAGTCGATGTGCAGGATTTACACGCAGCCACTGATAGAATAATGGATAGGGATAGCTGGCTTTGGTATAAAGCCGGTACTGAATTTAGCGGTGGGCTGTCTAGCGCAGCTCAACGTCTTTTAAAGCACTTAACGGAGGAAGTATGACTCGAATGGTAAATTGCGTACTCTTAGGCCGCGAAGCAGAAGGTTTAGATCGCCTAACCTATCCCGGAGATTTAGGCAAGCGTGTTTATGAAAATGTCTCGAAGGAGGCTTGGCAACAATGGTTACGTCAACAAACTATGCTCTTAAATGAATATCGCTTAAGCCCAATTAATCCAAAAGATCGTAAGTTTCTTGAAGAAGAAATGGAAAAATTCTTCTTCGGTGCAGGTGCGACTAAGATCGATAATTACAAACCAGCTTAAGACATATCTAGAGTTATTTGCTCCTAAGTTCAGCTTAGGAGCAAGCCGCTAGGGTTGTTTTGTGGGTGCTTTCCAAACAAACTCTTCTAAAACCCAATCTTGCATTTCTGCAGGAGTCGGTACTTTGTCCGTTATCTTAGGGCTAGTCCCGCTGAATAAATACAAAATGCGGGTATTTTTCGGTGCATAACACATTACTTTCCCTGCCCAGTCATCGACACCCGGCGCACATTGTTCAAGGGTTTGTGGCGTATAAATTTCAGAGAATCTAGTGCCCAAAGTATGGCCTAGTTTATTGCCCACCAAGTTGTCATGCACGATCACTGAGAAAATGCGTTTTTGTTGGAAGTCTGGATTAATAGTTAAGACAGGCTTAACTTGTTCCTTAACCGTAATGATGCGATTGTCTTCACCACCATTCAGTGGAGTTTCTTCGGCCACATTATAGTTTTGGAAAGCATCACCAATGCGCACTAGATTAAACGGCGTATCGGCATTTAAGGGTCCAACACCGTCTTCTGAGAGCATAAACGCGGGCGTCGGTACATTTTCAACGATGGAAGCCTGCACATCCTCACGACTGCTACAGGCAGCCAAATGACTCGCTCCTAACATTAACGCAGCTAAGTGATACAGCGATTTAACCTTCATACTGCAAGCTCCTTGCCCTTTTGATTCCTGCCAGCTATCAAAATACCCTGTTCTGAAGCAGTCTGCTGTCCATTTTTAAAGCATAGCCTTAAAACTAAAAATAACTTAAAAAAATTGCGAATTAAATCAACATGCTTACCGTTCGTCGGTTAACTACCACCTTATATTACAGCAACTGCCCAGCTTAAAGGTAAAGCGGCTATATACAATACTGAACAGATGATGAACGAGGCTTGAACCTAAAGGACTAGCTAGTTCAAGTGAAGTTCAACAACCGGAAAATGCCCGAATCCTTTACCGGAATTATAAAAAAACGTTTCAGCCTCATACCAACAGCGGATGCTCCCAAGCCAAGGCTTTTAAGGTAAAGGATTTCTTTCATTAAACCACCGTATGTTTACGGTGGTTTGCTATGCTTAAGCTTTTATAAACTATACCTCAGTATGCCCAACTCTTTACAGGTTTCACTCGAGCGCATTTGGCTCATTGATGCGAGTATTTTTGTTTTCCGTGCTTGGTTTATCCGTAACCCCTTTCCTAAGGATAAGGCTGGTAATCCTGTCAATGCAGTACATGGCTTTTTGCGTTTTGTATATCACCTATTGCATGAACAAAAACCACAGCAGATTGGGTTCGCTTTTGACACTAGCCTGCAAAGCTCAGAGCGTAAAACGATTTACCCAGAATACAAGGCCAACCGCAGCTCAGCACCTGATGAATTGAAATATCAATTTCAGTGTTGCCGTGATTTTTTAGATGCCTTAGGCATTACGCAAGCAGCAAGCACCACGCATGAGGCCGATGATCTAATCGGCACTTGGGCAGCACAAAACCGCAATCCACACCGACAAATCATCATTGTTAGTGGTGATAAAGATCTCGCACAATTACTAAAAGCGGAAGATATTTGGTGGGATTATAACCGGCGTGGTGCTCTGCATGCGGGTGGGGTCAAAGATAGCTTTGGAGTTTGGCCTGAGCAAATTGCTGACCAACTCGCGATTGCTGGCGACAAAGCCGATAATATTCCGGGTGTGCCGGGAGTGGGTATGTCAACTGCGGCTAAGCTGCTGAAGCGCTTCGGTTCTTTGGATAATATGCTGGCAAATCTTGAGCAAATTGGCAGTATGCAAGTTTTAGGTGCAAAGCGTTTGCAGCAGCTCGTCACTCAACATCAGGATACCATTCGCTTAGCTCGACAACTCACCACGATTAATTGTCAAGTCCCAGAAGCACCCACCGATTTAACGCGCAAACCCAAAGATTTAGCGCGTTTACAAGCGTTATGCGCACTGCTCAAGCTCTCATCTGAACAATATGAATTATGGGCAGCGGTTTAATTCGGTAAATTCGCTAAAGTAGTCGGGCGAGCAGCAAGAATAACGCCTAAGCCTAAAAATATCGGCTCTAAACCACTTAATATCTTTTGTATTAATAAGCCTTTTTCAGAACTAACCCCAGCAGTGAATAATAAAACAACTATCCAAAGCCCTAACAAGATTAACAGTGCACTTAACCACCATTTGTATGTTGATCGTCGGCGCTTATATAAAGGACGAAATACTAAAAAATAGTAAAAAACAAAAATGAAACTATAAGATGCAAGAAGAGCTATTATAAAAAGGAACAGACCATCCCACGATAAGCTTAGAATCCAAGGCTCTTTTTGTAGGGTTACAATAAAGCTAATTGTTGTAAACAAGACGGAATATAGCACAGCTAAGCTCATCAATCCGTACAGTAGTTTTAAAGAATAGGGCAATGGCCGGTAATTTAAGTCTTTAACTTTAGAGCGCGGGGGTTCATAGAGACTATTCATGCTGATCAATTATGCTAAGTGATTAATCAAGCATAGCCCATTACTCAAGTACACGACATCACTAGTTCGTTAAATGCTCTAAAGCAGCCGGTCGAGCTGCTAATAAACCACCGAGTATCAATAAACCAATTTCTGCAGCGGCTAAGCTTACATCAACCATAGAGCTTACTACCTGCGGATTATCATCAGGCAGTAGCACAAACCATAACCACAAAAGCGCTAAAATCAAAACTGCAATCAACCACCAGCGGCTAGTCGTGCGCCTACGTAATTGCAAAGGTCGAAACACTAAAAAGTAATAGAAAGCGAATAATAAGGCATACCCAGAACCGGCTAAGCCTAACAGCATCAATTGCTGCGTCCAAGGTAAAAGGAAAATCCACGAAGCGGCTTTGACGACATTGACAAAACCTATCGTGGTAGAAATAAATGAACAGCTAAAAGCCAAACCCATTAGCCAATACAAAGTCTTTAAGGCCGGGGGTAAAGGTTGATAGCTTAAATCCTGAAGGATAGCCTGTGGGGTCTTGTAGGGGTTGTTCATCAGCAGCCTGCTTACACTCACGCGACCCTGTAAGCATAACCACTACTCCGCTAAAGCGGTTTCATACTCCTCGCTTAAGGTCATCCATTCCAGCTCAACGGTTTCTAAACGTTCTTCCAAGGCACTTTTATCCAGTAGCCATTGCTTTAAATTGGCTTTATTCGTGTCAGTGTAGCTTTCAGGAGCAGCTAAAACGGCTTCCAATTTGACTTTCTGCTGATGGAGCTTATTCATTTCTTGCTCAAGTTGATCGACTTTACGCTTGAGTGGCTGCAGTTGCTTACGCTTTTCTGCTGACTCACGACGTTGATCTTTGCGTCCAGCCGCACTATGGGCTGTCGTAGTGGTTGCAGCCGGTTTACTAGCTGCTTCTTCGTCGCGAAAGCGGTTTTGTAGCCATGTTGCATAATCGTCTAAATCACCATCAAACTCAGTCGCCTTACCACTATCGACTAAGATGAGTTGATCAGTGACGGTTTTCAACATGTGGCGATCATGCGAAACAATCACCATCGCGCCATTAAACTCCTGCAAAGCCATGCTTAGGGCTAGGCGCATGTCTAAATCAAGATGGTTGGTAGGTTCGTCAAGCAACAGCAAGTTAGGACGCTGATAAATCAATAAAGCTAAAGCGAGACGCGCTTTTTCCCCACCCGAAAACGGCTCAACCGCTTCATCCACTCGTTCGCCATGAAAGGCAAAGCCACCGAGATAATTGCGCAAATCCTGTTCACGTGCTTGCTTATCTAAGGCACGCAAATGCTGTAAAGGTGATTGATCAATTTTGAGCTGCTCTAATTGATGCTGAGCAAAATAACCCACTTTTAAATCTTGTGCTTGCCAGCATTCACCTGCTTGAGCGGGTAATTGACCCGCAAGGAATTTAATTAAAGTGGATTTGCCCGCACCGTTCGGGCCAATCAAACCAATGCGTTCACCGGGTAAAATCTGTAAGCGCACATGGGCAATAATGGTTTTATCACCGTAGCCGACGCTCACCCCACTCAGATTGAGTAAACGATCTGGCATTTTTTCAGGGTCACGAAAGCTAAAACTGAAGGGTGAATCCACATGCGCTGGAGCAATCACCTCCATACGCTCAAGGGCTTTTAAGCGGCTTTGAGCTTGACGAGCTTTGGTGGCTTGGGCACGGAAACGATCGACATAGCGCTGCATATGCTCACGTTCACGCTTTTGCTTTTCATAAGCAGATTGTTGCTGAGCAAGCTTTTCTGCACGGGTAATTTCAAAAGTCGAATAATTACCGCCGTATAAAGTCAAACGTGCTTGTTCAATATGCGCAATTTGCGTACAAATCGCATCCAGAAACTCACGGTCATGCGAAATCAGTAACAAAGTGCCACGATAGCTTTTTAACCAATCTTGCAGCCAAATCACCGCATCCAAATCCAGATGATTAGTCGGCTCATCAAGCAGCAATAAATCGGAACGACACATTAAAGCCTGTGCCAGATTCAAACGCATCCGCCAACCACCGGAAAAACTCGAAACCGGACGCTGCATCTCTTCAGGTTTAAACCCTAAACCATGTAGCAAGGTCGCCGCACGACTTTCAGCCGTGTAACCATCAATGGCATCTAAGCGCGCATGTAGTTCACCTAAGCGTGCGCCCTCTGCCTCTGCGATCTGAACTTGTAAGTTCACATATTCCGCGTCGCCTTGCAGGGCATACTCTAAGGCGGTTTGCGTACTAGAAGGGGTTTCTTGCTTGACATGCGCTAACACCCAAGCGGGGGGCATGGAAAAAACACCACTGTCTTGCCCCAGTTCACCGCGAATCAGAGCGAATAAGCTCGACTTGCCTACACCATTAGCACCGGTCAAACCGACTTTTTGTCCCGGGTGAATGCTAAAAGAAGTACTTTCGAGTAAAGCCTTGGGGCCACGACGTAAAGAGAGTTCAGAAAAAACAATCATGCTGCTTAAATATTAGGTTAGCTCTATAAATGGCGGCGAGTATACCTGAAAACCAAGAAAGCTTGGTGTTAGCAAAAGCGCTAAAAGTTCCCGACTTAAATGCATTGTAAGGTTAACTTATCTCACCCTCCCCTTGAAAAAGCCTTGCTTGCTGCAATGCAACAAAATTCTTAAGCTACACTGGTCAAAACAAAATAACTTTTAGCGGAGATAAAATGAAAAGTTTATTTAATTTTTTTAGTAGTTTAGTGCACCCAGAAGCTGCCGCTAATGACAGCGAACATAGCGGCTCTGAAATTCGTCAAGCAATCCGTGACCTGCATTCCTTAAGTGACCGTGATTTAAGCGATATGGGTTTAGTACGTAGTGAAATCGAATATGCTGTTCGCCATGGCCGTAAAGGCATCGACGATGAACAGCGTCATGTTGCTTAAGTTTAAGTATTTTCCTCCAGCTCAGCGAGTTTAAGTAACTCCTCCTCTACTTAGACTCGTTTGAGTGGATCTGTCTTCTACTGCTCCTTTCTTCCCCAGTTACTTCTTACTTTGCCCACCAGCTTTATTTGAATTATTCAGGTTCATTTCTGATAATCACCAGCCAGATACCTGATTGTAATTTGCTTGGAGTAGATTAGATGAAAGCTTGGATGTGCCTTGTCTGTGGCTTTATGTATGATGAAGAACTGGGTTTACCTGATGAAGGTATCGTTCCTGGTACGCGCTGGGATGATGTACCTAATGATTGGGTTTGCCCAGAATGTGGGGTCACTAAAGCCGATTTTGTGATGGTCGAGATTTGAAACCCGCCCAAGCATAAATAGGCTGTGATAGACTACCTGCCATTTTTTGAAGTTAGTAGATGAGATTGAGTTATGGCTGGCCATAGTAAGTGGGCAAATATTAAACACCAGAAAGCCGCAGTGGATAAAAAACGTGGCAAAGTTTGGACGAAACTGATTCGGGAAATCACCGTTGCCGCCCGTGAAGGCAAAACCGCTGATCCGAATGCTTATCCACGTTTACGTTTAGCGGTTGCCAAAGCACTCGGCGCAAATATGCCGAAAGATACGATTGAAAAAGCCTGCAAACGCGGGGCTGGTGAATTAGGTGCAGACAATTATACCGATGTCACTTATGAAGGTTATGGCCCTGGTGGGATTGCGGTTTTAGTGGAAACTTCAACCGATAACCTCAATCGCACGGTTGCTGAAGTGCGACATGCCTTTAGTAAGAATGGCGGTAACTTAGGTACGAATGGTTCAGTGGCTTATATGTTCAAAAACCTAGGCGTGATGAGTTTCGCTGCGGGTGTGAATGAAGATGCCCTGATGGAAGCTGCTCTAGAAGCCGGTGCGAGTGATGTCGTCACTGAAGATGATGGCACTATTGAAGTTATCACTACTCCAGAAGATTTCGCAGCCGTGCAAACAGCTTTAGTAGAAGCAGGCTTTACTCCTGATAGCTCTGAAGTCACTATGCGGGCGGATAATTTGACTGAAATTACTGATTTAGAAGTCGCCGAGAAGCTGTTAAAAATGATTGATCTCTTAGAGGACTTAGATGATGTTCAAGAGGTCTATTCCAATGCAGATATTTCAGAATCTGTAATGACCGCTTTAACGGCTGAATAAGCGAAAATTAAGATGACTCGGCGCATCATCGGTATTGACCCCGGTTCTCGGATTACCGGAATCGGTGTCATTGAGACCGATGGACAAAAAATCAAGCATATCTATAGTACCTGTATCCGCTTAGGTGATCGTCCTTTACCTGAACGTTTGGGGATTATTTTTGCTGAAATCTCACAAATCATTCGCGCTTGGCATCCTGATGAAATGAGTGTGGAAGATGTGTTCGTGGCCACTAATGCCGGTGGCGCATTAAAATTAGGCCAAGCACGGGGTGCAGCGATTTGTGCGGGGGTGACTTTGCTGTTGCCCGTGCATGAATACAGCGCCAAGCAAGTTAAACAAGCAACCGTCGGTAAAGGCGCTGCAGATAAGGCGCAAGTGCAGCATATGGTAAAAGTCTTACTCAATCTCCAAGGCCAATTACAAGCGGACACTGCGGATGCCTTAGCTGTCGCCTTGTGCCATGCTCATACCAGTCATTTAAATAATCGCATTGCTCAAGCGGTGCGCCTGATCCGCTAAAGATTCGCTTCATTCAAAGGAAAGACCATGATCGGCTTATTGCGCGGCAAAGTTATTTATAAGCAGCCTCCCGAACTTTTACTTGAAGTGCATGGTGTAGGCTATGAGCTACAAGCTTCCATGAATACCTTCTATAATCTGCCGCTTGATCAGCAAACTGAAGTGACAATTTATACGCATTTCGTCGTGCGCGAAGATGCTCAAACCTTATTTGGCTTTAGCTCACAAGATGAACGCGCCCTCTTCCGTCATCTTCTGAAGGTCACAGGCATAGGCCCAAAGATGGCTCTAGCCATCGTTTCAGGTATGACTCCCACTGAATTTGCCCAACTAATTCATGCAGCCGATGCCAATGCCCTGAGTCGCATTCCGGGCGTAGGTAAAAAAACCGCTGAGCGCTTAATTATCGAAATGCGTGATCGCTTACCAAGAGTCGATACTAGCCAGCCACTTATAGGCAACCATAAACAGTCAAACACTCCTTTCACAATTATTTCCCCTGTTGAAGAGGCGCTCAATGCGTTATTAGCTTTAGGCTATAAACCTGCTCAAGCCAGCAAAATGATTGCGCCTTTAGAAAATCAAAATCTCAATGTTGAAGAAATGATTCGCCAAGCTTTACGCTCTAGCCTCAGCTAACGCTCCTTTCTACCGCTCATAATCTGACAATCAGTGACACAAAGCCGACTTCTGGCTGTTTTGTGTCAATTGCTACTGTCAGTTCTGTCACTTCTTGACAGTTTCATACTGATTAGCTTTGTCGATTAAATAAACTTAATTTCTTTGAACACCTTACAGATCATGTAGTTAAGTCGCTACCAATCAAGTTGGCACAGCCGTTGCAGTATACAGATCACAAGGGACGAGAATAAAAAAAGAAAGGGTTAACGGAATAAAGACAACAAGCCCCAAGAGGTAGAAAGCAGGCATAAAACAACAACAAAAATAAGTTGCCTGTAAGACCTCGACTCCTGATACCCCCTGCGTAAGTGGGGGGGACTTTAGGAGAAGTTAGAAGTTCAACAGCAAGCCCTAAGAGGTAGCGAGTTAGGCTTAATACATAATAAAAATAAGTAGCCTGCCATGCCTCGACTCCTGATACCCCCTGTGTTAACAGCGCAGGGGGGATTTAAAACAGAGTGTCCTGAGAACTTCGATCAGAACTACAATAAGAATAATTATACAGGTGTAAACCTGCAACCTCTGCCCCCGCTAGCCGGGGGTTTTGTTTTTTCAGATAAGCGGAATTAATAGAGGAAAATCCTCAAGTCTATTAAACAAGATAGTAACTTGACTTTTGCTTTCAGGCTGTTAACGTATATACATATATATACAAATACCTGAGGAGG
The DNA here is from genome assembly GCF_937873765.1 of uncultured Thiothrix sp. Taxonomy (GTDB): domain Bacteria; phylum Pseudomonadota; class Gammaproteobacteria; order Thiotrichales; family Thiotrichaceae; genus Thiolinea. Next base: position 37,512 of record NZ_CALMZC010000058.1, on the reverse strand, counting down.
AGTTGTGTTTCAACTCTGTGAGAAAATTTGGATTAACGTTCAACTGGCAAGCTTTGACCCCATCTCAACGCTAGCCTATGGATTATTACCTAACCAAGCTTTAGGCGTTAGCCAAGGTGTAATTCATTGCATTGCACCGATGGCGACCTTTGAACAAGAATCTTCACAGTTAACGCACTCTCAAATCCTCGACGTCCAAGGTGCTCTCCTCACCCCCGGTCTAATTGACTGCCACACTCACCTCATCCATGCAGGCAACCGTGCCCAAGAATTTGAACAGCGCTTATTAGGTACAAGTTACGAACAAATCGCCCAACAAGGTGGTGGTATCCTTTCTACGGTTCGAGCGACCCGCAATACCAGTGTTGAGCAGTTGATTGAATTAGCAGTTCCACGCTTAAAAGCACTGATTACCGAAGGTATCACCACTATTGAAATAAAATCTGGCTATGGTTTGGATTTAGGCACTGAACTCAAAATGCTGCAGGCAGCACGTGAATTAGCCAAGCGTTTTCCAGTACGCGTATCCACCACCTTATTAGGTGCACATGCTTTACCTCCAGAATACAAACATCGTGCTGATGCGTATGTGGATTGGATTTGTGCAGAACTGCTTCCTGCGGCTGTGGCAGAACATCTAGCCGATGCAGTCGATGTATTTTGTGAGCATTTTGCCTTTAACCCTACACAAACCGAGCGTATTTTGCAGACAGCACAAGCCCACAGTTTAGGCATTCATGTCCACGCCGAACAACTGAGTAATCAACAGGCAGCTACTTTAGCGGTACGCTATCACGCATGGTCAGCCGATCATTTGGAATGGTTGGATGAAACCGGTGTCGCGGCAATGGCGGAGTCTGGCACGGTTGCAACCCTATTGCCCACTGCATTTTATTTCCTACGCGAAACTAAAGTTCCACCGATTGAGCTATTACGTCGCTATCAAGTGCCGATGGCGGTAGCAACGGACTTTAATCCCGGTACGGCGCCTTTGGCTTCAATTCGTTTGGCGATGAACATGGCTTGTACTTTATTTCGCTTAACACCAGAGGAAGCCTTAATGGGTGTGACTCGCCATGCAGCACAAGCCTTAGGTCTGCAAAACCAAATCGGGCAATTACGCAATGGTTTTGCAGCAGATTTTATCGTTTGGGATATCCAACATCCCGCCGAACTAGCTTATCAAGTGGGGATTAATCCGATTAAACAGCGTGTATTTGCAGGAGAGATTACCTATGTCTGAGTTTGATTTTAAGGGTATTTGGACAGGGCGAATTGATCAGGGTGAAATTCCTGAACTCTCCCAGCGATTGCATCAGTTGATCAAACCGCTTGCTAGGGCGAACTCCAGCGGTTTAGCAATTGTTGGCTTTTGCTCGGATGAAGGCGTGCGCCGTAATCAAGGAAGGGTCGGTGCAGCCCAAGCGCCGAACCAAATTCGCAAACTCTTGGCGGGTATTCCATGGAGTATCAAGCAAGTAGTTTATGATGCAGGTAATGTGTGTTGTTTAGAAGGCGATTTGGAAAGCGCACAGATCAATCTTGCTAACCAAATTACTCAGCTACTTGAACAAAATCATTTCCCGATTACCCTCGGGGGTGGACATGAAGTAGCTTATGGGTCTTGGTTGGGTTTAGCCAATCACTTAGCTCGTACACCAGCCCCCAAGATCGGTATCATCAATTTCGATGCACATTTTGATCTTCGCACGGATGCGAATGGCTGCAACTCAGGGACACCCTTTTATCAAATTGCGCAAAGCTGCAAGAAGCGGGGCTGGCCGTTTCAGTATTGCTGTTTGGGTGTGAGTGAAATGGCAAATACTCAAGCTTTATTCCAACGCGCTCAGAATTGGCAAGTGTCTTATCGCTTGGATAAGCAGATGAGCTTGCTGGATTCAGCCGACACCTTATTACAAGTGAAAAACTTCATCGCAGGCTGTGATCACCTTTATCTCACGATTGATTTGGATGTTTTGCCGGCAGGTGTCGCCCCCGGTGTGAGCGCACCAGCCGCACGAGGGGTGAATTTAGAAGTGTTAGAGCCTGTCATTGAATTGATTCGCGCCAGCCAAAAATTGCGCCTCGCCGATATTGCAGAATATAACCCTAACTACGATCAAGATTTACAGACAGCCCGTGTCGCTGCACGACTGTTTTATAGCATCACTGGAGGACAGCATGAATAAGCGTCATGACGCATACCGTCGCATTATCGCCCCCACGGGTACAACCCTAAGCTGTAAATCTTGGCTCACCGAAGCCCCGATGCGCATGTTAATGAATAACCTGCACCCCGATGTCGCGGAGCGCCCTGAAGACTTAGTAGTCTACGGTGGCATTGGGCGAGCGGCACGCGATTGGGCTTGCTATGACAAAATTATCGAAGTACTCAAACGCCTTGAAGACGACCAAACCTTATTAATTCAATCCGGAAAACCCGTCGGTGTCTTCCAAACCCATGCGGATGCACCGCGGGTGTTATTAGCCAACTCTAATCTCGTACCCCATTGGGCGACTTGGGAGCACTTCAATGAACTGGATAAGCAAGGTCTAATGATGTATGGACAAATGACCGCTGGCTCATGGATTTACATTGGTTCGCAGGGCATTGTGCAAGGTACTTATGAAACCTTCGTAGCGATGGCGAAGCAGCATTATCACGGCGATACTAGAGGACGTTGGATTCTCACCGGCGGCTTAGGCGGCATGGGTGGTGCTCAACCTTTAGCGGCAACGATGGCAGGGTTTTCTTGTATCGCGGTCGAATGTGATGAAACGCGCATCGACTTTCGTCTACGCACCCGTTATGTGGATAAAAAAGCTTCTAGCCTTGATGAGGCTTTAGACATGATTGCCACGGCTAAGGCCGAAGGCCAAGCAATTTCAGTAGGTCTCTTAGGTAATTGCGCGGATATTTACCCCGAAATTGTCGCCCGGAATATTTTGCCGGATGTCGTCACTGATCAAACGAGTGCGCACGATCCTTTAAATGGTTATTTACCCAAAGATTGGACTTTGGAGCAAGCTAAAGCTAGGCGCGAAACCGATCCAAATGCGGTCGTGCATGCAGCGAAAGAGTCGATGGCGATTCAAGTACGTGCCATGTTGACCCTACAAGAACGCGGCGCTCCTACTACTGATTATGGCAATAATATTCGGCAGATGGCTTTGGAAAAAGGCGTAGAAAACGCTTTTGATTTCCCCGGTTTCGTACCTGCTTATATTCGCCCCCTGTTCTGTCAAGGTATTGGTCCCTTCCGTTGGGCTGCTTTGTCGGGTGATCCCGAAGATATTTATAAAACTGACCAGAAGGTCAAAGAACTGATTCCAGACGATGCTCATTTGCATCAGTGGCTGGATATGGCGCGTGAACGCATTGCCTTCCAAGGGTTACCCGCGCGTATTTGTTGGGTGGGTTTAAAAGATCGAGCGCGCTTAGGTTTAGCCTTTAATGAGATGGTCAAATCGGGTGAATTGAAAGCACCCATTGTCATCGGACGCGATCATTTAGACTCGGGTTCGGTGGCTAGCCCCAATCGTGAAACCGAAAGTATGCGAGATGGCTCAGATGCGGTGTCGGATTGGCCTTTATTGAATGCCCTGTTGAATACTGCAGGCGGCGCAACTTGGGTCTCCCTGCATCATGGTGGGGGTGTAGGGATGGGCTTTAGCCAACATGCAGGTGTGGTAATTGTTGCCGATGGTACCGAGGCAGCCACTAAGCGTTTAGCGCGCGTCTTACGCAATGATCCAGCTACCGGGGTGATGCGCCATGCAGATGCAGGTTATGAGCTTGCACAAACTTGTGCACGTGAGCATGGCTTAGATTTACCCATGTCGGGGGCTTAAGATGTTTGAATTAGTCATTAAGCCGGGGGAGTTGACCCTCGCCGAGCTACGCCAAATCGCCTTACAACCCGTTCACGTAAGTCTTGATCCAAGTTGCCGTGCGGCAATCGAGGCCAGTGCGGCAGCGGTTGCCAAAGTCATTACCGAAAATCGTGTGGTGTATGGAATTAATACCGGCTTTGGTCTGCTCGCCAATACCTGCATTGAGCCACATGATTTAGAGCTGCTGCAACGTAGTATTGTGCTTTCGCATGCAGCAGGTACGGGAGCGCTCATGGAAGAAGCCACCGTGCGCTTGATGATAGTATTAAAAATCAATTCCCTCGCGCGCGGCTTTTCAGGCATTCGCTACGCAGTGATTGAGTCTTTGATGCAATTGCTCAATAAGCAAGTCTATCCTTGTGTACCACAAAAGGGTTCAGTGGGAGCATCAGGGGATTTAGCCCCGTTAGCCCATATGAGTACGGTGCTCTTAGGTGAAGGCGAAGTCATGATTGATGGCAAACGACTGCACGCTTCCGAAGGCTTAAAGCAGGCGGAATTAAGCCCGCTTACCCTTGCACCCAAAGAAGGTTTAGCCCTGTTAAATGGCACCCAAGCTTCTACCGCTTTTGCCTTGCAAGGCTTATTTGCGGCGGAAGACTTATTCGCAGCAGCAACGGTTGCAGGGGCGTTTTCCGTCGAAGCAGCACTCGGTAGCCGCAAGCCCTTTGATGCACGTGTACATGCCGTGCGTGGTCATCAAACCCAAATCGATGTAGCGGCAACCTATCGACATTTATTGGGTACTGGTTCAGAACTAGGCAGTTCACATCAAAACTGTGGCAAGGTACAAGATCCTTATTCGCTACGTTGTCAGCCGCAAGTGATGGGTGCGTGTTTGCAGCAAATTCGCCAAGCAGCCGAGGTCATCCTTACTGAAGCCAATGCGGTTTCGGATAATCCTTTAGTGTTTGCAGAGGAAAATGAATTTATCTCCGGCGGTAATTTCCATGCCGAACCCATTGCATTCGCAGCAGATAATTTAGCCTTAGCGATTGCTGAGATTGGTGCACTTTCGGAGCGGCGCATGGCTTTATTGATTGATTCAAGCTTGAGTAAATTGCCACCGTTTTTGGTGAACAATGGTGGGGTAAATTCCGGCTTTATGATTGCGCAAGTGACCGCAGCCGCTTTAGCTTCCGAGAATAAAACCTTTGCTCATCCCGCTTCAGTGGACAGTATGCCCACTTCTGCGAATCAGGAAGACCATGTGTCGATGGCAACCTTTGCCGCACGGCGCTTACTAGAAATGGCGGATAATACGTGTGGGATTGTGGCGATTGAACTGCTTTCTGCAGCACAAGGCTTGGATTTTCGTGCACCCTTAAAAACGACTGAGCGTTTGGAAGCAGCGAAAGCAGAGTTACGCGAGCGAGTAGCATTTTATGATAAGGATCGCTACTTCGCGCCCGATATTGAACGCGCCAAGCAATGGGTTAGTAGTGGGGCTTTGAGGCATTATATGCCGCCTGAGTTACTGCCCAGTACATAAAACTGCTAAGATGATCACTCAGAATTATTCTCAGGAGTTTTGGGTGAACCATCGACCCCGTTACCAACAAATCAAGCAATTCATTAGCGACGCTATTCGTAATCAGCAGTATGCAGCGGGCGATAAAATCCCTACTGAAGCTGAATTAGTCGAGCAATTTAGTGTGAGCCGCATGACCGTGAATAAGGCTTTGCGTGATTTGGTGCAAGAGGGTTGGTTAATCCGCTACCCGGGACTTGGGACTTTTGTTACTCCACCGAAAGCCGAATCACCTTTGGCAGAAGTACGCAATATCGCCGAAGAAGTGCGGGAGCGCGGTCATCAATATACCAGCCAAGTCTTAGCCTTGAATGAGCAAGCAGCGTCCGAATTTGTGGCGATGCAATTGGGTATTCCGTTGCATAGCCGCGTATTTCATTCGCTGATTGTGCATTTGGAGAATCAATTACCGATTCAACTCGAAGAGCGTTATTTAGCCGCGAGTGTTTTACCTCACTATCTACAGCAAGATTTTACCCAAAAAACCCCGAATCAATATTTATCCGAACACTATGCATTAAGCTCAATGGAGCATATTGTCGAAGCCGTTTTACCCAGTCAGCATGCCAAAGATTATTTGAAACTGGACGCACATTTACCTTGTCTGCAAGTCAGTCGGCGTACTTGGTCAGGTGAGCGTTTGATTAGCTTTGCAGTACTGACGCATCCGGGAGATCGTTACAAATTGCGGTCGGTGATGAGCTTAACTGTACAGCCTTCTGAAAATTTAGCCTTACGCTAACACTCTGTTAACTTTTCACACCTAGTTCTACCTAGGCATTTACGGCATAGTTGATCGACGACTCATAAAATCAGCTAGGACGATTCGCTATGCAACGCCGTGACTTTCTTCGCGCCTCCAGTTTAGTAGCTTTAAGCCTTAACCCCATGCTTGCACACGCTTTAGGCACACCAGCCGATCTAAAAGACCTACCACCAACACCCAAAATGCCAGTGCTCTTTGTCGGTCATGGCAGCCCGATGAATGCGATTGAAGATAATGCGTTCCGGCAGAGTTGGCAAAAAATTGGCAAAGAATTACCCAAGCCTAGCGCGATTTTGATGGTATCGGCGCATTGGTTAAGTGATGGCCATACCGCGATTATGGCGACCAGCAAACCTGCAACCATTCATGATTTTGGCGGCTTCCCTGAGGAGTTATTTGCACAACAATATCCTGCAAATGGCTCGCCACCAGCGGCTAAGTTAACTGCTGAATTACTTAAAAAACCGTTAGCGAACGGCACGCAAATTAAAACGGCTTTTGATATGCGCCAAGGCTATGATCATGGCACTTGGAGTGTACTGTTACCGATGTTTCCACAAGCAAATATTCCCGTGTTCCAAATCAGCATTGACTATTTCAAACCTGCTGCTTATCACTATGCTTTGGGTAAACAACTTGCAGCACTACGGGAACGTGGTGTGCTGATTATAGGTAGCGGGAATATTGTGCATAATTTAGAAGCAGAGCGTCTTGCTTCTGGCAAACCTTATGAATGGAATCAAGCGGTCGATCAAAAAATCGCGCAACTGCTGCAAAAACATGATGATCAAGCACTGATTCAATTTGCGGATAAAGATAAGCTCATTAAGCTCGCACACCCAACGGTTGACCACTTATGGCCTTTATTCTATGCGCTGGGTGCGAAACATGAGGATGATCAAGTACGCTTCTTTAACAGTGCTTATGCAGGTAGTGCGATTTCAATGCGTTCGGTGATTTTCTCTTAAGTTTTAGTTTTTTCTTCGAGCTTAGCAGTCTCCCAAGCCGCATCCATTTGTGCCAAGGAGGCTGCTTCTAAACTAAGCTGATCTTGGGCTAGTAACTCTTCTACTCGCTCAAAGCGTTTCTCGAATTTACGACTCGATAAGCGCAGTGCATTCTCTGCATCTACACCAAGCATACGCGCCATATTACTTGCAGCTAGCAGTACATCGCCCATCTCTTCTTCAATGCGAGTGAATGATTCGTTATTAGCGACGGCTTCTGCAACCTCATCCAACTCTTCATGCACTTTCGGCACCACTTGCTGCCAATTCGCCCAATCAAATCCGACTTGCGCCGCCCGCTTCTGTACTTTTTGCGCGCGGCGTAAAGCGGGCATTGCGGCTGGAATGCCCGCAAACAAACCTTTTTGCTCTTTTTCTGCACGCTCAGCTTGCTTAATCGCTTCCCAAGCCTGCTTTTGCTCGGCTTCAGATGCATACACCGTGCTATCAAATACATGCGGATGACGACGAATGAGCTTTTCGCTAATTCCGCGCGCGATATCATTAAAATTAAACAAGCCCTGCTCTTCGGCAATTTGTGCCATGAATACAACTTGTAGCAGCAAATCACCCAGCTCATCACAGACTGCTGGTGCATCATTGCGATCCACTGCATCGACTACTTCATAAGTTTCTTCTAAGGTATAGGGCAGCAAACTTTGCCAAGTCTGCTTACGATCCCAAGAGCAGCCAAGCTCTGGGTCACGTAATTGCGCCATGATGTTTAATAGTTGTTGGATAGGGGAAATATCAGTTGCCGTACTCATGCCAAAATCCTAGAAGATTAGATAGAAACGGCAGTCACTATAGCCTGAAGCGCAAGACAGGCCTAGCTTGTCTGCGTATTCGTTAAATAATGGAGTGCCTTAGAATTAAGCAATTCTGCTAGGCAATCTGCAAATGAGACTTAAAGTTCATAAACTGCTATACACCTGATCCACTGCACGTTTGACCATGCTCACGACTAAATCCACTTCATCACGGGTGATAATCAAAGGCGGGGCTAAACCCAAAATATCTCCATGCGGCATAGCACGAGCAATTAAGCCCTCTTGCAAACAGGCGGCTGATACTTTCGCACCAATGCCCTGAGTAGTAGCAAAGCGCTGTTTAGCTTTCTTATCAGCCACAAACTCCAAAGCCGCTAATAAACCCACACCACGCACGTCCCCCACTAAAGGATGATCAGCAAACTGCTCGCGTAGCTGGGCTTGCAAATAAGCACCGACCTCACGTGCATTACCCGTTAAATCCTCGCGCTCAACAATATCTAAATTCGCATGCGCCGCCGCGACGCAAACCGGATGCGCTGAATACGTCCAGCCATGCCCTAAAGCACCGAGTTGATCAGTGCCCTGCTCCAACACCTTCCAAACTTTTTCACCAACAATCACTCCAGACAGTGGTAGATACGCAGAAGTTAGCCCCTTAGCAATGGTGATTAAATCGGGTTGGATATTATAAGTATGTGAGCCGAAATAGCGTCCAGTGCGCCCAAAAGCGGTCACGACCTCATCTGCAATCAACAGCACCTCATACTTCTGTAAGATCGGCTGAATCGCTTCCCAGTAACCTTTAGGAGGTGGAATAATGCCACCTGTGCCCATCACAGGCTCGGCAATAAATGCCGCTATCGTTTCTGCACCTTCAGCAAGAATTAAGCGCTCCAAATCGGCTGCACAGCGCTCCGAAAACTCCTCTTCAGTTTCACCCTCTTGCGCATTCCAATAATAATGTGGGCAAATCGTGTGCAACACTCGATCTAAAGGCAAATCAAAGGCATTATGAAACACTGGCAAGCCCGTTAAACTACCGGTCATTAAGCCAGAACCATGATAACCGCGCTGGCGGGAAATAATCTTTTTCTTCTGTGGGCGACCGAGGATATTATTGTAATACCAAACCAGTTTGATATTAGTTTCATTCGCATCCGAACCGGACAAGCCATAATAGACCCGCTGCATACCCATCCCTGCTTGGCGCACAATGCGCTCGGATAAGCGAATCAGTGGTTCGTGCGAATGGCCGACATAAGCATGGTAATAAGCGAGTTGTTGGGCTTGGTGGGCAATTGCTTCAGCCACCTCTTGGCGACCATAGCCAATATTCACACAGTAGAGACCCGCAAAACCATCGAGACTACACTTGCCGGTATTATCTTCCACATATACGCCCTGCCCACCGACCATAATCCGATTCGGTGCTTCCCCACGCGCAAATTGCGCTAAATGTGTGGACGGATGCATTGTATAAGCGCGATCTAAAGCCGACAGTTCGGCGTGTAGCTGTTGATCCATAATTAAACTCCTGTGGTTTGCATTGTTGCGAGCCGCTGGCAAGCCATCGCTAAATGGCAACGATAAAGATGCCCAAATGAGGGGTAATGATTGTTTGCTAATAAGCGCAAGGCTTCGCTGATTTCAGCATGTAAGAACTCCGCTTCATGGCGGACATTTTTCTCATCCAACCAATACGGCCACATGCGTGCGGTACGGTAAAATAACTGTTCTTGGACTTCACGTAGCGCTTGATTCCCCACCAAATCCATAAAACTTAAGAATACTTCGACATTCACCTCTGCAAAGCGTCGCTTCGGGTTAGAATCATTAGCAATACTTAAGCAAGCGGTTTGTAAGTTATGTAAACGCTGAATCAAACCTTCCGTCGCAGCTTTTGGTGCCAGTACATCCATTAAGCGCACCAACTCCATACGTAACTCAAACACTTCCAATAATTCCGGCATGCTCAATTCAGTGACAAAGTTACCCGCACCGTGGCGAATTTCTAACAAACCCTCTACTTCTAACCGATTTAACACACGTCGAATCGGTGTGCGGCTTACTTTGAACTCTTTGGCCAGTTGCTCTTCTGACAGGCGTGTACCCGGCTCATAGTCAAGCAAGATAATCCGCGAGCGTAGTGACTGGTAAATCCATTGAAAGCGCTGCTCTGCTTCAGAAGTGGTACTGGGCATTTCAGTCATAAAATTGATCACTCTTAAATTGTATACAAATATATTAATAACATGGAAAAATAGACTTGAAAACTAGAATTTAATCCGTTAAAAATATTATATGTATACAACATGGATCACATCATGAAAGAAAGCCGCCGTCGCTTTGAGAAGGATGAATACGCAGCTCGCCAAAACAAAACCCGCTCTGCCATGGAACAACAAGGGTTTGATTTGCTGATTGTCTCTGACCCTTCCAATATGTGCTGGCTCACTGGTTTTGATGGCTGGTCGTTTTACGTACACCAATGTGTAGTGATTGGCAGTCATGGTGAGCTGTTTTGGTTTGGGCGCGGGATTGATGCGCCAACAGCCTATCTAACGACTGATCTGCCGCAGAGTGAAGTGATTCCTTACCCTGATCATTATGTACAGTCGCCGGATATTCATCCGATGGAATACCTAGCCGACATACTTAAGCAACGTCAGTTACATACAGGAAAAATCGGTGTCGAGAAGGATAATTACTATTTCTCAGCACGTGCGATGGAAGCTCTTACACACTCACTGCCTGATGCTCAATTCCAAGATGCAACCAGCTTAGTTAATTGGCAGCGCGCCATTAAATCGCCACAAGAAATCATTTATATGCAGCGTGCGGGGCAAGTGATTGAACAAGTTTACCAGCGGATTATGCAAGTCGCAGAGTCGGGTATGCGTAAAAATGAGCTAGCTGCAGAGATTTTGCATGCAGGCACTTGGGGAACCCCAGAATATTATGGCGATTACACTGCGATTGTGCCGCTGATGGGCATGGGTGAAGAGGCGTCTGCTTGCCATTTAACTTGGGATGGCACTCACCTCGAGCAAGACAATGGTATGTTCCTAGAATTAGCCGGTGCACATAATCGCTATCATTGTCCGATTTCGCGCACGCTTTATTTTGGCGAGCCACCCGCTAAATACCGCGATATTGAAAAAGTCATCGGCGATAGTATTGAGCTACTTCTGCCACTGTTTAAGCCGGGTAATACCTGTGGTGAGCTAGCACAAATCTTTTTTACACATTTACAAAAGCACGGTTATGATAAAAACAATCGCTGTGGCTATTCAATCGGCATGAGTTATCCACCGGATTGGGGTGAACGCACGATGAGCTTACGCACAAATGATCAAACTGTTTTACAAGCAGGCATGTGTTTCCATTTTATGCCAGGCATGTGGTTTGACGATTGGGGCTTTGAAATGACTGAAAGCATTACCGTGACTGAGCAAGGCGGTCGATGTTTGGCGAATGTACCACGGCAATTATTAGTAAAATAAATGAGTAATCTTGATCACCCCATTAAAAGCAGCATTGATTTTGCTAAAGAGGGCATTCAGCACGGTTTTCTGCGCTTACCTTATTCACGTAATGACTCTGCTTGGGGAGCACTTCTAATCCCTATTGTGCAGTTTAAACATGGCTCAGGTCCCACTGCTTTAATGACTGGTGCGAATCATGGGGATGAATATGAAGGCCCTATTGCTTTATATAATTTTACACAACGTACTGATTTAGCTAGCTTTCAGGGTCGAGTTATTATTATTCCAGCGATGAATTATCCTGCTTTTCAAGCGGGCACGCGCATTTCACCACTCGATCAGTTAAATATGAATCGGATTTTTCCGGGTAAAGTCGATGGCTCAGTCACTCAGGTTTTAGCAGATTACTTCAGTCGGATTTTATTACCGATGGCGGATTATGTGCTCGATATTCATTCAGGGGGCAAAACACTCGACTTTTTACCTTTTGCCACTTGCCATGAATTAGCCGATAAACAACAGCAAGCTAAATGTGAAGCCGCCATGCTAGCTTTTGGCGCACCTTATGCCTTGAAGTTGTTAGAGGATACGCGTGGCATGTATGACCATCAAGTTGAATCGATGGGAAAAGTATTTGTCTCTACTGAATTAGGTGGGGGCGGTACAACTAATCCCTATTCAATTGCTATCGCCAAACAAGGAGTAGAAAACTTCTTAATCCATACAGGCATTCTCAGGCAATCAGCCCTTCCGCAACCAAACGCTAGCCAACATTTAGTGATGAATCAAAATAGTTATGTATTTTCTGAGCATCAGGGTTTATTAGAACCTTGTGTGTCTTTAGGAGAAAAGGTAGAGGTTGACCAATTAATTGCGCGCATTCACGTAATAGAGCGCACGGATCAAAAACCTCAGTCTTATTATGCACCACGTGGTGGCATTATAATGGCTCGACATGTACCTTCTTTAATAAAAATGGGTGATTGCTTACAAGTGATTGCTAGCTTAGAACAGCAGTTCTAGTAAATTGCAAGTACTTTTTTAAAAGTTTTCCACACCCTACTATGAAGAAACTATCCACTTGTCAAGCTCTTTAACATCAAAGCTCTAGCCAATATTATCGAACAAGAATATTTATAAGTATTTGATTTTATGATTAAAAATAAATTGATTAATTTTTAATCAATCTGTTAACACCTATGATACTCCTACGGTGCAAAAGACTATCCGCAAGATACCCACAGACTTATCCACAGGTTCTGTGCATAACCCTTAATTTTCTTTATACAGCAAGGATTTGTCATCGTTTTGACACAAAGGTATGCACCAAAAAATATATTCCGCTACAGCGTAGGCAATCCTGTAAAATAAGCTAATGGAAGCAAAACTACTCATCGCTGTCCCTCGGCCGCTGCGGACTTTACTGACTTATGTTCATCCAACTACTAACCCTATCGACCTTTTAGGCTGTCGCGTCTCAGTGCCCTTAGGGCATGGTAGTAGTATTGGCGTGGTCTTAGGCTTAGCAGATGAACAGGCAATTAACCAATACAAACTCAAAGCGATTAAGACCTTATTGGATCGAGAGCCTTTATTGGATGCTCATTTACTAGAGCTTATTCAATGGGCTACACGCTATTATCAGCATACGATTGGTGAGGTGGTGTTTACTGCACTCCCTAATGCCTTGCGTGATGGCAAACCGTTACCTCAAACCATGACTTGGCAAGCGCTCCATAAATCGGCAGCGAGTAGTCAACTTAAGCGCGCTAAACGTCAAGCAGATTTGTATCAGTGGCTGATTCAGCAAAATGTTCCCTGTTCAGCTAGTACGATTCATACCCATGTAGGCGATGGGTGGCGCCAAGTATTAGCTGCCTTGATAGACAAAGGCTTAGTTCAAGAACAGCTCAGTCTGTCACAAGCTGGCTTACCTTATTTGGGAACAGTGACACCTAAACTTGAACTCAGCCAGCAACAAAACACCTGCCTTGAACAATGTCGGATTTGGATAAAAGCACCTAACCCCCAACCGACTTTGCTCCATGGAGTGACGGGTAGCGGCAAAACTGAAATCTATTTGCGCCTGATTGAAGACGCTTTGGCTAGCCATAAACAAACTCTCATTCTCGTTCCCGAAATTGGTCTAACCCCACAATTAGTACAACGCTTCACAGACCATTTCCCTGAGCAGCGCATTAGCTGTTTACATTCAGGCTTAAATGACACTGAACGCCTGCAAGCATGGATGGAAGCGCGCTCCGGACAAGCAGATATTGTGATTGGTACACGCTCAGCAGTATTTACAGCCTTTGCTCATTTAGGGCTGATCATCATTGACGAAGAGCATGATACCTCCTTGAAGCAGCAGGAAGGCTTTCGCTATCATGGCCGCGATTTAGCCATTAAGCGCGCGCAGATGCTGAATATTCCGATTTTAATGGGTACTGCCACGCCTTCTTTAGAAACTTTGCATAATGCTGAGCAGGGACGTTATCACTATTTCCGCCTCGAACAGCGTCCGGGAAAAGCACGCCAACCAAGCTTAGAAGTACAAGATATTCGCGGACAGCATTTGCACTCAGGTCTAAGTAAGCTGACCTTGCAAGCGCTAGAGCGCACCTTAGAGCGTAATGAGCAAGCGATGCTGTTTATTAATCGGCGGGGCTTTGCGCCGATGTTGCTGTGCCCAGCCTGTGGTTGGTTAGCACACTGCCCCGCTTGTAGTGCAAATATGACTTATCATGCCCGTAAGAGCCGCGTAATTTGCCATCATTGTGGCACGGATGAACACGCAGAATCACACTGCCCTGCTTGCAATCATCCACAGTTGATGACTCAAGGGCATGGCACGGAACGGATTGAGCTAGTTTTACAACAATATTTTCCTGAAACACCCATTGTGAGAATTGATCGAGATACCACTAGTCGGAAAGGCGCACTCGAGCGGCATTTAGAAACTGTACGTACCACTGACCGCTTGCTACTAGTGGGTACACAAATGTTGGCAAAGGGGCATGACTTTCCCAATTTAACCCTCGTAGTTATTTTAGATGTAGATGCAGCCTTGTTAAGCTCGGAATACCACGCTTTGGAGCGTTTCGGGCAATTGCTCACGCAAGTAGCTGGACGTTCAGGACGTAGTGACAAACCGGGGCATGTCATCTTACAAACCACCCAGCCGCAGCATCCGATGTTGCTCACTTTACTCCAAAGTGGATATTTAGCTTTTGCGCAGCAATTAATTGAAGAACGTAAACGTTGGCAATTTCCACCATTTAGTTACCAAGCTTTGATTCGCGCAGAAGCCGCTGAAATGGAGCAAGCTTTGCAGCATCTTGAGCAGTTACGTGCAGTGATTCCAAGCCAAACAGGGGTATCTATTATGGGACCAGTACCTGCTCCCTTAGAAAAACGTGCAGAGCGCTATCGAGCACAACTGTTGGTTCAAGCAGAAAACCGTCATTTACGTCATATTTGTTTAACTTATTTAACTAGCCAAGAAAAAAACAGCCCAAACCAAAAAAGCATTCGCTGGTCTATAGACATAGATCCTGTAGAATTATCATAATGCTGGATGGACTTTTTGCCACAATACATTAACTAAACCTCAGGATTGCGTAAGTTCACTGCGCCACTAATGGATTAATTATGATCATGACTAAAGATTTCAAAATAACAGAGGCCACTGCTTCTTCACAATATGGGATTAGCTGGGTTTTAGGTGGGATTGCGGTCGGCTTATTAGCAGGTGCAGTAGTTTATGTATTAATGAGTCCGAATACACCTGTGGTGTCAGCAGCTGCGCCGGGTACTAGCCAAACGCCCACGCTGGCTAGCACAACACCCAACAACGCCAACGCTTTAAATAGCCTAGCAGATAAGCCAGCGAATACAGATAATCGTCCGGGCTTTAGCTACCATGCAGTCTTGCCACAATTGGAAATGTCAGTGCCTATTAGTATACATGAAGATAATCCCGATGGAGCGACTACTAAAATATCAACTGAAGAAAAAAAACCTGTACCGAAAGAAAAACTTGCTGAAATTGAAGCATCTAAGCCAGAGCAAGTCGCTACTATCGAAAAGTCAGCCACCACAGGTGGCAAGTTGATGTACCAACTCGGTGCTTATAAATCTGAGGCGCAAGCCAATCAGATTCAACGCCTAGCGAGTCAGAAAGGTTTAAATACCCGTGTGGAAGCGACGGAAATTAAAGGTGAGCGTTGGTATCGGGTACGTTTAGGCCCTACCAACGATCCAAACATAGCTAACCGTTGGAAACAGACATTATCAGGTATGGGAATTAGCGCAATGGAAATTCGCTTGTAATAATGTCTTTGATAATTTTAGTAGAATAACTATTGGCAACAGTTAAAGGAGTAGACATGGCTTATTTTGATACAGGAACTGGTTTAGTCGTCGCACAGGCTTCGGAAGCCGAACGCGCTGGCTTTATCCGTCGCACCTATCTACATTTGGGAGGTGCTATTTTAGCTTTCACGATTTTGGAAGCCTTATTGATTCGCTCTGGTGTCGCTGAATCCTTCGTCGGCATGCTCAGTGGTAGTAAATGGTCATGGCTAGTAGTAATGGCTTTATTTATGGGTGTGTCCTATATCGCTGATCGTTGGGCACATTCAGCCATTTCCCGTGGCATGCAATATGCGGGTTTAGGTCTATTTGTGGTGGCTGAAGCAATTGTCTTTATGCCGCTGATTTATATGGCACTAAAATTTACTGCTGCCACTGGCTCAAACGTTCTATTGAGTGCTGGCTTAATGACCTTAATGCTTGCAGGTGGGATTACCTTTACAGCCTTTAGTACTAAAAAGAACTTCTCATTCCTAGCCCCGTTCATCACAGTTGGTGGCTTTGTAGCTTTAGGTTTAATCTTAGCCAGCATTATCTTCGGCTTTAGTTTAGGCTTAGTATTCTTTGGTGCAATGGTGATTTTTGCGGGTGTAGTGATGCTCTATCAAACTTCACAAATTATCCATGAATATAATAGCGAACAATATGTCGCAGCGTCTTTAGGTTTGTTCTCAAGCGTTGCCTTAATTTTCTGGTATATTGTCCAGTTCTTGATGAGCTTGGGCAGCAGCGAATAATTTAGCTGTCTCTTAAGCAAGAAGGCGCTGCTCAGTAGCGCCTTTTTCATTTCTACCTTTAATTATTAAGAATTCGATAATGGGCACTTACGTTATTGGTGATATTCAAGGTTGCTATGAACCTTTGCGACGCCTATTGGACAAAATTCGTTTCAACCCCAAGCAAGATCAACTTTGGTTTGCAGGTGATTTAGTCAATCGAGGTAAACATTCTTTAGAAACGCTGCGCTTTGTGCGCTCGCTTTCTTTAGAAAATGCTGCAATTAGTGTATTAGGCAATCATGATATTAGCTTGATTGCTGCCGCTTATGGCTTGTTAGAACCACATAAAAGCTTGCGCAAATTAATGGATGCGCCTGATTTATTCGAATTAATTGATTGGCTACGCCAACGCCCTTTTATGCATGTTGATGAAGCAAAACAAGCAATTTTAGTTCACGCGGGGATTTCCCCCGAATGGGATTTAGCGACTGCACAAACTCAAGCGCGTCGTTTAGAACAAGCTTTACAGCAAGAAAATCCAAAAGCTTGGCTAGAGCTGGCTTATGGTAATAAACCGACTGCTTGGCGCGCGTGTCATACTCAGGAAGAACAAGACCGTTACAGTCTCAATGCTTTTACGCGGATGCGCTATTGCTTGCCAGATGCAAGTTTAGAGTTTCAACAAAAATTGAACCCTATAACAGTTAGTCAGTCTCAACCAGAATTAATACCTTGGTTTCGATATCCTAGTCGTCTGCCTATTCCTTATACAATTTGCTTTGGGCACTGGTCAACTTTAGGGTATTATCAGGAGCATGATTTTATAGCGCTAGATACAGGCTGCGTGTGGGGTGGTACGTTAACTGCGCTAAATATTGATACTAAAAATAGTATAGGGCAGGCTTGTCACGAGTATGAGCGACGAGAAAAAGGATAATGCGCCCCAACCTTCTAATTATGTGGGCACTCTTAAAGTTAATATCTTAGGCAAAGATTACTATGTCCAAACGGGTACTCCACCCATGAGTGCTAGCCTTGAAGAACTGGAGCGTGCTCTTAAGCATAATCGTACTGTGATTAGTCAAGCTCAAGATCAAATGAAAGCGGCGGTGATTGATCAGATGTTTATGTTCAAACCACCGATGCTGATTAACTTTGATAGCCCAACACAAAATGCCATCATGGCGCATATTAATATTAATATTTTGATCCCCTTGATTAATTTACGTGGTGGGAATGCCGTCTTTGAGAAAGCAGAAACTTTCCATGTAAAATCACGGATAGAAATCATGCGTAATGCTGCTGAGCGTGTGGCCTATATGGAGCAACAAACCAAAGCCAGCCCCGTGAAATCCGCCTTTGTGATTGTTGTAGTACTGGCTTTAGTCATGTCAGTGTTATTAGTGAATCAGGTATAAGCCAAAATCTCTACTACCGAAGCCTCTAGCGCAGGTAAATCTGGAATTAAACAGACTAATTGCGAAATCCGTACTTGGCGTGCGACATAGGGGCAGCGTTGAGTGTTACCACTATAATCATCACGCAAAGTGTCTTCGCTGATCTCAACCGTTTGTAAGCCGCCTTGTACTTGCAAAGCAATAAAAGGTAAATCCTCACAGTCTGATACTGTGTGTAGAATTAAGCAGTTACTAGCCGTTTCAATATTCCCCTCACCTAACAAACACAGCGACTCCAATGAAACAACCGGCACGGGACGATTCAGCCAACTTAGCCAACCCAAAATCCCCGGCATATCCGAGTTTTCTAAATGATCAACGGTGACCATTTCAGCAATCAAATTAAATGGCACAATCAAACTACCATGTTGTAAGCGCAAGACCGCACATTTAATCATGGGTTTTTTACTATTCATGCGGCCATCTCCTCAGTCCAATTAGGATTTAATGCTAAGTAACGCCGAATCAAAGCCATTAGCTCTTGATTTTGATACGGTTTGCCTAAGAAACTATTTGCACCTAACTGTTCAGCACGCTGCTGATGTTTTTCAGCAGTACGCGAACTAATCATAATAATAGGCACATGATTCCAAACAGGGTTCTGGCGAACTGTTTCTAGCACTTCAAATCCATCCATACGTGGCATTTCGATATCCATGAGGATTAAATCAGGATCGAATTTTTCTACAATTTCTAGTGCCTCCAAACCGTCTTTAGCCGTACCTACCAACATATTTTCACTAATTAACAGCTTTTCGGTGACTTTACGTACGGTGATAGAATCATCCACCACTAAAATATGTGGGCGTTCATGGCGTTCTGGAGTAGGAGTGACAAAAATTGACTCACTTGTCTGAGCAGGATTAGCTGAACCACTAACACGTAAGGCCAAATCAGCCATATCTGGTAAAAGTACTACTTCACCATCACTGGTAATCGTTGCAGAAGAATAGAAACGACTTTCTTTGAACAACCTACCTAACGACTGTAAAACGACCTCACGCCGCCCAAAAATTTTATCCACAATCCATGCAATACAATGACTGCCACTGGTACGCACAAAAATTACAGGATAAACATGATCATCCTGTAAGACTAATTGCGTACCCGGCTCTAAAACAGCCCCTAAATAGCGTACTACATAGTCCTGTCCATTAAAGGCGATATATTTATCGGCTTGATCCAGATGTTCACGTACTTTGTTCAAGTCTAAACGTGTTAAGCCCTGTATATAGCCCAAGGGTAGTGCATAGGTCTGGCTCTGTGTCCCCACAAATAGAACCGGATTGGCAGCCATCGCAAAGGGTAAACGCATAGTAAATAAAGTTCCCTGCCCTTCCGTGGAGATGATTTGTAGATGCCCACCCAAAGCCTTCACTTCAGAACTCACCACATCCATACCTACCCCGCGCCCAGAAATTTGGCTTAAGGAACTAGCGGTCGAGAAACCAGGGCGTAGAATTAAACGCATGGTATCTTGATCAGAGAGGGTATCTTGCGGCTTAACTAAACCGAGTTCTTCAGCTTTAGCCCTTAAGCGCTTACGATTTAAGCCACGTCCATCATCTTGGACTTGGAAAATGATTTCTGTATCTTCACGGAAGACTTTTAAGGTTATTTGTCCCTGTAGTGGCTTGCCTACAACTGTCCGCTCTTGCGGTGTCTCGATCCCATGCGAAACAGCATTGCGTAACAAGTGTTCAATCGGTGCTGTCATGCGCTGTAATAAATGACGGTCTAGCTTAAAAGCTTCACCGTCAATGTCTAAATTGACTTCACGCCCTAGCTCAGTCGAGGTCTGGCGTACAATTCGCTTTAAGCGTGGCACAATCACCATTGCTTCTACTAAGCGAGTTTCCAATAAATCTTGGTGCAAGTAGCGGCTCGAGCTGAGTGCATCTTTTAGTACCATACTGCTATTGCGCAGTTGTACTCCTAAGTCAGCCTCGATATTCACTAAGTCATTTAAGCTTTCTGCCAAAGCACGGGACAGACGTTGTAGCTCGGAATACTGATCCATTTCCAGTGGGTCAAAATCGGCACCTTTATTTTGCGCAGCGACTGACTGGCGATAACCTGCATGAATTTGTGCTTCTGTCTCTAACTCTAAAGAGCGTAACAACTGCTTTAAACGTGCGGCAGTACGACTAAATTCGCTTACATCATCGGTCATAATCTGTAAGCGCTCGCTGAGAGCATTTTGTTGCATGTTCAAACTGCCAGCTCGATCAATCATCTTATCTAAGAAAACGGCAGGCAGACGAATTTGCTCTTGAGCAAGGGCTGAATTGGCATCCTCATTTAAACTAGGTGTAGCTTGTTTGGTTTCAGACTTTTTATCAGTCAACACCGTCAAGTCCGGTAGTGTCTGTGCTTTCTCAGCCAGTAAACGCTCTAGCAGGCTGTCATAAGTTTTAACAGGCGCACTAAGTTTTGGTGCATTCAAGTAAGCGTCGGGGCTTTGAGTATCATCTGCTTTAGACAGTGACTCTACCGGAGTCGAAGTGTGTAGTTTAGTTGACTCAAGTTTAGTAGCGGCCGATGTTATAGCTGACTCAGTTTGATCTGGCTGAACTAATGTCGACACTAATTTAGCTGGACTCTGCTCAGTTGGCATCGTATCCAAAGCCATATAATGTTCGGCCAAGCTGTTAATTTGATCCACTAAATCTTGTAAGACGCGGAATTTAGCCTTTACTTCTTCCGGGCTAGCATGCCGCCCTAATTTCTCTAATAAGGTTTCCGACTGATGTGCTAAATCACCTAAATCCATTAAGCGCGCCATGCGTGCTCCGCCTTTCAAGGTATGCAACTCGCGCTCTAAAGAGCGTCTGACCTCCCAATCTGTAGGCTTAGCATTCAACACCTGCAGCCATTGATCAAGCTTCTGCAACTGCTCAGGTAACTCCTCACGAAACAAATCCCAGACCAATTGATTTTCATTTTGATCATCAAAGGTATCTAAAGCTATTGGAGCAGTCTCTATCGTCTCTGGAATAGATTCATTTGGATTAGTCGGTGTGAGCCACGCTAAGGTATCTAGATTGTGGGTAGCTGTAGGCTCTGACTCTATTGATTTATCTAATAACTCTAATGGTAAGTTGGGTATGGCCTCATCAACTGCGCTAGCATCAACAGCTATTAAGAAGCTAGACTCTGATCCATCATCAATGCTGGTACTTAAGAAATTATCATCATATTCTAGGTGAGCTGATAGTGTTTCATCGACTACCTCGTCTGCCTTAATAATAAAATCTGAATTGGCAATTTCAGAAACTATCTGCTCTTTTTCATTCGCTGGATCTTTAGATTCCAGTTGAATAATAGAGTCAAATAGCAACAAATCTGGATCAGCATTGACCATCATATTTGGATCACGGATGAAATCTTCAACCTTTTTGATTTCAGCCTTGGCGTCATCGTCGATTTGCACAGCGGTTAAGAAGAAATCTAAGCGCTTAGTTAGGTATTGCGTAGACTGATTTAATAGATTACATAAGCGATCATTGATAGGCAGAGTTTTCTCTAAAACCTGATTGAGCATGCGTTCATATGCCCAAGCATAATCACCTAGGGCTAAAGCACCCGCCATGCGCCCACTACCTTTACAAGTGTGATAGCCGCGGCGAATTTCTTTTAAGGATTCAGAAAGTGTGCGTTGTCCAATCCAACTAGGAATCCACTCTTGGAAATTCGCTTGGATTTCTGTGATTTCTTCAACGAAGATTTCGTAAATGTCGTCGCCAACTTTCTCACGTAAAGTTGACGAGTCATATAAACCCGTACTGCTGTGGTTAGTTTTTGGTGGTTCTAAGGTTACGGGCTTGGTATTCGGTTCAGTTAGCTCTAAACCTCGGTCAGCAGGCGCTGATTGCGTAGCTTCTGGTAAAGAGTTGATGGGGTTTGCTGTTTCGCTTTTTTTTTATAATCGAACTCAGCTTGTGCTTGTATCAAATCTGACTCATGGACTAGGTCAAGTTTAGTGTAAGTATCTAACTCCTGCAATTTGCCAAAGCCAACTGGTAAGAGAGGTAAATGATCCTCATTATTACTCATGCAAGATAGAGCTGCCTCCAGCAGTGTCATAATATCCGCAACACAGTGGATTTCTTCTACAGCAGGTTTACGCTTAGAAGCTTGCAGATCTTTAGCTAAATAAGCTTTTATACCCTGAGCCAATGGCTGTACTTCTTGATGATTTAGAATCTCTAAAGTTCCAGAAATATTACGTAGTATCTTGGAAATCTCATCCAAACGCGCAAAATTACCTTCTTCTTGATGGAAAGCGGCTAATTCTGATTGAGCCTTAGCCAAAGAGCTTAAAGCAGTGCGAACAACCTCACGGGCTGCACCCAACTCACTACCACTTTGCCCCTCTCCAAAGAAAATTTCTTCGGTAAGATCATAGCCAGTCTCAGCATATTCACGCAGAACACTTTCCAACTTAATGTAGTGCTCGCTCATGCGCTCTAAAAACTCCGAGCTTACCTGTGTATCAGCAGCGACCACCGTCTGTTGCTCAGTAGCAATTTTATCAGTGAGATCCGCCACTGTACCTAAACCTAACATGCCTAAGGTTTGTGCTAAACTACCCGTACGTTTCGCTATGTCGCCGAGTAGAGCCGTCGGATGTTCACGCAGCCCCAAGCTTTCTACTTGTGACATTAATAAAGCTAACTCATCTTGTAATGAGGCGGAAACAGCCTGCCAGAGTTCGCGACCCGGTTTAGTATAATAAGTGCGCAACTCTTGAAGAGTACTACCTTTAGGCAAATACAAATCAAGATGATAAGCCTGTTTCACCGCAGCTAAAGTACCGTCACTTTCTTCAGCTAACCCCACGTAATACAGTAGGTTTTTTAGTAGCTCGTCAGGTAAAGATGCGTTATAGGCTGTTTCTTGCAAATCACCAAAGCGCCGAATTTCCCGCTCCATACGCCCCATTAGTAATTTAACAGCAGCACTGTCTTCCAGCTTATTTTCCTCTAAGGCTTGCAATAAACTACTCGTCACCCACCATAAAGCACGCAAGCGTTCTTTTTCATGCAGAGTAATCATGTTGACAGCCACTTTACGTGCGGCCTGTAAATGGAAGGCAGGCCGATCATTGTTAAACCAGCCTAGTAACGCCTTTTGCATATAAAAACGTAAGCGTTTAGTGGCTTGATCTAATTTATCAGCCGGCAAAGACAGATATTTATCAGTACCGATTTGCTCATTTGTGACCACCCCTTCGGCTGGAAGGAACACCAAATGCTCAGACAATAACTCAGCTTCACGTGCAGCTCGCAAGTTATTCATCATAGGCAAGACAATCACGGGCAAATCTGCATAGCCATCACGCAAATGCTTCAAATATTCAGAAAGCTGTAACAAGCCATCCGCTGTAATCGTGCAGGCTTCTTGCCAGTGCTTAACTTTTTCTTGGCGGATCGCCTCCATCAACAGGACGATTTCACGCCCCAACATATAAGCGCCTTCGGTATCTAGAATATCTAGTACACCTAAGACATGCCGTGCTTTGCCAATAGCTGCCTCTAAACTAGGTAGAGCTGTATCGCTCACATAGGTAGAAAATGATTGACGTGTTTCGGTTAAGACTTTCTCAGTTTCTCCGAGTACCCATCCCAGACGACTAGCTAGACTCGATTTATCAGAAATCATGCGACTTGCGCCCCCATACGTCTGTGCATTTTTTTATAATCATTATTATTGCTCATCATTTTCTGCCTTCTACTTGGTCGACCCGGCTTTATTCAAAGTAAAGTCGGCAATCGAACGCCGTAATTCATTCGCAGTTTCGTTCAAGTTAGCAACAAGTTCGGTGGTTTCTTTACTAAACTGTTCAGTTTGTAGAGTACCTTCCTGAATTGATTGCATGGTACTGGTAACTCGTGTCGCCATATCCGCTTGCTTAAAGGAAGCATCAGAAATATTCGCGATCAAGCGTGCTAAACTAGTAGAAACCTCTTCAACTTCATCCAAAGCCGCTCCTGCTGACTCAGCATTCCGCGAGCTGGTCACCACACGAGCAGTAGTTTGCTCCATCGAGGCAATTGCTTCTTGAGTGTCGGTTTGAATTGCACGTACTAATAAATCAATCTTGCGGCTCGCTTCGGCTGAACGCTGTGCCAATTGTTGGACTTCATCGGTCACACGCTCAAAACTGCGCCTCCCCCCAGACATCGATGAGGTTTGAATAGAAGCATTTAAAGCTAAGATATTGGTTTGCTCAGCAATATCATTCATCAGACGCACAATATCGCCTACCTCTTGTGAGGTTTCGCCCAGACGCTTAATTCGTTTAGAGGTGGCTTGAATTTGTTCACGTACCGTTACCATGTCGCTCATAGCACTGCGTACTGTGTGCGCACCAGCTTGAGAAATTTCCAGCGATTTCCGTGCAACTTCAGTAGAGGCTGCGGCATTACGCGAAACCTTATGAATCGAATGGGTCATCGCCGCAATCGCTGAAGATGCCATGGAAATTTCTTCAGACTGCCGAGTACTGGCTTGAGACAACTGTGAAATGCGCTTATCGGCAATTTGTGCAAAACGTGTCAACCGCCCAGAGGTATCATCGATTTTAATAACCAGTTCGCGCAGTGCATCAACTGCATAATTTACTGAGTCAGCCACTGCACCCGTAATATTTTCTGACACAGTAGCACGAATAGTTAAATCACCTTCTGCTAGAGTGCTCATTTCATCGAGTAAACACATAATCGACTCTTGCTGTTCTGACTCCACCTTACTCCAAGCGGTTTGTTGGGTATAAAAGCGGTAAAACAGATAAGTGACCCAGAGAATATTCAAGAGAATAATAAAGCAGCCTAAAATGCCAATGTGCATGGTCTGTTGATAATCAAACCAAGATGAAGCGACTAGAAAAAAAATGATCATGCCGACGATGCTAAATAACAGCAGGCCAATCGGAACCCAAATCATTTTTCCAGTAAAAAAGATATTTGAGAGTTGCATTGAATGATTCATTTGTTCTTAATTCTTATATTCAAGCTCGCTCATTAAACTGCTACAGCGGAGAGTTCAGGTGAACACTGCTGCTCTAAACCACGCATCAAAGCTCTTGCCTGTAAGATCGGCATTACTTCGCCATTCATTACAATGCATTGAGTCGCAAAAGAACGCCAAATACTTAATTTGTCAGTTAGGGCTTTGATTTCAGCACTATCAGACCAAATGTGCCGAATTCCAATCAGTTCGTCCACCTTAATCCCAAACCATTCTTCTTGCCCTTGTACAACTAAGATACGTGCTGATAACTGATTGACCGAACCGTTGGAACGGCCGAGAAACAACATACGCCCATCTAAAACATTCAGTAACTGATTACGAAAGTAACCAATACCTAGCATCCAATTCGGTGTACCTAGCACTTTAGTTAACTTACTGGGTGCTATTACTTCATCGACTTCATCTTGACGCATTACACAGCGCCAAGAGCCTATTTTTACTACTAACGCTGACCACGCTTGAATCGGCCCTTGTTGTTGATCTGCCTCAAGCTGGCGCTTTCTCTCTCTTAATAAAGCCAAACCAATCAGCAACTCATAAGGACTGGCCATATCTCACCCTTCAGCCAAGTACTTATTGATTGTCTCCAAAAGCAGCGGTAATTTAACCGGCTTAATCAGATAAGACTTAGCACCCTGCCGTAGCGCCCACAGTCGATCTGTTTCAGTGTCTTTAGAGCTGCATACAATAATAGGTATATGCTTAGTATCTGGATTTCGACTCAATTCACGGGTTGCCTGAAACCCATTCACTAAGGGCATAACAACATCCATTAAAATTAGATCTGGATTGCAAACACGTGCAACCTCAATACCCTCTTGCCCATTACATGCAATGCTGACCTTATAACCATGATGTTCTAGCAGGGACTTGAAAACTCGAGTCTCTGTCAAAGAATCATCAATAATCAGCACGTGCTTGGCCACTCTTGACTACTCCCGCGTAGTGGCTGCATCCCCAGCTTTCTCTTTAGTAGCGTGGAGATGTGGCAGCACATGACTGTAAATTGTGGATAGCAAATCTTGGCGAGTAAATGGCTTGGTTAGATACTTATCAGAACCCGCCAAACGCCCCCGTGCTAAATCGAATAGACCATCCTTACTAGAAAGCATAATCACTGGAATGTCTCGATAATTACGATTGGCTTTAATGAGGGCACAAGTCTGATAACCATCTAAACGCGGCATCATAATATCTACGAAGACGACGTCTGGCTTAAAGGTAGCAATGATTGGTAAGGCTTCAAAACCATCAGAAGCGGTTGTTACCCAGCATTGGCATTCAGATAGCAAAGCCTCTGCAGTTCGCAAGATGGTTTTGCTGTCGTCGATGATGAGTACCTTCAGGCCTGACAGGTCGCGACCTGGATTAACTTGGTTTGGATCTGACGTATTCACGCGCGTCGCTCTTTATCTATTTTTATTTATGTTTTTTAAAGGTCAGCTAATCACATTAGCAAGCCCACGAATAATCTAAGACTGCTATCTACCGACAGATTCTGGCTGACTCGCACCATGACCATTAAGGTTAATGCTCAGTCTAAAGAAACCCCTGTCGCTCACAAAGGTTCTTCGGACAAGCGCATCAAGCCGCTGTCTGGATGGTAGTTGTCGGCCCACTCACCAAAGTGAGATGCGTAATTTCTGGAGCACAATTGCGTCTTATCGGTAAGCCAGTTGTCCCAAGACCACGACTGGTATACACCCAAGACTGATTGACCCGATACAAACCCTGAACATACTTTTTACCCAAATAAGGTCGGATAAAAGGTTTCCCCGGCTTTACCTGTACTTGCCCACCATGCGTATGGCCTGAAAGCTGCAGTGAAATTCTTGTATCATCTGCGTACCAATCAATCATATCCGGCTCGTGCGCCAACAGCACAACGGGTATCTTACCCCGATGCCCAGCTAACGTGGCCTTAATATCCGGCTTGCCGAGCCAACCATCATCAATTCCCGCTAAATGCAAGCAATCATATCCAACTTGAATATCCAAACCTTGATTACACAGTACTTTAATACCATTGCGCTCAAAAGCTTGGGTAATTAAAGCAGCATTCGCTTTGATATCGTGATTACCTAAGACCGCGAATAAACCGAAGCGTGCATTTAATTTAGCTAGTGCTGGGGCTAAATCTAAAATATCTTGCTCGTCATGCCAGACATAATCACCGGTTAAAACCACTAAATCTGGCTTGAGTAAATTGGTACGCACCACGGCACGTTCAATATGCTCTAATTGCGTAAAAGGGCGTAAATGCAGATCAGTCAATTGCACAATGGTGAAACCTTCTAAAGAAGGCGGCAAATGGGCAATGGGAATTTCGGTAAATTCCTCAACCAGCCAGCGAATTTCATTGCGCCGTACTGCATGATGCTCATCATGGAAATAATCAAATTTCCCGATCTTATTCAGCACTATTTGAGGGGTTTTACCTGCTTTTAGCATAACTAGGCCTCTGCAATCAATGGTTTACATCCCATTGCGAAATTCTTCATTAAATAAACCGTCTGCTGCTCTAACAGGTGCTAAGGCTTGTGCATAACGCTCTAAAATGCCTAAAGCCCAATCAATCCGCTTACGATAATAAGTATCAGTTGTTGGGTCATTGGTACTGGCGTCTTCATTCAACACGTTGGTAACCTGACGTATAATAATATGCTCTGGAAGGTAGCAAATACGATTATTTTTATAACTACTCATTCTCAGCTCAGCTACAGGATAAGCCCCACCCGTCGAGGATGACACAGCAATAATTAATGCTGGCTTATGCGCAAGCTCGTTTTGCCCCCAGAGTAGGAAAAAATTCTTTAATCCTGCGGGCACTTGTCCATGCCATTCAGGCGTGATGATGACAAAAGCATCACTTGCTGCTAGCTGGACTGACAAAGGTGCTAAAATTTGGTTCCATGCTGGATTATTGTCCCAAATCGATTCATCCCAAAGAGGCAAAGGATTTCCCGCTAAACTAAAAATCTCAGCATGAATGCCTCGTGCAGTTAACACGGTTTGCACATGCTTAGCGACTTTTTCGCTTTCAGAATGGTGACGATGACTACCGCTAATAATCGTAATTTGCATGAATAACCCCAGATCAGATTTAGCTAGATACTTTAACAGCAAGACTGCTAAAAAAGAAAAACCGGACATCAAGCCCGGCTTCTTATCTCTAATACAATAAAACTAATGCAGGCCGATCAGATAAATAAGCAAATATCTGAATCACCAGCAAATTCTAAGAAAGAGGCGGCGCCCGCGTATTCAACCCCATCCATAAATTCAGAATACTCCATGTCAAATAAATCCACCGTCATCTGACAGGCAATAAATTTAACATCAGCTTCAACACACAGCTCGCGTAATTCACTCAGGTCAACCACACCCTTGCCGGCCATTTGCTTTTTCATCATGGTGGTCATCATCGATTGCATACCGGGTAAAGTTTGCAGGATGACTGGAACAGGAAATGGCATCGGCATCGCAGGATTACCGAGAGAAGTCACTGCAAGCTTCATATCCTTTTTCAATAATTGCAGGCCATAAAATGTGAAGAAAATTTTCACATCATAGCCGAGTGCAGCGGCTGTTGAAGCCAAAATGAAAGGAGGATACCCCCAATCTAAAGTACCTTTCGTTGCAATAATTGCTAATTTCTTTGCCATAACTCATTCCTCTTATTTCCACCTTGAGCTTCCGATCATGCTAGCTGCGGAAACCCTCCTCTCCAAGCTACCTATTAAAACCCAAGGCTTTAAGCGGCAGGACGTACAATCTGATAACCCGACTGGTACCAGCCAATAATGCCACCGCGTAGGTTAATTGCATCAATGCCGGTATTTTGCTTTAGGTACATGCAAGCTTGTGCAGAGCGTGCTCCACTACGGCAATAAAGTACAACTTTCTCATCGCCTGCTAACTCATTCATGCGTAGCGGCAAGACATGCAAAGGTAAAAACTCTGCACCTTCAATGATACCTTGCTGAAATTCCGCTTCAGAACGCACATCCACCAAGCGCAATTTTTCGCCATTATTGAGCATGTTTTTCAATTCTGCTGCATCAACTTCACTAATTCCGTACATAAGACTCTCTGAAAAACAAAACATTAAATTATAATAATATTCTAATAATAGGTGTTTTTTGTCAAGTCAAGCCCCACTGCTAAGCTAGCCGCTTGCAACTAAATATGCAGTGTCATCTATAGTGTAATGATACAAACGAGCGATCTAGGTAATCACCATCATGTTAAACCGACTTATGCTCTTAACGGTTCTCTTAGCCAGTAGCGTTGTCTTGACCACTTCGAGCTATGCCGCTGATTTAAATTTAAAAATTCCTGAAATTGAAATGCCCGATATTGTTGGTAGTGCTGGTGACTTAGGCACTGCGCAAGAACAACAAGCTGGCCTAAGTTTATTACGGGAGTTACGTAGTCGGCGTCCGTTCGTTGAAGATCCAGCTTTAGTGGATTGGATTAATCAACTCGGCCAACGTCTCGCCAATCGTAGTCCTAATAGCGGCAAATTATATTTTATGATTGAAAAAAATAATGTGGTGAATGCCTATACACTCACAGGTGGTGTGATTGTGATCAATTCTGGTCTTATTCTTAGCAGCCAATCTGAAAGCGAATTAGCCGCCGTCATGGCTCACGAAATAGCGCATGTGTCGCAACGGCATCTCGCTCGAATGCAGGAGGAAGGCAAAAATAGCCCCTTAATGACGGGTCTAGGCGTTCTAGCAGGTGCAGCGGTCGCAAGCCAAAGCCCAGATGCTGCCCAAGCCATTGTCACTGGCACTTTAGCTATGCAAGCGCATCAGCAGATTGTCTTTAGCCAACGGGCGGAAGCGGAGGCAGATCGAGTGGGTTTAAGAACACTAGCAAATACAGGCTTTAATACAGAAGCGATGCCCTATTTCTTAGAAAAGTTAGAACGTAGTGAAAGCAATACGTA
Organism: uncultured Thiothrix sp.; assembly: GCF_937873765.1. Classification (GTDB taxonomy): domain Bacteria; phylum Pseudomonadota; class Gammaproteobacteria; order Thiotrichales; family Thiotrichaceae; genus Thiolinea. The sequence continues at coordinate 7,514 of NZ_CALMZC010000058.1, read as the reverse complement.
TGGTGATCTCACCAAATATTTATATACACACCCGATGTCAATTGATCGTTTGAGCGATACGCGTAGCCTAGTCAATCAACTCCCTAAGCGTAAACCACAAGATAGTTTTGATTATGTGTTTGCCCGTGAGAAGCTAAGAATTATTACGGGGCAAAATGCAGCACCTTTAACAGCCAATAATCTCAAAGGTAGCGCCGCTAATTATGCCCAAGCTTATCAAAGGTGGCGTTCAGGTAATCCTACTGCAGCCACTACGCTTAATACTAGTTCAGTCACTACTACTGTCCTACAAGCTCAAGCTTTGAATGATTTAAATCGCTATACTGAAGCAGAGCAACGCTTACAAAGCTTTGCTGGTCAGGTGTCTACGAATGCTGCTTTAAATCTAGTGTTGGCGGAAAGTCAGTTAGGACAAAATAAAACTGCACTGGCGATGCAGACCCTGAGCAAATTGCGTCTCACTGAAACCACTGGTTTAGAATTTTTCGAAGCCGCACAGCGCTTAGCCCAACAGGCGAATCAACCCGCCGAAGCTAGCTTTTATCATGCTTCACGTAGCTTACGCTTAGGTGAGTATAAACATGCAGTAGCAACTGCTGAACAAGCCTTGAAGCTACCAAATAGCCAAGCAACTACTTTGCGGAATTTACGCAAGTTACTTAATGAAGCTGAGCGACAAGCACTGAATACTGCACAGCCTTAAGACAGACTGCTGAGCGTTTCAGTAGTGATCCTAGATTCTTAAAGCTATGAACACTCACCACCCTGTGCAAAACCAAGGACTTTGTGGTCAGAACAAGCTTGGCAATCATTGGCATAGGTCTTCTGCTCTGTATTTAAGCAAGGTGCTAAAGTACATTGCCTTTGGACTTTGCGTACCGCACAGACTGGCGCGTAAACTTCATAGCAGATTTCTGGGCGTGGTTCCTTGCAGGCTACAAAATTTGCATGAGTCACTACTACAGTAGGGACTTTTGGCAGCAATAAGGCTTGGTCTGCGGTGCTAACGCTCAAGAATAAGCCCAACCATAGACCAGCCCCCCCAGAGCTAACCCAGTTCATGATTCACCTCGCTAAAGCATTACTATTTTCGTACATTGATCACTTGCAGCCTCAACAGGGAACACGTACTCTAAACGGCTCATTATTTGCATCATTAGGGAGTTTCTAATGAACCTGAATCTGGATCGGGCACGCACTAATATGGTGGAGCAGCAGATTCGTCCCTGGGCTGTATTAAATCAGACCGTTTTAAATACCTTCAGGTTTCTTCCTCGCGAAAAATTCGTTCCCGCGCAATGGCAGAATCTGGCGTTTTCCGACATTGAGATTCCACTCGGGCACGGTGAATCTATGATGTTTCCGCGTATTGAGGCACGTATGCTACAAGACCTTGATGTTCAGCCCAATGACGAATGCCTTGAAATTGGCACCGGCAGTGGCTTTGTTACAGCATGTCTCGCACACATGGGCAAACACGTTGATAGTGTTGATGTGTATGCGGATCTCTCCCAACAAGCGGAAAAAAACCTTTATTCAGTAGATATTAACAATTTTAATCTTTATATCGATGATGCAGGTTACGGATGGGAGGGAAATCCCGGCAAACAGTATGATGTGATTGCCGTGACTGGCTCTATCCCACAGTATCACACCGGGTTTGAACAACGGTTAAAGATTGGGGGACGCTTATTTGTGATTGTGGGCCTTGCCCCAACCATGCAAGCTATGGTGATTACCCGCGAAGATCATAGCCAATTTAATCGACAAGTTTTATTTGAAACCGTCCTTAAAGCCTTAGATGGCACTGAACCAACCGCACAGTTTCAGTTTTAATTATGCAAAATTGGACACCCCGAGACTTAGCCCAACAATTAAACACTGCAGCACATGCAGTGCAGTTATTGGATGTGCGTGAGCCTTGGGAATACCAAATTGTGCATCTTGAAAACTCACAGTTAGTGCCTCTAAGTCAGCTCACTAATTATGGCTTACATGAACTAAGTAAGGATTTACCCATCGTAGTCATTTGTCATCACGGTATTCGCAGTGCACATGCTTGCTATTTATTAGAGCGCTTAGGCTTCCAAGCCATTAACCTCACTGGAGGGATTGACCGTTGGGCCCGCGAAATCGATCCTTCAATACCTATTTATTAAAGATCAAACCAAACCCGTGCTAAACCGTTATAATGCTGAGCAATAGGGCTTATAGCCTATTTAAGATGGGAAAGACCATGAACAGAGTATTTTTGACGACAATAATAGCAGCGAATCTATTAGGGGTGCTTCCTGCTCAAGCAGAGACACTCCTTCAAGTCTATCAGCAAGCCAAAACCTATGATGCTCAACTCAAATCTCAAGAAAGCAGCTATTTAGCGACTTTAGAAAATAAGCCACAAATTTTGGCTTCAAAAAAGCCACAAGTTAATTTTAATGCGAACGCTAATTTTAGTGAGCAGTACACGCCTTACGATGGTCTTACCAAAAATAGTAATGGCTTCACAAGTACTTATACTCTAGGTGTCACCAAGTCAGTCTATAACCGTGCTTTAGATGCACAGATTGATAAGATCGACTCCCAAATCGTTCAAGCTGGCATGCAACTAGATGCTCAGCGCCAAGCGTTAATTTTGCGGGTAGCTCAACCTTATTTTTCGTATTTATTAGCGAAAGAAAATCTGCAGGTTGCCAGTACTGAAAAAAATGCCATCAAGCGTCAATTAGCTCAAGCTCAAGCCTTCTTTGATGTCGGGCGTTCAGCGATTACCGATGTCAAAGAGGCCGATTCACGCTATAACCTTGCGCTGGCAGGTGAGATCGCAGCCAAAGAAAACTTGGATATTGCACGCGAAAATTTGCGCGTGTTAACCGGGAAATCGTATAAAGATTTATTAGGTGCACAGCCAAATCTCGCCTTAACCATTCCTAAGCCGCAAAGTATGGAAGCGTGGGTAGAAATGGCAAAGCGTTCTAGTAAATCCCTACAAGCGGCTCGCCAAGCGATTGAAGTCGCACAAAAAGAAATCGAAATTCAGCGGACTAGTGCACGCAATCCCGTGGTAAATATTTATGCACGCCAGACGGGCAGTATTACTGAAAGCAGTAGCTCAGCCCTAGATCCACGTGCTTTAGGTGCACAGATGGGAGTGGAATTAAATATTCCGCTGTATCAAGGTGGTGCGGAAGACTCGAAAATTCGTCAAGCTCAACATCAGTTCCGCCAAACTCAGCAAGAATATGATTATCAAGAACGCTTAATCGAACAACAAGTACGCAGTGCTTATTTGAGCATTGAGTCTGCTGTTAGCCAAGTTAAAGCTCAACAACGTGCTTTAGCGGCTGCAGAAACGGCTGCTGATGCGACTAAAGTAGGCTTTGAAGTGGGTACGCGCACTGCGGTCGATGTGCTCACCGCCTTACGCGATGTATTTGCAGCCCGCCGTGATTATGCAACTGCCCGCTATAACTATTTGTTAAGTACTTTGCAATTGCGCCAAGCCGCAGGGACTTTATCTGAAAATGATATTAAGCAATTGAGTGCGCAGTTAAATCGCAAGTAAATCAGTATAAAATGAGGTGCTAGGCCGATGCACTAGCACCGCAAACAAAGTATTAAACTTTTTGGGTTTGCATGTACTGATTATTGATTTGATTCGCTCGAATGAAAGCTGGACGCAGCGTTAAACGTGCTACATAATCCTCAAAGACAGGCTGCGCTTCAATCGAATTAAATAGTATCCCCCAACTCAGATGTGACCCCACATAAACATCCGCTGCACTAAAGTGTTCACCCGCAATATAAGGGCTGAGCTGCAAAGCATTCGCTAACGCCCTAATCGTTTTGCTGTAATTACCAAACCCTAGAAATCCTTCTTGCTCAGGTGCAACCGACCAATTTTGTGATTTTGCAGTGACCGCTTGCTCTAAAGGACCTGCTGCAAAAAAATAACCAGCGGAAAAAAGCTGCCTGGCCTTCTGAGTTAGCAGGCATTAGCTGCTTTTCAGGAAATTGACTCGCTAAATAGGCGCAAATCGCCGCAGTTTCAGTAACCACTGCCTTGCCATGCGTTAAAGCAGGTACTTTGCCCATCGGGTTAATCGCTAAATACTCAAGTCCCTGCATGCTAGTTGCATAGTCCAGCCATACCGTTTCATATGGCTCAGCTAACTATTCCATCATCCAATGGGCTATGCGCCCACGTGATTGGGGATTGGTGTAGAGAACTAAATTTTTCATACAAGTTTACCTAAATAAATAGATTAAAATAGTATAGCAAGGCTATGCGGCCAGCCCTATATCAGGAGTATTTATTACTTACAAAATAAAAAAGCCTGCTTTCGCAGGCTTTCTTCAATCAACTTACCGCTTAAAAACTTAAGCAACTTCTACTGATTTATTTGCACGTTTGCGCTCATGCTCTAATAAATGACGTTTACGCACGCGAATACTTTGCGGAGTGATTTCTACTAACTCATCATCATCAATGAACTCGAGGGCTTGTTCTAAAGTCATGCGAATCGGTGGAGTTAGAATCAAGTTCTCATCGGTACCGGCGGCACGAATATTGGTTAATTGCTTAGCCTTGAGCGGATTGACAATCAAATCATTATCACGGCTATGAATACCAATCACCATGCCTTCGTAGACTTCCTCCGCATGACCAATGAACATCCGTCCACGCTCTTGCAGGTTGAAGATGGCATAAGCTAATGCTTTGCCGGTCGCATTAGAAATCAATACGCCATTGATGCGTTGACCGATTGAACCTGGCTTATATGGACCATAATGATCAAAAGTGTGATACATCAAACCAGTGCCGGAAGTCATGGTCATGAAATCACTTTGGAAACCAATCAAACCACGGGAAGGTACGATATATTGTAAACGCACACGACCTTTACCATCAGGAGACATATCCTTCAGATCGCCACGACGCAAGCCCAAAGCCTCCATGATTTTGCCTTGATGTTGCTCTTCAAGGTCAACCGTCACGGTTTCGTAAGGCTCTAATTTCTCGCCATCGACTTCGCGAATAATGACTTGTGGACGCGAAACCGCTAATTCATAGCCCTCACGGCGCATATTTTCCAGCAAAATGCCTAAATGCAGCTCGCCACGCCCAGATACTTTAAATTTCTCAGGGTCATCGGTTGGCTCAACCCGTAATGCAACGTTATGCAGCAGTTCTTGCTCTAAACGCTCTTTCAAGCGGCGTGAAGACGTGCCAGTTTTCACTTCTTTCCCAGCAAATGGTGAATCATTCACTTGGAAAATCATGCTAATGGTTGGCTCATCCACTTTTAACGGCGGCAATGCGACAACATTATTCGGGTCACATAAAGTATCCGAGATATACAGCTCATCCATCCCAGAGAAAGCGATAATATCGCCCGCTTGTGCTTCTGGAACTTCAACCCGCTCTAAACCATTAAAACCAAGAATTTTTAAGATACGGCCACTGCGAATATTGCCATTAATATCAATGGCTTTAATTGGAGTGTTGGTTTTAATCTTGCCTTGCTTAATCCGACCAATCCCGATAATACCCATGTAGGGATTATAGTCGAGCTGACTGACCTGTAATTGGAAAGGCGCTTCGACATCGACATCGGGTGCTGGTACATGCTCAAGAATCGTTTCAAATAGTGCCGTCATATCACCACTATTGACGGTTTCATCCATACCAGCAAAACCATTCAGCGCAGAGGCATACACCACCGGGAAATCTAGCTGGGCATCACTTGCACCTAAATTATCGAATAGCTCGAACACTTGATCCATGACCCAATGCGGGCGTGCACCGGGACGGTCAATTTTATTCACGACCAAAATAGGGCGCAGACCGTGAGAGAAAGCTTTCTGAGTAACGAAGCGAGTTTGTGGCATCGGGCCATCAACCGCATCCACCAGCAATAACACCGAATCAACCATCGACAATACACGCTCGACTTCGCCACCGAAGTCAGCATGACCGGGAGTGTCGACGATATTAATCCGATAAGTCACGCCATCCTTAGGGTTAGTCCAACGGATAGCTGTATTCTTCGCAAGAATGGTGATCCCGCGTTCTTTTTCCAACGCATTAGAGTCCATCATACGTTCGGAAACTTCAGCACGCGCATCTAGCGTACCCGATTGTTGAAGCAATTTGTCCACCAGCGTTGTCTTGCCGTGGTCAACGTGCGCAATAATCGCTATATTGCGGAGATTTTGGATCACAACTAATTACTCAAAGAAAATTAAGGATGCGGATTATACCGATAGCATGTGTTAAATTCATGAATTTTTTCATATCTGCATATTTAACCACGCTATGACTGATTTAACTAATCCCCATTATGATTTATTGGGCGGTGAAACCGGAGTACGTCGCTTAGTCGACCGCTTCTACGACCTGATGGATACCCAACCTGAAACTTGGGAATTGCGTAAACTTCACCCAGAAAACTTACAAAGTTCACGCGATAAATTGTTTATGTTTCTATCGGGTTGGCTGGGTGGCCCACCTTTATATGAAAACGCTTATGGTCATCCACGCTTAAGAGCACGCCACTTGCCCTTCGCTATTGACTCTCAGATGCGTGACCAATGGTTGCTGTGTATGAATCAGGCTCTCGATGAGCAAATTACGGATTCACCGTTGAATCGTGCTTTAAAAATGGCATTTGCGCGCACCGCGGATCATATGCGCAATCAGTAAAATTTCTGTCGTTAAATCATCAGTCAATTAATGAGATTAATTGGCTGAACCTTAGGTCAATGAAAAACTAATTTCGTTTTTTCAGTTTCAATCCAAGTTTCTACTTCTTGCATTAAAACTTCAGGCTGTTTACCAACAGTGGGAATGGGTTCACCAATACTGACTGTAATCGTGCCCGGTTTTTTAATATAAGCATGGCGCGGCCAACTAGCACCTGCATTATGCGCTACGGGTACAACCGGATATTCACTATCGACAGCCATCACTGCGCCACCAATTTTATAGCGAGCCTTAACGCCCGGTTTAACCCGAGTCCCTTCTGGAAATACTACCAACCAAATACCTTCATCTAAGCGCTCTTTACCCTGATTTTTGACTTGATTGACCGCACTTTTCCCAGCTGAACGATCAATCGCAACAGGCTTAATTAAACGTAAACCCCAACCAAAAAAAGGAATTTTCATTAATTCTTGCTTTAGAACCCAAGTCAGTGGCGGAAAAATTGTCGCGAAGGCTAAAGTCTCCCAAGTTGACTGATGATTCGCCATTAAAATAGCCGCATGGTCGGTCGGAATATTATCTAAGCCTTTGATTTCATAGTGAACACCACAGGTCACCCCTAACCACCAGACATTAAAGCGACACCAACCCACCAGAATCTGATAGCGCTTTTCATAAGATAAGAGAGCTAGTAAAGGAACAAAACTACCATAGACTAAAGTACTGACCAGAAAACCAAACCAGAACACCGTTGCTCGGATACCAATTGCCCAAGTGTTTCATGGTGTTCCATGCTGTGTCAAAAGTCCTT
>NZ_CALMZC010000057.1 GCF_937873765.1 uncultured Thiothrix sp. | reverse complement strand
CATTGGCGAATTCATTAATCAGATGTTTTTCAACTCTTCTGGTGCATGACCAAAAACTCTAAATGCTAGCTGATCTTACGAACAAGTCCGACAGTACGCGCTTCAGCCAGTTCCAAACCCGTTTCTTCACAGCAAGTCAGTGCTTGACGCTTGCCAAAACGCCGGTGGAATAACAGCATTGCGATTTTAGAACCGTTACTTTAGGTATTTTCGTCTTAACGTGGTGACACGCATTTTTACCTACATAGATCAGAGCAATTTTATGTGAGTGCGTTACTATTAAATGGTGTCTACCCTTTTAACGCTTGGTATTCTCAAGGAGTTTATTATGTTCGCGTATCAACACATCCTAGTTCCAATCGATTTCTCACCTGTAAGTAAACGCAGTATTAATCGCGCTCAAGAGCTAGCCACACAATATCAAGCACGTTTAACGATTCTACATATTGTTGAAGACGTTCCCTTGAGTGTGACTGCCTTTGGTGATGTAGGCGCCATTTATTTAACGCCTGCGAGTCAAGAACAACAAACCAATAGTGATCGGGTAAAACTAGCTGACTTAGCTCAAGAGATGAATCTAGACGCTTCAGTTAAACTTGAAGTTGTGGAAGGTTATCCAAACTCCAGCATCACGACCTATGCAGAAGAAAATCAAGTAGATTTAATTGTCATTGGACACAGTGCCAAGCACGGTTTGCTCGGCATCTTAATGGGTTCAACAGCCGAAACAGTGACCAAACATGCTAAATGTGATGTTTTAGTCATGCGCGTGCCACAGACCGAAGCTCACGAAGCTACTACAGTCTAAGCGCTTGCCTTCGTTGTAAGCCGGTGTTAGAACACAAACTGATTAATTGCTTCGCTTGAAGGAGAGGAACACTGCATGACCCAAACGACTAAAATTTATCTACCCGAAGCTGAAATGCCGACACATTGGTACAATGTCGCGGCAGATTTACCCACACCGCCGGCCCCTTATTGCGCACCCGATGGCACGCCGGTTCCACCCGAAGCGATGCTTGCCATTTTCCCTGAAGAAATTTTAAAACAGGAAATGAGTGCTGAGCGTTGGATTCCAATTCCTGATCCAGTACGCGAAGCCTTAACCATGTGGCGGCCTTCGCCTCTGTATCGTGCCCATCGCTTGGAAAAAATGTTGGGTACACCCGCGAAGATTTATTACAAAAATGAAGCGGTTAGCCCAGCAGGTTCGCACAAGCCGAATAGTGCCGTACCGCAAGCCTATTATAATCGCGAAGCAGGTATTCGCCGTTTGACTACTGAAACTGGCGCCGGTCAATGGGGTAGTTCTTTAGCCTTAGCTGGGCAAATGTTCGGGATCGACGTGCGCATTTACATGGTGAAAATCAGCTACGAGCAAAAACCTTATCGCCGTTCGATGATGACTACTTGGGGCGCAGAAGTTTTCCCTAGCCCCACTGATATGACCCATGCAGGGCGTGCTATTTTAGCGGCTGATCCAAATTCAAATGGCTCTCTCGGTATTGCGATTTCTGAGGCAGTGGAAGAAGCGGCTAGCCGTGCTGATACCAATTACGCGCTTGGCTCGGTGTTGAATCACGTTCTGTTACATCAAACGATCATTGGCTTGGAAGCGAAAAAGCAATTAGCGTTGGTTGGTGATTATCCAGATATGGTATTTGCACCTTGTGGTGGTGGTTCCAACTTTGGCGGGATTGCTTTCCCCTTCTTTGCGGATAATGCAGCAGGTAAACAAGTACGTTTAGTCGCGGTGGAGCCATCCTCCTGCCCGAGTTTAACTAAAGGTGTGTATACCTATGACTTCGGTGACACCGCTGGTTTAACACCGATGATGAAGATGTACACTCTAGGCCATAATTTTATGCCACCGGGGATTCACGCGGGTGGTTTGCGTTATCACGGTGCTTCTGCACTGGTTAGCCAGATGTATCACGAGAACTTAATTGAAGCCACTTCAGTCGGTCAGTTAGAAACTTTCGCAGCCGGTGTACTCTTTGCCAAAAGTGAAGGCATCGTCCCAGCCCCGGAATCCTGCCATGCGATTGCTGCAATGCTGCGTGAAGCAAAAGAATGTGCGAAAACCGGCGAAGCGAAAACCTTGTTATTCAATTTATCCGGTCACGGTCATTTTGATATGACTTCATATGACCGTTATTTGAAAGGTGAGCTGACTGATTTCGATTATCCAGAAGAAGCGATTAAAGCCTCTCTAGCAGATTTACCGAGTTTTGCAAAGGTATAAGCTTTCAAAAAAGAAGCCCTACTCATTAGGGCTTCAAATTCTACTCGACTACTTGGTACTCCCTACCTGCACCACTACTTCAACAGGGTTAGTCTTTAGAGTGGTCATATAAAATTGCTCATCATTGGCAAACATTAAGTTTTTGCCTTTAAAACTCGGTAATTGACTTTGAAACGTCACCGTCTGTTTTGCTGGTAAGGTATAGCGCTGAATAAAACGTATATGTTTAATTACACTAAGATTGTTGGCTTCTAGCTCCAAAGGCAGATCAAACCACGTCGGCTTTAAGCTATTTTGCTCGCTTTTAAGCTGAATTTGGGTTGCTAGCCATTCTTTGATGCTCTCCTGTTGCTCTACAAACTCTTGGCGTGTCAGTTGCCCATCTTGATTGCGATCAAAACGCATAACATCAGCGGCATTTAAGCCAATATCGACACTGAGCTGCTGCTCTTTAACACGTAACTGCAGCAAATCATTATGCCCTGCATGCGCATAGACTTGAGTACTTAGAAGACTGGCTAAACCGATTCCTAACACAAGGCAGCGCTTGGGCTGCCGGTTGCTGTTTAGGATGCTGAACATAGTTACCGACCTGCCCCTAAGAAATCATTATCTACCACCTTGCCATAGACACAGCTTGGAATGAAGGGATAGCTATCGGCGAGATAATAATGATAGATACCGTTGGGATGTTGCGGGGTAACACCAAAACGGCCATTGCACTCGTCCAAATCACCCAACCCCTTCACATATACCCAATCTTGAATGAAGGTACCATCATAAGTCCCACCAGGGCCACTCCGGCGAGTGCCAGATTTTAAGCGATAGCTACCCTTCATACGTTTAATTGCACTAGTGGCACTAGTCGCTGTGCTATAGCCCCAACGCCCATAAATGGGAAAACCATCCGCTGCATAGCCCATCAGCACCATTTTCTGGCCGGTATCGCCGAGCTTATTGATTAAGCTTTCAGGTAAACCGTGATAATGATAGTTACCATTCGGCTGCACATGCCCATTATTGCAATCAGAACCCAACCACGACCATTGATAAGCACCTTTAGCAATCCCTGCTGTGACTGCTTCATAGCGCCACTCGCAGGAAGGTGAGTTGTTGTAGCATTCAGCAGTATTCCGATCAAAAGTTACACCATCCGAGGTAAAGCCAAATAACTTCACTGCCGTACTGACACTCTGCTTAGTTGGTGAGCTGGGAATATCTAAGGTATACAACTGCTGCGCAGCCACATTCGGATTACCTGCATTTGGGAAGCTACCAATTGCATGTTGGGGAATGGCAGTGATGGTATAGCGTTTGGTACTACCTAAATTCACTACATTCACCGACGACACCAAACCCGATTTACTCAAATCTTGGTCACATTTCCAGCCAGTCTTTTTAGAAAAATCCCCCAGTAAACTGGGATCACTAGCGGTATTGAAAGGTGCCCAAACTTCAATATTGATATTATCGGTTTTGGTGCCTGTGCTATCCGTAGCCGTCACTTTGAAACTCAAAGTGGTGCTGGTAGTAACAGTAGGGGAAATAAAAGAGGCCGTACTGGTTTTAGCGTTTTTTAAGCTGACCGTAGAGCCTGCCGTTTGCACCCATTGATAAGTGGCAGACTGATTACTCACCGTCGCGCTCATAGTCACCTTGGTTTGCTGAGGGACGACTTGATCATAACCCGCATTAACCGTTAGGGTGCTACTAACCGCTCTAGTATCAGTTTCTGCCGCCTGCAAACTCGTGTAAGCACCCAATCCCAATAGACTGCTTAGACAAAAAACTTTGAATTTCATACTTATTAGACTCCTCTTTCTGCTAGAAACTTGAGCTTAGCGAGCAATCTAGGAGAGAGTATGGAGAAACTTTGAGAAAGCTTAGAGGATTAAAAAAATAGGGAACTTTAGTTGCTAACTGCTATACAGCTAGCAACTCAATCTAGTCTATTTACGCAGTGGCAGGCATATACATGACCAAGGCACTCGGCCATGTATAACTGACATAAATCAGCCCAGAAAGCACATAAACCAAAACACTAGCTTGTAAGACCTTTAAATCAGCACTATGGTCGGTAGATTGGTGCTCAAAGACCAGAGCAAAAATCAATGCTAGACTAATACTAAATAAAAAGCCGCTAGCAATATCAGTCGGCCAATGAGCGCCTAAATAAATGCGGGAAAGTGCCACCAGCAGCATCATTAGGACTAACACCCACACACTGAGCACCCGAATTGCACGGTTTTGAATCCCCCGTACTGCAAACCAAATGAGCCATAAGCCTAATAAACTGCTAAAGGTGGTATGTCCACTGGGGAAGGAATACACACTGACGCCACGCTCATAAAGATTTAGTTCTGGCCGCCCTGCAGCTACTAGAAACTTAATCCCCGGTACAAACACCCCAGCCCCCGCTACCGTCGTTAACAAAGCTGTCAATAAAGCCCAGCGTTGCTGGTAAAGCAGCATTAAACATAAGCTAGTGAAACTAAGAGTGACTACCAACCAATTCCCCAAAAGAGTGGCTATTAACATCGGTGGATCAAGCACGGAATGACGCCAAGAGCGAATCAACTCGCTCAGTCGATAATCAACAGCGGTATAACCATCAATAGAAACATGGCTAATACACCAAAAAACACCCAGCAAAGCAGCGACTAAAGCAACTATTAACAAGCGATGATTGAGGCGGGAATACACGATTTAAACTCTTAAAATTGTAAAATCAGACTTTGAAGGCTAGCACAAAAAAATCAGCCAGCTATAACTCACCTACTGTTTCCCTGCTGATTTATTTAAATGGCACAATGCCTACAAAAACCTTTCAGGCATAAATTGGCTGTGAATAACCTAGCTTTTCAACACAATTTATTATAAAACTCAAGACCTAACCCTCAGTCATCAGTGGTATCTCAAAGGCTTGCTCATGGTATCCGAAGACTTCCATAATGCTTCTTATGAAGAGCTAGTTTCCCGCTTAAACGGCTTAGAAGATACACACAGTCGTGAGAAAATCGATGAGCAGCAGCGCCTTGAACCGAAAATTATTTCTCTAAAGCAGCTTTTAATTAAGCGCTGTCAACAAAAAGTCAATCGCTTGCGCAGTATCAACTCATATGAAGCTGCGTTTAAAAAATGCTTAGAAATTAAAAGCTATCACAGCACCCCGACTGCAGTCGATCAAGAAATCGCTGAGCTGAAAACCCTCATCGCGCAACAAGATAAGGTGAAGCAATGGGGTGCACAGCTTTCACGCTTCCCAAAACTCCGGCTGATTATTAAAAATCTACTCACGGCCTTAAAACAGGTTGAAGCCAGCCTTAGCTATCAAATTTTAGTAACGCAAGTAGAAGACTTATTATTGGGAGCAAACCCCTATATCGATAGTTTTCTCTGTTGGTGGGAAGCGGAATATCAAGAGACTAGCCCAACGCGGCAACTGGATTTGCACTTATTAGCCGAGCGCATTCGGCGCGGCGAGATTGTCCTGTTTATAGGTTCGGGTTTGGCGGGTTTAAGTGTGGATGACTCTAAGTTAGCCACGCGCCTTGCCCAGCAGATTGGCTATGAAAGCTTTAGGGGTTCGCTGTCGTCGATTGCTGAGCTGTATCAATTACGCCCTGAATTTGGTCAAGCGGCTTTATTGCGGCATTTAACTGCAGAATTTTCGCAAGCACCGATCAACCTCTATCAAAGCCTTGCGCAAGTTCCACAAGCACTAATTTTAATCTCGGCGGCTTATGATAATTTATTAGAGAAAACCTTTAGCCTAGCTAACAAACGCTATGTGGAAGTCGCCTCGATAGTAAAGCGCTCAGAACACTATGATATTGGTCATGTGCTCCTACGCTACTCGGATAAAACCGAACCTGCGACGATTTTATCCCGTGAAGATTTATCTAAGCTGCAATTATTGGAAAGCGGCTATTCGATTATTTATAAAATTCGCGGCACTTGCAGTGAAAACCTCGCAAATAGCCAAGACGATTTCCAATATGATGCCTTGACCTTATCCGAAAGCAGCTATTTTAATTTTGCACGCCATGCCGACAAGATTATTCCTGATTATCTCGCGCAACGCTGGCGTAATCGGGATTTATTATTTATTGCGTATCGGGCTAAAGACTGGGAAGACCGCTTATTGGTGAGCGCTTTATTAGAAAAACGTAGCGCGCAAAAACCCTGTTATGTGATTGGCTCGCAACCGGAGCCTTTAGAGCAAGCCTATTGGGAAGCGCGCAATGTCAAACAATACCCCGTGAAATTGCCTGAGTTAGAAAGCTGCTTGACGGAGGTACGGGTATGACTAAGCCTGCCCTTGAACCCTACCCCGGTCTACGCCCGTATCGTGAAGATGAACAAGATAAATTCTTTGGCCGCGATGCTGATAAGCATGTATTGGTGGATAAAATCCTCAATAATCGCCTCACCTTATTATTTGCCGCCAGTGGCGTAGGCAAAAGCTCGCTCCTGCAAGCCTCGATTATCCCTTACCTGAAGGCTGAGCAAGGCGAAAATCTCTCGGTAGTTTACTATATTGATTGGGTAAGTGAACCGATTCACTATTTGCGCCAAGCGATTTGGCTGGCGCTACAAACAGAAGGCTTACTCGCGGCAGATAGCGAGATTCAAGGCAGTACGCTGGGCGAAGCCCTAGAGTTTTGTAGCCTGTTTGTGCGCCATCCTTTAGTACTCATCCTCGATCAGTTTGAAGAATTCTTCCGCTATCAAGTGCCCCAACAACGACAAGCATTTATTAGCCAACTCATTAGTGTGATTACGAACACACAATTGCCGGTTAGTTTGGTGATTTCCATGCGCGAAGACTTTGCCTTGGAACTAAATACCTTCAAACCCCGCTTGCCGACGATTCTGTTTGAAAACTTTTATCGCTTAGAAAAACTCGGGCGAGCAGCGACTGAGCAAGCGATAGTCCAGCCAGTGGCGCGCTTAGGCTTTGCATACGAACCCGCTTTATTAAGCGCCTTATTAAACGATTTACTCAGTCGTGAATTAGATCGCAATCCACACGCACCCGTGGCTGAGCTACGCATGAATGCCGAGCCACCGTATTTGCAAATAGTCTGCGCACATTTGTGGCAACTGAACCAAGCTGACCCCGAGAAAAAATTACGCCTAAACACTTATGAGCAAGCCGGACGCGCTAAGGGAATTTTAGAAAATTATATCAAGGGCATCCTGCAACCCTTATCCCGCCTTGAAAAAGATTTGGCTTCTCAAGCTCTTGATCATTTAGTCGGGCAGCGTGGGGTGAAGAAAGCCTATACCGCGAATGCTCTAGCCAGCACCCTACAAGAAAAAGAAGCAGATGTGCAAAAACTGCTCGAGGCTCTAGAGCAGGCACGCATTCTACGCAAACAACAACGCGACGAAGAAACTTGGTATGAACTGTATCACGATATGTTCTCCAGTAGCCTTGAAGCTTGGAATTTGGCTTGGAAAGAACAAATGCGCCGCCGTCGTTTCTTTAAAGGGGCATTTTTAGGGTTATCGGCGTTGGCAACTGTGGTAGTGAGTTGGGATTTTTATATTAATTATACGAGCTATCATTTACGCCTTAGTCCTCAAGCGGGGATTTCGGATCGTGTGGAATTATGGCAAGGTAAATTCAATAGCTGGGATTTATTTCAGCAGCAGCGTTATTTAGCGGAAACTGATTTTGAACGGAGTCACATAGAACCGGATAAGCAATTTGCTGAAAAACAATTAGCCGATATTAATGATCTTCGTCGAGAATTAATTAACTTCCAACTAATTGAAGAGCGTGTCAGTAATTATGCTGAATCAGGATTTTTTGATTATGCACTAGATTTAGCAATAAAAACTATTTTTCACTCTAACGAAACTCTATCTAATAGAGCTTATGATAAATTATTTGATATAAAGATAGTTAAAACTCTCAAAAGACTCAAAGAGGAATTAGATACTACTGAAAAACCATTTTTTATAAGACATTCTTAATATATAGAGCGCAAAAATATAATACCCCTTTCTTTTATAAAAATATCTCCTTTTATTGATTTTAACCCAAAAAACGAAGATCAAAAATTAATATTAATGAGCTATTCTCTTATAGAAAGTCTAACAAAAAGAATAACAAAACCTGAACTACTTGATATACTTAAAGAACATAATAATATCCTTAGCGCAGCTGCAGCAAAGGCTTTAGGCTCTTTAAATGATAAGAATGCAATTCCAGATCTAATTAGATTAGTTAAATCTGGCGGCAACACGGAGATCCAACAAAAATCCATAGAGGCAATTGGATTTTTAAACGCAAAAGAGGCCTCTTCTGATTTAATTAATATTCTCAATAATAGTAAAGATATTTTTACTTTTATTAGCACTGCTAAGTCATTAGGTCTATTAAATTCCAAAGATTCAATTCAAAAATTACTTTCTTTGATTAAAAATAAAATAAATTTATATGATCTTGGAGTAACAAGCTCCCTAGCAAAATTACTCGCACAACTAGATGCATCAAATATTATACCTGAATTAGTCCTCTTACTTGAAACACAAGATCCTGATATTCGATCAAATGCCATACAAACATTAGGGGCTTTGAAAGTAACTAGTGTGATCCCTAAACTAATAACATTTCTAACAGACCAAAATCATACCGTACGATCGAGCACAATACAATCACTAGGAGAACTAAATGTCCCAAGTATCATTCCTAACATATTACCACTACTAGAAGATGAAGCACTTGATTATTAGGTTATAGAAGCTTTAATAAATTTAAACGCTAAAGACTCCATCCCAGAAATAGTCCCTATGCTAAAAACTAAAAATGTAGAATTACAAAAAAACTCACTTCAAGTACTAAGATTATTAAAGGCTGAAGGCATTACTGATACTATTATACCTCTACTTAATAATAAAGATTTCGATATCAGAACTAATGCAGCGAAATTCCTAGGCCATACTGGAGATAGGAAAGCTATTAGTGAATTAATTATTCTATTGAAAAATGATAATGAGGCTGTTCTACCCTATGTAGCCCAAGCATTAGGTCAATTAAATGCTAAGGAAGTTATACCTGACCTATTACTTTTATTAAAAAATAGAATTGACAATTTTGATTTAATTGCAGAAGCATTAGGAGCATTGGATACTAAAGTAGCAATACCAGAGCTAATAACAGTGCTCAAAGAGTCAAGCAATAATACGAATCTTAGATGGAGATGGACAGTAGAAAAATCATTACATCAACTAACAGCAAAAGAGGCGGTTGCAATAACATTAGATGATATACAATTAGATTATAACTATTTCTTAGACTCAGATAGCCTAAATAAAGTCCCTATATCCCACTTTAACTTACCTCAACTGAAAGTAAATTTCTATACAGAGCTAGATCATTACTTTGATCATATTAGTGATATTAGTGGAGGGGAACTTATTGAATTTACTCTGCGCCGATTATCCATGAATGATAAAGAAATAAAAATAAAAGCTATGATAGCTCTTCTACGATTAAAAAATAATGGCTTATTGAATAAATTGCAACTAAAAATTATCGATAAAGCCCTAAAAAACTCAGACAACATCCTAGTTAAAGCAGCAGAAAAATTTATTTTTGATCAAAAAAAGAAAGCATTGAAAAAAACCATGTACCGATTAATCAACCCTATCCTGAAACTAAACCACTTAGCCTCACTGAATTAAAAACTAAACTGGCTAAACTCAAGGAAGACTATGCTAAATGGCGGGCGCAACGCGACACGGAAGCTCCGGTTAAAACAGCTACGGAGGCCTCAAATTCAGAGGCGCAAAAACTCGAAAATCTCAAACGTGAGGTCGAGCTTTATAATTATGCCTTTGCCATCGCGCATCTAGACCAAGCAGCTGGTCTTGAATTACTCAAACATGATTTATCGGTATTATGTAGCACCTGCACAAAGCTAATGACCTCATAACCCATTAAAATCAA
>NZ_CALMZC010000056.1 GCF_937873765.1 uncultured Thiothrix sp. | reverse complement strand
CTACCAGTTTACACCAGCAGGATCTTATACGTGGAAACTTCTAGCTAGTTACTTATCTAGATAGACGGAGCCCTGTACCGTCTTTTGTTAAGCCATCATACACTGAAGTTTCAGAATAAAAAACTATCAATTTCTTTTCATATTAATAAAAAAGCCTAGCTTAAGGGCTAGGCTTTAAAGTTAGTTGCAATGGTTAACCAGCTTATTTAGTGCAAGCCACATGAATGATCCGGAATTCACCGTCATCACCCATCAATTTTACTACATGGCAATCAGGACCACGATCAGATTGTGGTTCAATCGATAAAATTCGCCCAGGGTACATGTCTTTGACTTTACCCATAATGGTAGATTTGCGCAGTGGTTGATCCGGTTGGGTTCGGGTCATCTGAATTTTGTAAGGAACATGAGTTTCCGCAATACTAATAGTAGGTGCTAAAGATGTAGACAAAGCCAAAAACACTGCACACCAACGTAGGTTGCTTTGTAAGTGCATTTAAATTTCCCCTGTTTTAAAAACTTGTGCAGACTCCATGCCCATGGGGTCTGTATTGCTATGGGCGAATTATAAGTGTTACTTTATTAACAATAAATTAATGAATGAGATTGGTGATTGTATTAGCAGAGCGAGCTTTCAATAAGGTTTTAAATAGAAAATTCTTATCTTTATATAATAAATATGAATGATTATTATTTATTTTTTAATTTAATGAATCATAATAAGTATGAGTAATTTTTGTCTAGGGTGATTTTTAACGATGGTAATTGATCACATTACTGGTTTATTGGCCGAAGCTCAACAATGTCTTTCTCCTAATCATGATGAACGTCCAGAGGGCTGTGTGCCCGAGCTGATTGTCTTGCATAATATTACCTTGCCTCCTGGTGAATTCGGTGGGGATTATATTACCCAATTATTCACGAATACTTTAAATAAAGATGCGCACCCTTTCTTTGCTGAGATTGGTCATTTAAGAGTTGCTAGCCATTTATTAATTCGGCGTAATGGTGAGGTTATTCAGTATGTACCTTTCCATTTACGTGCTTTTCATGCGGGCATCTCTCTATATCGTGGGCGTAGTCGCTGTAATGACTTCTCAATCGGGATTGAATTAGAAGGTACTGATTTTATGCCTTTTACTGAGCTTCAATACCAACAGCTTACCGAAATTATCAAAGCTCTGTGTTGGGCTTATCCAAGCCTGTCTATAGAGCAAATTACGGGACATCAGCACATTGCACCTGAACGTAAAACTGATCCAGGGCCATTTTTTGATTGGATACGCTTAGGTCAGGAATTGGGTGTTAGCTTGCCGGCCAAGGCTAGTTGTAGCGATCCGACTTCTTGTGGCTAAAATGCTAATATTTGGCTATATATCAGTCAAAATTTCAGTGAGTTGTTGTTTCTTTGCCTATACTTAAGCTGTCGCCAGCTTATTTTATTGCTTGGCGTTCATAACTTAAGAAGTGCCTAAGAGAGGGAACTATGAATAGCGAGGTCTTCCATTTGAACTCTGTACAATTAACGCGCAGAGCCTTTTTAATTCTACCTGCAGCGCTATGGGCTAGTCAGGTTTTAGCTGCAGATACACCGGTTCCATCTGCTAGTTTGCCGCCGGGAGCTTGCCCATTAAATAGTGGTGGTCCTTCCTTATTAGGAAGCCGTTGGTTTGTCATGTCTATTTACGGTAATGCAGTACCTAAAGAGTTACGTATGACCATGTTGGTTGAGCAGACAGCGATGGTAGGTATAGGCGGCTGTAATAATTACACGGCTAATTTTGTGCAAGTAGGCAATCGTGGTTTCAAAGTGGTTGGTATTAATCGTGGAGACAAACCGTGTGAAGTAATTCGCCCTGCTCCGGGTGAGCCAACAATTGATGCAGGGAGTTGGGAAGGGCGATATTTGCGCGTTTTAGGGCGTGCAGGTAGTGTGCAACAACTAGGTTCGACCTTGCAGTTTCATGATTTCAATGGGAAGCCCTCGCTGGTGTGCGGCAAAGTTTATGGTTCACGGGCTACTCCGCCGGCAGCTTGATAGTAGTTCGTAAGGCTAAAGCAGACTCTGATAGTTTAGAGTCTGTGCCGAGATTTAGTTTTTCTAAGCTGAACAGCATAGGTCAAGTTGTTAATTGTTGTTATGATACGCCGCTATCACCACTCAATAATGTGCAGGAGACTTGATTAGCATGTTTACCAAATCTATGACCATTGCCAGCTACGACCAAGAGCTAGCGCAAGCGATGGCCGCCGAAACTCAACGTCAAGAAGAGCATATCGAATTAATCGCCTCCGAGAACTATGCTAGCCCGCGGGTGTTAGAGGCACAAGGTTCAGTTTTAACCAATAAATATGCTGAAGGCTATCCAGCAAAGCGCTACTACGGTGGTTGTGAGTATGTGGATGTTGCTGAGCAATTAGCCATCGATCGCGTTAAAAAATTATTTGGTGCTGATTATGCAAATGTGCAGCCTCATTCAGGTTCACAAGCGAATGCGGCTGTGTATATGGCTTTACTCAATCCGGGTGATACGGTCTTAGGGATGAGCTTAGCTCATGGTGGTCACTTAACGCATGGGGCAAAAGTGAACTTCTCTGGGCGCATCTATAATGCGGTGCAATATGGCATTACTTCAGAGGGTTATATTGATTATGCTGAAGTTGAGCGTTTAGCGGTTGAGCATCAGCCAAAAATGATTGTTGCAGGTTTTTCCGCTTATTCACGCGTGATTGATTGGCAAAAGTTTCGTGAGATTGCCGATAAAGTAGGCGCTTATTTAATGGTCGATATGGCGCATGTAGCAGGTTTAGTGGCTGCTGGTGCTTATCCAAGCCCCGTACAAATCGCTGATGTAACTACCTCAACCACGCACAAAACTTTACGTGGCCCCCGTGGTGGCATTATTTTAGCGAAAGCGAATCCTGACCTTGAAAAGAAATTTAATTCTTTAGTTTTCCCTGGCATTCAAGGTGGCCCGCTGATGCATGTAATTGCTGCTAAAGCAGTTGCCTTCAAAGAAGCCTTAGAGCCAGAGTTCACCGCTTATCAACAGCAAGTGGTAAAAAATGCCAAAGTGATGGCGGCAACCTTGATTAGCCGTGGCTATAATATTGTTTCGGGCGGCACGGATAATCACTTAATGCTGGTTGATCTGATCGCGAAAGGTTTGACGGGTAAAGCTGCCGATGCTGCTTTAGGGGCAGCAAATATTACGGTGAATAAAAATTCAGTGCCGAATGACCCGCAATCTCCTTTTGTTACTAGCGGGATTCGCGTCGGTACACCGGCGATTACCACCCGTGGTTTTAAAGAAGCTGAAGTCGAGCAACTAGCCCACTGGATTGCAGATGTCTTAGATAATATCAATGACTCTGCTACCACCGAGTGGGTGAAAAAAGAAGTGCTAGCTATCTGCAAACGCTTCCCTGTATACGCGGACTAACATGCGTTGCCCATTTTGTGGCGCGGAAGACACGCGCGTGATTGATTCGAGGCTAGCCAGCGAGGGTGAGCAAGTGAGGCGGCGGCGCAAGTGTTCAGCTTGTGAAGAGCGCTTTACCACCTATGAGCTAGCTGAATTAACTATGCCACGTGTGATTAAATCGAATGCTGCACGAGAGCCTTTTCATGATGAAAAGCTCCGTGCGGGCATTATGCGTGCTTTGGAAAAGCGTCCTGTGACAATTGATCAAGCTGAAGCTGCGATTAGCCGTATCCGCAAAAAGGTATTGATGAGTGGGGAACGTGAAGTCTCCTCCGCTCAGATTGGCGAGTTGGTGCTGGCGGAGTTAAAGCATTTGGACGAAGTCGCCTATATTCGTTTTGCTTCTGTTTATCAACGCTTTAGCAGTATGGCTGAGTTTCGTAATATGATTGATCGGATGGAGCGTGAGCATCCTGATGAATATAAGTCCTCAACGGATCGCTTAGATTAATCCCTTCCATGTCAGTGTTTACTCCTGAAGATCATGCTTATATGGCGCGTGCTCTGCAATTAGCACGTTATGGCTTGTATACCACGCATCCGAATCCGCGAGTGGGTTGTGTGCTAGTACGAGACGGGCAAATAGTTGGTGAGGGTTGGCATGAACGAGCAGGTCAGCCGCATGCGGAAGTATTTGCCTTGCGAGCAGCCGAAGGGCGAGCACAGGGTGCAACTGCTTATGTCAGTTTAGAGCCTTGTGCCCATTATGGGCGTACACCCCCCTGCGCTGAAGCGTTAGTAGCAGCTAAAGTCGCTAAAGTGATTGCTGCGATGGTCGATCCTAACCCCCTAGTAGCCGGTCAAGGCTTGCAGCGTTTACAATCTGTCGGTATTGAAACGGCTTCAGGTCTATTAGCCGTAGAAGCACGCGCTTTAAATCCGGGCTTCATGAGTCTGATGGAGCGTCAGCGTCCGTTTGTACGGATTAAAATGGCGATGAGTCTCGATGGACGCACGGCAATGGCATCGGGAGAAAGTGTGTGGATCACCGGGGAAGCTGCGCGGCGCGATGTGCAGTTCTGGCGGGCGCAAGCGGGAGCGGTACTCACTGGGATTGATACGGTGTTGATGGATCAACCCAAGCTCAATGTACGCTTGACTGCACAAGAACTAGGGATTAGTGGTGAAGTGCGTCAACCTGTCCGAGTGGTTTTAGATTCTAAGTTACGTTTTCCGCTAGAAGCTCCTTTATTAGAAACGGCGGGTCAAGTGCTGATCTATACCTGTAGCACTGACGAGGCAAAAATCACTCTGCTACAAAATTTGGGCATACAAGTGAGGCAATTCACAGGCAATCGCCTAGATTTAACTGAAGTGCTGAAGGCTTTAAAGGTCGATGGTATTAATGAAGTGCATGTAGAGGCGGGTGCGACTTTAAGCGGTCAGTTTATTGAGCAAGGTTTAGCGGATGAGCTAGTTTTGTATATGGCTCCGCATTTAATGGGTTCAGCGGCACGACCTTTATTTAATTTGCCACTGATAACGATGGCAGAGCGCTATGCGTTAAGTATTCGAGATATTCGAGTAGTTGGACAAGACTGGCGAATTTTGGCTGATTTTAAGTAGGAGTAGGGTAGTGTTCACAGGCATTATTCAAGCAATGGGTACGATTCGAGCAATGCAGACGGTCGGTGGCGATCTACGCTTAACGATTGCGACCGGTAAGCTTGATATGGGTGATGTGCAATTGGGGGATAGCATTGCAGTGAATGGTGTTTGCTTAACAGCGGTGGTTTTAGACGCCTCCAGTTTTAGTGCTGATGTGTCTCGCGAAACTTTATCACTCACTAGTATTGGGCAATTAAATCTTGGTTCTAATGTCAATTTAGAAAAAGCTTTAACTTTAAGTACCCGCTTAGGTGGACATTTAGTCAGTGGCCATGTGGATGGTTTAGGCGAAGTCGTGAGCCGCTATGATGATGCCCGTTCAGTGCGTTTTCGTTTAAAAGCCCCGGATAGTTTAGCTAAATACATTGCAGCTAAAGGCTCGATTTGTGTCGATGGAACGAGCTTGACTGTGAATAAAGTGGAGGGTGCTTTTTTTGAGTTGAATATTGTTCCGCATACTCTGCAAGAAACGATTATGTCGGGTTATCGTGCTGGTTCTAAAGTTAATTTAGAAGTGGATGTGGTGGCGCGCTATTTAGAGCGTTTATTGTTGGGGGATAAGGCTGCAGAAATGAATGCCGGTGGGATTACTGAAGCCTTTTTGGCGGAGCATGGGTTTTTGCGGTGAGTCGTTTAACTCAGCATTTAATTCGGGACTTTCAATTTCTCCATCAAACCATACAAACCTATTTGTGTCGTTTGCTCGTTGATAGGAAACGAGATTTCCTCCGGAGTGACTATATAACTATGCCTTGCTTGTAAGTCAGCTTGGGCGCTGTAGAAGCCTTTACTGAGTTTGGGGCGTGGGTTGCGTTTGATTTCTATCGCTAGTTTACTTTGATCGGGATAAAGCAAAACTAAATCCATTTCCGCCCCACTGCTGGTACGGTAAAAATAGGGTATAACTTCGTCCGGTAAAATAGCTAATAAATTTTCGATCACAAAGCCTTCCCAACTTGCACCCGCAATAGGGTGCGTAATCAAAGAGTCCCAAGTGGGAAGTGTTAGTAAAGCATGTAATAAACCGCTATCTCGGATGTATAATAACGGTGTTTTGACTAAGCGTTTGCCAATATTAATATGAAAAGGCTGTAAACGCCGAACTAGCATTAAATCAACCAGTAAATCCGTATAAGCAATGACTTTTCGATAGTCTAAACCTAAATTATTGGCAATATGGCTGGCATTAAAAGGCTGGCCTTGCAAGTGTGCCAGCATCAACCATAAGCGCTGCATAGTTTCTTGGGGAACCGAGCGATCAAAGAAAGGAATATCTTTTTCTAAATAACTACGAAGCAAATATTTGCGTTTGCGAAAACTATCTTCATCAGAATGTGCCAGATAACTTTGTGGAAAACCGCCCCGAGTCCAGAGGGTTTCAATCTGGAGTTTGCCTACTTCCAGCGCATTCAGTGTGGTGAGGTCAAGATAAGCGACACGTCCGGCAAGGCTTTCTCCAGCCTGTTTCATCAGCTCAATCGAAGCAGAACCGAGTAGTAAAAATTGCCCCGAATCGCGTCCTTCACGACGACGCTGATCAATGATTCCGCGTAGTACCGGAAACAAGGCGGGTGTATTTTGAATTTCATCAAAGATGACCAGCTCATGTTTATGTTGTTCGCAAAAGAGTTTAGGGTTTTGCATCACACCTTCACGTTGCACATAGTCCTCCAAATCAAGATAGATAGCTTGATGGGTGGAGAGAAGTTGATGCGCTAAGGTGGTTTTCCCTACTTGGCGAGCGCCTAACAATACTACAGCCGGTTGATTTTGTAGTGCTTCGAGCAGATGTGGCATAAGGGTTCGTTCAATCATACTTGCAAATTATCATTTTCAATGATAATTTGCAAGGATTATTACGATTCCCAAAGGTTAAAATAATTGATTTAGTCTAAATTCGGCTAAAATTGATTAAAAGTTAGTCCAAATAATCCTTATGTAAAACTAAAAAAAGAAGCCCCTACTATGTTGCAAGAGCTTCTATGGCTAAGCTAAGCCAGCTTAAACAATTTTCTTCATCGCCGTCATATAAGAACGCAGTTCTTCGCCCACAATCTCAACGGAGTGATTGCAAATTTCAGCGTTAATATGCACTAACTGACGATTATCGACGCCGTTATCTTTCAAAGTCAAACCACGACCAATCACATCGGATTTAATCTTCGGCATGAATTTCTCAATTAATAATGGACGTGCTGCTTGGTCGAATAAATAACAGCCATATTCAGCCGTATCCGAAATAACGACGTTCATTTCGTACAGTTTTTTACGCGCAATTGTATTTGCGATTAGTGGTGTTTCATGTAGCGATTCGTAGTAAGCGGATTCTTCAATAATGCCTGCTTCCACCATCGTTTCATAAGCGAGCTCAACCCCAGCACGTACCATCGCTACTAACAAAATACCCTTATCGAAGTATTCTTGCTCGCTGATGGCTTGATCGGTGATCGCTTGCTTTTCAAATGCAGTTTCTGCGGTGGCAGCGCGCCAACGGTGTAAATCTTTATCATCGTTGGCCCAGTCTGCCATCATCGTGCTAGAGAATTTGCCAGACATAATGTCGTCTTGATGCTTTTGGAACAGTGGGCGCAGGATTTGTTTCAATTCTTCGGACAGTTCAAACGCACGAATTTTAGCTGGATTGCTTAAGCGATCCATCATATTGGTAATACCACCGTGCTTGAGGGCTTCTGTGACGGTTTCCCAACCAAATTGCATAAATTTGGCCGCCCATGCTGGCTCTAAACCTTCTTCAACCATTTTATCGTAGCAAAGGATAGCGCCCGTTTGCAGCATACCGCAGAGAATGGTTTGCTCGCCCATCAAATCCGATTTAACTTCTGCAATCGGTGAAGACTCCAATACGCCTGCACGATCACCGCCGGTTGCAGAAGCTAAAGCTTTAGCGATTTTTAAGCCATCACCATTCGGATCATTTTCACGATGCACTGCGATCAGAGTGGGCACGCCGAAACCACGGACATATTCAGCACGGACTTCAGAGCCGGGGCATTTCGGGCACATTAAAACAACGGTTAAGTCTTTGCGAATTTGCATGCCTTCTTCAACTAAATTGAAACCGTGCGCATAGTCTAAACAAGCACCTTGCTTCATTAATGGCATAATTGCATTAATGACAGAGGTATGTTGCTTATCGGGAGTCAGATTCATGACGATGTCAGCGCTAGGAATCAGCTCTTCATAAGTGCCTACTTTGAAGCCATTTTCGGTCGCGTTTTTCCAAGATTTACGCTTTTCAGCAATTGCTTCGGCACGTAAGGCGTAGCTGACATTCAAGCCGCTATCACGCATGTTCAAGCCTTGGTTTAAGCCTTGTGCGCCGCAACCAATGATCACGATTTTCTTATCGCGAATATAATTGACTCCATCAGCAAACTCAGACTGATCCATGAAGCGGCATTTGCCAAGTTCTTCAAGTTGAACACGCAATGGCAGCGTATTGAAATAATTTTGACCCATGATGGACTCCAAACAAGCTTAAGAAGGGAATTTTAGGGTTGCTACTGTAAGGGATTTTCAGCATTGCGTAAAATGATCAATTAGGGATATCATCTTGCGTTTTAAGCAATAAGGTAAACGCTATGGAAATTCGTGATTGCCAAATGTTTATTCAACTGGCCAGTACTCAGCACTTTGGCAAAGTAGCGAATGCCTGTCATTTAAGCCCTTCAGCGATTAGTCGGCAGTTGCAGCGTTTAGAAACTGAAATCGGTAAGAGGTTGGTCGAGCGTGATAACCGCGAAGTGCGTTTAACGCCAGCAGGGCGGCATTTTCTCGAATATGCCTATCAAACGGTACAAGCTTGGCAGCAGTTACGGCGTGATCTGAGTGATGATCCGCAAACGATTAGTGGTGAATTAAGTGTCTATGGTTCAGTGACCGCAAGCTTCAGTTTACTCAGTGCAATTCTGCCAGTACTACGCACGAGTTATCCGGGTGTGGAGCTAAAACTGCGCACGGGTGATCAAGCTGATGGGATTGAGCGGGTGCTGAATAACAGCGAGGATTGCGCGATTGCGGCTCAGCCAGATAGTTTGCCGAGTCAATTGCAGTTTTTAGTTTTGCAACAGTCACCTCTCTATCTAATTGGCCCAACGATGAATTGCAGTTTGAGTCAGCGTTTGGAAGAGGCTTTAGCGACGCATACCGTTTTAGACTGGACACAGGTTCCCGTGATTTTGGCAGAGCATGGTTTAGCACGTGAGCGCTTCTTGCAACGCTTAAGACAATTGAATTTGCATCCGCCGATTTATGCACAAGTTGCAGGACATGAGGCGGTAGTGGCAATGGTGAGCCTAGGTTTTGGTGTTGCGGTAGTACCTGAGTTGGTCATCAAACACAGCCCCCGCCAAGAAACTATTCGGATACTACCGTGGTTGAACGATTTAGAGCCGTTTAGGATTGGTTTATGTGCACGTCAAGAGCGTTTAGCTGATCCTTTATTGCAGGCGTTTTGGCAGAGTGCCCAAGTGGCTTTTTTTGAGTAAATGAAAATTACAAATCTAGGCTTTATGGTTCAATAATCTCCACTCTTCCTAATCGGTGTTCAAACTGGCGTGTTCACCTTAGCTTAGTACAAAAAACTATCTCTAACTTAATAGAAGTCAATGGTAGGGGTCAGAAGGATGTAGTGTGTACAAATGTGATTTTTAAGGCTCAAGAAATTAATCTCGAAAATTATCTGAAGCAACAAGTTCTTCCTATTAAAGACTTGTTAGCTGCCTATTTATTAACGCCAGAGCAGGCTAAAGAGCCAGCAACCTTGATGATGACCACTAATTGTCCGAATTTTATTTGGTCTAAGTAGTTTGTAATCCTCCAACCCAAAAGCACAGTGGAGTCGAAGGAGTTATTAGGTACACATTTTATGTTCTGGAAAGAGGGTGTATTATTTTCAGGGTCATCCGGCCTGCTCCAGTAAGTCGAGGACTAGGGCATGACCTTCTTACCCGTCCTACCAGTAGGGTATAAGTTGCTCTTATGTATATACTGGTACTAGTGTTATAATCTTGGAGCTAAGCAGATGACACACGCACAGCAACTAGCATTCATACCATTTGAAGATTATCTTGAAGGTGAGCGTGAGGTAGAGGGTGTACGCTACGAATATGTGGATGGGCAAGTCTACGCTATGGCGGGTGGTAGTGAGTTGCATAACACGGTGGCTTCTACTTTCCATGGTATCATTGAGAATGCCTTGCCTGATGAATGCCGAGCTTGGCAATCTGATATGAAAGTGGTAGGTAAAAATCAGAGCAAGCACTTTGCCTATTATCCCGACATTATGGCATCTTGTGAAGGCAACAGGGGCGATGATCTGTACATACGCGATAACCCTAGTCTGATTGTCGAAGTGCTCTCTCCCTCCACCCAACGTACTGATTTGAAGGAAAAGTTCGATAACTACATTACTATCCCTACCTTGATGGAGTATGTAGTGGTATCGCAGGATACGCCCTATGTACGGGTATTTCGACGCCGCAATAACTGGCAGAATGAGTCTTATTATGCAGATGACAGCTTCGTACTAGATTCAGTAGGGCTAGAAATCGCTGTCAAACAGATTTATCGGCGAGTGAAAAAAGAAGTGGGCTTGGAAACACGACGCTGAAGTCGCATTTTTTCAATTTTCACAGATGCTAGCTCAATGTTGGCATTAGTTCATCTGCTACTGATCTGTAAGTTCGATTAATTGCCCAAATATGACTCCTATGACTATCAATTGCCTTTTTGGGTTTGGAAATATGCTGATGGTAATGGAGTTAGTTACTCTTGGGCGCAAGTCAATACCAATACCTCGACAGTGGATGGTGTCGCACGGGGTACTGATGATGGGATTGGTGCTCTTATTCGAGTCGCTTGTGCAGTAGATGTTAATGGTTTTTTTGATGAAAAGATTATGGATGCCCTTAAGTGTATTGCTTATGGCTTGCAATGCCTGTGCGGGTCAAAGTGCTGCTCAACGCCTCCCCATTGTACAAGGTGCATGGGTAGTGATCGCCACTCAAGAGCCGACTTATTGGCGCGGTGCTGAACAAAAACTGTATGAGTATCAGCAAAGGATCGCTCAGTTACTCGCGAAACGTTACTGTGGCTGATGCACAAACCTTGATTGATCGGAGTCAATATTATTTATTGACTCCGAGTCGTAGATCCAGTGATTCTCGTATCTATGGTGCGAGAAGCATTGATGGTACTAGTCATCTTTTGCCACGAACTGATACGGGGGGCGGCTTCGTCAAAAATGTCCAGTAAAAATCTTGCAAGGGGCAATTCCGATTGGTAATGTTCCATCAGTTGAGAGTTATGGGCTACGATTTAATAAAACAATGGTAAAAGCTTGTATTAAACATTTTCGCTTAAATGACGGTTAAGTGTATGGGGTGTTGGCAACCTAAGATGAAAGCATGGCCAAGGTCATGCCTTCATTTCATTATTTAGGTTCAAGTCGCTCCGAAACTTGCCCAACCAACAACGGTAATTCAATACTAATCCGCAACCCCCCTTCAGCCCGATTACTCGCCCGAATACTGCCACTATGGCTATCAATTGCCCGTCGTGCTATTGCTAAGCCTAAGCCGTAGCCGTGACGTTCATGATTGCTTTTGCTGCTACGTTGGAAGGGTTCAAAAATTAAATCGATGTCCTCAGGGGGAACGCCGCTACCTTGGTCATCTACCGTCACATGCAGCGTATTGCTAGCTTTATTTTGATAGGCCGTTACGGTTACCGTGCTTTTAGGGGGCGTGTGATGCAGCGCATTACGCACCACGTTTTCTAAGGCACGATACAGGAGTTCGCCGTGTGCGGGGATAATCAGGCTGGCATCATCGCTGCTATGTAAAATTACGGAGCAATTTAGAGCACTGGCTTCAAAGCGTGCATCGTCAACTACGGTATCTAAGAGTTCTAAAACATCCACGTACTCATCAGTCGAGGGAGCAACCCCCGCCTCTAAGCGTGATAAGGTTAAAACCTCACCGACTAATTTATCTAAGCGCTCGGCTTCATGTTCAATCCGATCTAAAGTCGCTTGGGTTTGTTCGGGTTGTTGACGTGCTAAGCCAATACTGACTTGTAAACGTGCTAGTGGAGAGCGCAACTCATGGGAAACATCATGCAGCAAGCGCCGTTGTGAGGTCATCAAGGTTTGTAGTTGGCTAGCCATGTGATCGAAATCATTGCCTAAATCAGCAATTTCATCCCTTCGCCAGCCAATTTCTGGAGAAATGCGCGTATTTAAATCACCTTGTGCTATTGATTTAAAGGCTTTCCGCAACAAGCGCACTGGTTTGGAAAAATGCCAAGCTAGCAAGAAACTGGAGATAAAGCTCACAATCAAGCCGGATAAATACCAAGGCCAAGTCAGGTCACGATAACGCGGTGGCATACGATTGGGCTTTTGAAATTCAGGAAACTGCCCCGATAAAGGGGCGAAGAAAATCAGTTCTTCAGACTGAGTTTGCACACTACGCGCAATGGGGGGGGCGACATTTTGCTGAATACTGGTACGAATGCGTTGCAGCATGGCTGTAGGAACTGAGCGCCCTAGCAACTCTTTATTATTAGCATCAACCGCATAGACTTGGAGATTCGCAGGGGCTTCTTGATTTTGTTCTTGCAGCATATTGGAGACTGCATCCTTGCCACCAAAGCGGAAGGTATTTGCAGCTGCTTGCACTGAGAGAATCGAGCTAGGCCGAATCACTACATCTTCTGACACTGACTGCAAGGCGCGATGATGCCACCAGACGGCCAAAGCTGCCGTACCACCAGCTACCAACAAAGTGAGCCAAAAAGTCAGCAGAATTTTCCAGAATAAACGTCCCATCATGCGCTTAGTCTCGAATCAATTGATAACCAACGCCGCGCACGGTTTGAATGCAAGAGCGCCCATCGGGTAGATTGCCTAATTTATGGCGAATACTGCTCATGTGTACATCAATGCTACGATCGTAGCGGGTAAGAGGGCGGCCTATGCCAACTTCAGATAAATCATGTTTGCTGACCACCTTACCCGCTTGCTGTGCCAGTACTAACAGTAAACTAAATTCAGTACTGGTTAACTCCAAGGTCTGGCTTTGCCAAGTAGCTAAGCGCTTTTCAGGCCACAGACTCAAGTCACCGATATGCAAAGGCTCATGGTTCGTGGCATTTCCACTCGGTGCGGTGCGTCGCAAAATAGCACGGATACGGGCGACTAATTCGCGCGGTAAACAAGGCTTGGGCACATAATCATCTGCACCCATTTCTAAACCCATAATGCGATCAATATCGTCACCCCGCGCGGTGAGCATCAACACCGGCACAGAACTATTCATGCGAATGCGGCTGAGTGCTTCGATGCCGTTCATACCCGGCATCATCACATCGAGCACAATCAAAGCATATTCATGTAAGCTAGCTTCTTTTACTGCTGATGCGCCATCCATCACCGCAGTGACTTCAAAGCCCTCTTGTATTAAATAAGTACTGAGGAGTTTATTCAGTTCTAGATCGTCATCCACCAGCAGTAGTTTACTCATATGCCTATCTCGTTACTGTAGGGCTTTGCTCAAAGCTTCCATAGGGTTACGCTTGCTTGTTTCAGCAACTTGTTTAAGGGTGTTATTCAGGTCAGTGATAGTGAATCCCTGTTGAGTGAGCGTCGTTTGAAGGCTTTCAGCCGTTTTGTTGGTGACGCTGGCCAAAGTGGTAATAGGTAAATTCAATAATACATTCACTGCTTGTTGATCTGCACGACCACGTGGGCCACCTTGTTGCGGGATGACGAGCGCTGTGATAGTGAGAATCGCGAAGAGACTAATAATTGCTAAGCTCAGTTTTTGGCTAAAATAGCGCTTAAAAACTTTCCAATTCACCACTAAATGCAAACCTACCGCCCCCACCATGATTATACTTAACCACTCATGTGCGGCTTTTGCTAAACCAAGCTGTAGATGGAAATACATTAATAAGCCAGTTATCGCCATTAAAATAAAGGCACCGATGGTTAAAGGGGTAGCCCAAGGGCGTAGCTTATTCATATCCATAATCTTAATCCTTTTGATTCTACTAAAAATATTTCCGCAAGCTCAGTGACACATATGTCACTATTGAGCGAATAAAATTAATCAGAACTTAAAAAAAGGAGCGTGTTTCAAGCTGGTCTTGATGAGGAAGGCTAACCTACTGTGTAGAGACGCAGGCTAGTAAAGTCTCAATCCGCTTTAAGTTCTGGCGTTTGGTATAGGACTATGATTGCGGACAAAGTGCTAAGCGAACAGCAGTTTTACATTTTTTTACATGATCTTGATCTTACTTTACACAGCAGCGTCATTGTCCCCTAAAGCATAACCTCCACGGTAAAAGCGATTACGCCGATTAGAACTAGAGTTATCAATGATGGGTTTAGGTGTTAAACCAACAGGAGCTTCATTAGCTAATTTAGGTTGTTCTGTTAGCTGGGTTGATGGCAAGTCTAAAGTTTTTAAGCAAAATTCGTGTGCTACCGCCGCTTCTTCCCTAAAAGGAAGCATTAAATTCTCTGAAAAAGCACAAGCAGCCTGCTTAACTTGCAAGAGACTCAAGACAGCCGCTGCACCTTTAGCGCGACTATGGGTACAGTGCGTGATACGTCCGCGCTCAATAGCAAAGCGGCAAGAGGTATTCTGCTCGGTAGCAATAAGAAAAGTACCAGACTGTTTATTATATAGAGTAGTACTGAGCTGATGCAAAACTGCTGCGAGAGGATAAAGGATAGAGGTATTAGCCATGAGTGCAATTTCCGCTGATTTCAACTGTGGCTTATTGCATTGCAATAAATATACCAGCAAAAACGACGTATTAGCTCTATCTTTCCAAGTGGTGTCTAAGGTTATAATGCATTATCACAAGTTACCTAAACCATGTGCTTATGCCTATCTACAATTATGGCTCTATCAATATCGATCATGTGTACCGAGTCCCCCATTTGGTGCTGCCCGGCGAGACTTTAAGTAGCCATCATTATCGACAAGTTTTAGGTGGTAAGGGTGCGAATCAATCGATTGCTTTAGCACGTGCTGGTAGTGAAGTTTTTCATATTGGCCGTTATAACGTGGCCGATCAAGCTTTGGTACAACCCCTGATTGAGGCAGGTGTCGCCGCAGAGCATTTAGAAACAGTCAATGAGCCGAGTGGGCATGCGATTATTCAAGTTGATGATCAAGCTGAAAACTCGATCATTCTTTATGCAGGTGCCAATCATTCTTTTACCGTGACTGATTTAGCGAACAGCCTTCAAGCTGCCAAGGCAGGCGATTGGCTGTTGCTGCAAAATGAATGCAGTTGTACTCAAGCAATGATCGAATTGGCGGCTGCACGTGGGTTAAAAATTGCTTTCAACCCGGCTCCCATGAATGCAGCAGTTAAAGACCTGCCCTTAGACAAACTCAGCTTGTTGTTTGTGAATCAAGTGGAAGTATGTCAGCTACTGAATTTGCCCACTGAACCGCTGCCAACTCTAGAGGATTTAGTAGCCTTATTGCAAGCACGTTGGCCGGATACTTTAGTAGTTATTACCCTAGGATCGAAGGGTGCGGCTAGTGTTTATCAAGGGCAACTCGAATTTGTGCCTGCCGTACCGGTACAAGCGGTGGATACGACAGGGGCGGGTGATACCTTCACCGGATATTTTTTGCATGCTTGGATGCAAGGCCAGTCCTTGCGTGCGGCTTTAGAGCGTGCAGGTAAGGCTTCTGCTTTATGTGTGCAAAGAGTGGGCGCTTCTTCAAGCATTCCCACTGCTGCTGAGGTGGATGCATTTAAACAATAAGGTTGAGGAATGGCGCATAAGATTATTCTGGACACTGACCCCGGTATTGATGATGCAATGGCGATTTTCGCGGCTATTGCACACCCTGAGATTGAGCTACTTGGAATAACCACAACCTTTGGTAATGTCAGTGTGGCACAAGCATGTATGAATGCACTGACGCTAGTGGAAATGTGTGGAGCCGAGGTGCCGGTTTGTATCGGCGAATCTTGGCCGATGCATAGTGACCCAATGCCATTCCCTGATTTCGTGCATGGGATGGATGGTTTGGGGGATCAGTTCCTACCGCCACCCCATCGCCGCCATCATGATCAGTTCGCTGCCCCTTTTATTATTGAACAAGTCCGCAAATACCCCGGTGAAGTTACTTTAGTGGCTATCGGCCCTTTGGGTAATTTGGCGCATGTGCTTGAGCTTGATCCTGAAATTGCTAAGCTTGTTAAACAAGTGGTGATTATGGGCGGCACGATTGGGCATGTTGGTAATGTGTCGCCAGTAGCCGAAGCGAATATTTTTGCTGATCCCCATGCAGCCGATAGGGTGATGGCCGCTGACTGGCCATTAGTGATGGTTGGGCTAGATGTCACTTATACCGTGCTGTTTGATCGCAAACTATTTAGCTATATCGCTGCTAATAATCGCAAAGTCGGCTCTATGTTGCATCGAGCAGCGGATTTTTATATCGATTTTTACCAGCATGAATACAAAGTGCCGGGCTGCTATGGACATGATATTTCAGCGCTGACTTATGTGCTTAAACCAGAATTATTTAAAACCATTGAAGGTGGGATTTGTGTCGTCCCTGATGGCATTGCGGCTGGACAGACCATCATGAAGCGGATTAAAGGTGATACTTATTTTGTGCGGGCTTGGGATGAGCGCCCTGTGCATAAAGCTTGCATGCAAGTGGATGCCCAAGGGGTGATTGATTTTTTCCGTGACACTTTGACCAATGCATATTGGCAAGCGAGGTCAAAATGAATTTACAAGCTGTTGATTATCTAGTGCCAAATGCGGCAGCAAGCTTTGTTGAGTCTTTACGTGAGTTTGGTTTTGG
Organism: uncultured Thiothrix sp.; assembly: GCF_937873765.1. Classification (GTDB taxonomy): domain Bacteria; phylum Pseudomonadota; class Gammaproteobacteria; order Thiotrichales; family Thiotrichaceae; genus Thiolinea. The sequence continues at coordinate 97,443 of NZ_CALMZC010000056.1, read as the reverse complement.
TGTTTTAAAAAACCATCCAATTCGCCAAGAGTCTGTGCACGCGATTTATCAAAATTGGCTGAGTTTCTTTCAAAGCCCTGAAAAATACGAATACCGCTTTCGCCCGACTTTTGATGGCTATTTCCCGCCTGAAGTTTCAGAAACGGCTAAAGGTTGTGCAGTGCGGGATATTAAAGAATATTTTCATTTTTACCATCCTTGGGGGATTTGCCCCGAAGCTTTGCGCTCTGAACTGATTACCTATCGGCAAGCAGCGAATTCGCTAGCGGAAGAATTACTAGGCTGGATTGAAGCTTATTCACCCCCAGAAGTCGCCATTCTTTATCATGAGCCACTTTCTCATATGATTCAGGGTAGTGACCAAACCTTGTTACGGGTTCTGCATTATCCACCTTTTCAAGGCTCTGAGCCTTCACACGCCTTGCGTGCTGCTGCGCATGAAGATATTAACCTACTGACGATCTTACCCGCTGCGAATGAGCCGGGTTTGCAAGTTTTAACGAAAGCAGGGGAATGGTTAGATGTCCCTTGTGATTTTGGTTATCTGATTGTAAATATCGGCGATATGCTGCAAGAGGCTTCAGACGGTTATTTTCCTTCCACGACGCATCGAGTAATTAATCCCCCGCCTAATGCTGCGAATGTCTCACGAATTTCCTTGCCACTGTTTTTGCACCCACGCCCTGAAGTCGTGCTTTCTGACCGTTACACAGCGGATAGTTATTTGCAGGAGCGCTTGCGGGAATTGGGGTTTAAATAACCTCAAGCTGGCGAGCACAAATGCGAACTAATCAAGCTCGCACTGCCAAAGTAAGTTTAATTTTTTGGACGCTTATCCACCACCCGTTGCGCTTTCCCTTGCGAGCGTGCAATTTCACCTTCTGATTTCACATTGATTTTGGTGCTGACACCGACCAACACTTTAATCCGGTGTTGCAGTTCTTTAGCCGCCGCCGCACGTTCGGTTTCGCTCACTTGATTACTGCGTGCTTCTACATTCACCGTGAGGTGGTCTAAATTGCCATCCCTAGTGATTTCCAGTTGATAATGTGGTGACAGCTTGTCAATCTTCAGCAGAATTTCTTCGATCTGTGTGGGGAATACATTCACGCCCCGGATAATCATCATGTCATCACTACGCCCCGTGATTTTCGCCATCCGCCGCATATTGCACGCGCTGCCGGGGAGTAGGGTAGTGAGATCGCGGGTGCGATAACGAATCACTGGCATGGCTTCTTTGACTAAAGAGGTGAAAACCAATTCGCCTTCTTGTCCATCAGCCACAGTTTGCAAAGTTTCAGGATGGATCGTTTCGGGGTAAAACATATCTTCCCAAATGGTGGGGCCATCTTTAGTTTGCACAAATTCTTGCGCAACACCCGGCCCCATGACTTCAGATAAGCCATAAATATCCACCGCATCCAAGCCCATGCGCTGCTCAATCTCCAAACGCATCGCGGGTGTCCACGGTTCAGCACCAAAGATACCCACCCGTAGCGAACAAGCACGGGGGTCTAAACCTTGGCGCTCGAATTCATCCGCAATATTTAAGCAGTAAGAAGGCGTAACCATAATGATGTCAGGTTTGAAATCTTGAATCAGTTGCACCTGCTTTTCAGTTTGTCCACCGGACATGGGAATCACGGTACAACCTAGGCGTTCAGCACCATAATGCGCACCCAAGCCGCCAGTAAACAGGCCATAACCATAAGCCACATGCACTTTATCCCCCGGTTTGCCACCGGCGGCTAGAATGGAGCGTGCAACCGCTTCAGCCCAGCGCTCAATATCGCCTTTGGTGTAGCCCACTACTGTGGGTTTGCCGGTAGTACCACTCGATGCATGAATCCGCGAAACTTGCTCCATCGGCACTGCAAACATGCCAAACGGATAGTTATCACGTAAGTCATGTTTAGTGGTATAAGGGAATTTTTGAATATCCGCTAATTCTTTTAAATCATCGGGATGCACGCCTGCAGCATCAAATTTAGCCCGATACATCGGTACATTTTGATACGCATGTTTGACCGTCCATTGTAGGCGTTTTAATTGTAATGCTTGGATTTCGTCCCTACTGACTTTAGTAAAATTATCTAAATTCAGGGTTTCACTGGGAAAACCGGTACTCATTGCTTCTCCTCCTTGGTGCTACGATAATTTAGCTTTCGGGTAGCACGCTACCTTTGAGTTGATAGGAGCGTCCACGGAAGGTCGCTACTAATTTGCCATCAGGATTATGAATTTCCACATCATACACACCGGTACGTCCACTACGCGAGCGTTCTACTGCGGTGGCAGTCAATAGCTCACCTTCGTAAGCCGGTGCGAGGAAGTCAATCGTACAGCCTGAGGCTAAGGTGACTTTATTAGTGTTATTACACGCATGGGCGAAGGCGGTATCAGCTAAAGTAAACAGCATACCGCCGTGGCATACCTCATGCCCATTCAGCATGTCATTGCGAACTTTCATAGTCAGCACTGCTTGGCCAGCGACAGTATCAATAATATTGATACCCATCATGTGCGCAGTACGATCATTCACATGCATCGCATCGCTACAAGCGCGTGCAAAAGGGTCTTTTTCGTCCATCTTAAGCTCCTTTAAACACCGGTGCGCGTTTCTCTAAGAACGCATTCACGCCTTCTTTAAAATCATCACTTGCAGCGGCAGCCGCTTGCAAATCGCGCTCTAAATCGAGCTGTTGATCTAAAGTATGCGTGCCTGCTGCATGAATCGCCTGCTTAGTCATCGCTAAACCTTTAGTCGGCTGAATGGCTAAGTGTTTCGCTAATTTTAAGGCTTCAGCCATTAGATCTGCGTCGTCCACGCATTTCCAAATCATCCCCCAAGTTTCAGCTTTTTCAGCGCTAATTTTTTCACCTAATAAAGTCAAGGCCATGGCACGCGCATGCCCAACTACACGGGGTAGTGTCCAAGTACCCCCGGAGTCTGGGACTAAACCAATCTTGCAGAAAGCTTGAATGAACGAAGCGGAGCGAGCTGCTAACACAATATCGCAAGCTAAAGCGATATTCGCTCCAGCACCAGCAGCGATACCATTGACTGCACAAATAACTGGTATGGGTAAGGTAGTGAGTGAACGTACTAGAGGATTGTAATCACGTTCAACAGTCGCACCAATATCAGCACTTGCAACTTCATCTGCTAGGTCTTGGCCTGCACAGAAGCCCCGCCCTTTGCCAGTGATTAATAAGCAGCGCACATTGGTATCGGCTTGAATAGCACTTAAAGCCTCACGCAGTTCTGCATGCATGGCAGTAGTGAAGCTATTTAGCTTATCGGGGCGGTTAAACGTTAAAGTTGCCACGCCCTCTGCAATAGCTAGGTCAATAGTTTGAAAGTTCATGCCTGTCATTTCCTGTGTTAATCCAGTGAGTCGCTGAGTCAGCGATATAAAATTTCCGGTAGGAAAAGGGAAATTGCTGGAATCAAGGTCAATAAAGTTAAGCGGATCAAGTCTGCAATCCAGAAAGGTGTCACCCCTTTGAAAATCGTGCTGGTTTTGACATCTTTCAGCACACCACTTAAGACGAAGACATTCAAACCCACTGGCGGAGTCAGCAAGCTGATTTCAGTCACTACAACCACTAAAATACCAAACCATACCAAATCAAAACCGAGGCTTTGTACTAAGGGATAGAAAATCGGCACTGTCAGTAACATCATCGATAAGCTTTCTAAGATGCATCCGAGTAGGATATAGATGGCTAAAATCATGAAAATCACCATCATGGGGCTTAAGTTATAGCCTTGTACGAATTGCAATAAATAATCAGGGAATTCAGCGCGAGTGATGAAGTTAGAGAAAATCAGTGCGCCAATCACTACAAAGAATAGTGAAGCTGAAGTATGTGCTGTCTCAGTCAAAACTTCATATAGGGTGCGCCAAGTGATGGATTTGCGTGAGAGTGCAATCAAAAATGCACCTGCAGCACCAATACCTGCCGCTTCAGTGGCAGTAAACGCACCGACGTACATACCACCAATCACCAAGACGAAGAGGAGTAAAGTTCCCCAAACGCCTTTCATGGCGGCTAAACGTTCTTTACCTGTTGAGCGTTCCCCCGGAGGACCGGCTTTAGGATTACGCCACACCGTCCAAGCAACAGCACCCATATACAAGAGAATACCGAGCATGCCGGGCAAGAAGCCTGCTGCAAATAATTCCCGAATACTTTGTTCAGTCATAATGCCGTAAATCAGCAGAATAACGCTGGGTGGAATTAAGATGCCAAGTGTGCCACCGGCTGCAATCGAAGCAGTGGCTAAACTATCGCTATAGCCGTATTTACGCATCGGTGGCATGGAGACTTTCGACATGGTGGCTGCAGTCGCTAAGCTGGAGCCGCAAATAGCAGAGAAACCACCACAAGCCACGACGGTAGCCATCGCTAAACCACCGCGCAGATGTCCCATAAAAGCGTATGAAGCGCGATAGAGTTCATGAGATAAACCGGACTTGGTAACAAAGTTACCCATCAAAATGAAAAGGGGAATAACAGTCAGGCTATAATCACGTGAAGTATCAATGATCCGCCGGGCGGACATGGACAAGGCTGCTGTCCAGTTCCAGTCATTGAGCCAAGCAAAACCAAAAAAGCCGACTAAGCCCATGGCAATACCAATCGGCATGCGTATCATGATCAAAAAGAGTAAAACCGCAAAGCCAACTAAGGAAACTAACATGGCTTACTCCAAGTTTGCGGATGTGGTAGTGCGCACTAAGCGATATTGAATGAGTGCTCGATAGATGCCTAAAGTCACTAGGACTAATGCTGTAAACCAGCACATCACACCAAAGGAACTCACAATAGCGCCAACGGGAAGATGTAAGTATTCAGTGACCTCACCGTGCGAGCTAGCGCGTGCACCTAGATCCCAAATACGTTGGCCAATCACAACTAGCGCGATAGCTGTGAGGAGATTAAATAAAATAGTGCGGATGAAGTTAACATGCGGTGGAATGAAGGGGTCTAAAATATCCACTACCACTTGCTCATTACGCCAAGAGATCACCGGCAGAGCCATAAAAATCATGACTCCTAATAAAACCTCAATTAGCTCGACACCACCCACTAAGGGTTTATTGAACAAATAACGACCGATTACATCGATGCAGGTGATTACCATCATAGCCAGTAGAGCACTGCCTGCGATCAGGTTAAGAGCTAAGGCTAGCCATCGGGCTAGCCCCTTCTCGGAGTGCTGGGTGATTTGTTCAGCACTCGTCATCTCACTTAGATCCTTCCGCTTTAGCGATTTCGCGCATTTCTTTTAAAGCAGCTTCTGCATCAACTCCACTGTCTTTAACGCTTTCTAAAAAGTTTTTGTCAAAGTCTTTGGTCATTTCTGCAAATTCAGCCAAGATTTCAGGAGAGGCTACTTGGATAGTATTACCAGCCGCTGCTGCATCTTTCTCACCTTCTTCGGCTTCTATACCCCATTTTTCACCCGCCAAAGCAGATAGTTTTTCGCCAGAGACTTTCATAATGGCTTCGCGATCTTTGGCATCCAATTTATCCATGAATTCTTGGTTCAAGATAACCATGAAACTGCCTAAATACATACCATTTGGGAATTTGATCGAAAAAGGCGCGACTTCTTTCAGGCGTAAAGTTTTCTTTTCGCCCATTGGCATGAAAGCACCATCGGCAACGCCCTGTGCCAGAATTTCATAAACTTTAGAACCCGGAGCCGCAACCCCTTCAACCCCCATTGCTTTACCAATGTCGGCTTGTACACCCCCACCGATACGAATCTTTTTACCTTTCATATCAGCCAATTTTTCGATGGGTTTAGCTAAGTGAATTTGCCCAGGGCCATGCGTGAATAGACCTGCTAAGACCACACCTTCATGCTCTTTAGCTTTGGAGAGGTATTTTTCATGGATGCGCCAGTGAGCAATGGATGCTCCTTTAGCCCCACCTTCAATACCGGGCAACTCCACCATTTTGGTCAGCTTGAAACGTCCCGGATAATAGCCGTGGAAAGTCCAAGCCGCTTCATATGCACCATCTTGAACTTGGTCGAGTAGTGCTTTTGGATCGCCACCGGGGTATTCAATTTTCAGTTTGACGCGGCCTTCAGTCGCTTCTTCAATCCACTTGCCCCAAGTGGGTAAAACATCAGCATTCATGGTATGTGCCGGTGGTAGCCAAGAACCGACGCGAATCGTAGTTTCTGCCCAAGTTGGTGCTGAAGCTGCCAGTGCGGCTGATGCGATGGCAAAACTCAGCATTAACTTTTTCAAATTTTTCATGAATCCTCTCCTCTAGATGTTTTATACGAAAATCTTAGTTAAAAGCTATTAACGTTGATCGAAGTCGACCACGACTTCATCAGAGACTGGATGCGCTTGGCAGGTTAAAATGTAACCCGCCGCAATCTCATGTGCTTCCAAGCCATGATGAATATCCATGTCGACTTGGCCTTTGACCAGTTTAGCCTTACATGTCGAGCAAACACCGGCTTTGCAAGCATAAGGTAGGTCGAGGCCATTATGAATCCCCGCATCTAAAATGTTTTGCCCAACCGTAGCGAGGTCAAACTGTAAGGAGCGTCCGTCCGCAATCACAGTAACTTTACTGGTTTTTTCCTCACCATAGGTTTCAATCCGCTGTTGCGCCTTTTCGAGCAAGGTAGCTGCATCGGCTGAGGAGTTAGCAAACAACTCATAATGAATCTGTGCATCACTTAAGCCAGATGCACGGAAGCCGCGCGAGACTTCAGACATCATTGCTTCAGGGCCGCAGATAAACACTTCATCCGTGGTTTTAATATTGATTAGGCGGCTTCTGTGTAAAGCAGAGCCTTTTTGATTATCAATTTGTCCATTAAGAAGATCAGCCCCTTGATCTTCTTGGCTCATGATATTGATCCATTGGAAGCGGTTCAGGTATTTGTTTTTCAGGAAGCTCAACTCGTCCTTGAACATCACTGAATTACTGCGCCGATTCCCATAAATTAAGGTCACTTTGCTGTTGGGTTCTTCGACTAGAATAGTTTTCATAATCGACAGAATTGGGGTAATCCCGCTACCACCCGCTAAGCACATATAGTTCTTAGCATTATCCGCACTTAAAGGTGAATTGAAGCTACCTTGTGGCGGCATCACTTCCACCGTATCACCGACTTTGAATTGATCATTCGCGTAGTTAGAGAACTTGCCACCGCGCACCCGCTTAATCCCAACCCGCAAGCTGCCATCATGCACACCTGAGCAGATCGAATAAGAGCGACGGACATCTTCGCCATCAATATCTGCTTTGAGGGTGAGGAATTGGCCTTGAATAAATTTAAAAGTATCAGTTAATTCTGACGGAACCTTAAACGAGACACAAACTGCAGTATCAGTCTCTGGTTTAATCTCGCTAATGGTCAGAGGATAAAAACGGGTATCAGCCATCGGGGTCACCCTCAAAGATGCTTAAAGTAATCAAACGGTTCATGACAGTCTTGGCATTGAAATAAGGCCTTACAAGCTGTTGAACCAAACTCACTAATTCTGCGTGTATTGCTAGAGCTGCAATGTGGGCATTCAATCCCTGCATCGGGTGTTAAGCCTTGTGCATGGGCGCAGCCTCCACCCGTCGGTGGTGCAATCCCATAAGCTTGCAATTGCTCTCGGCCTTGCGGTGATAGCCAATCCGTCGTCCAAGCTGGGCTTAGGCGGGTGACGATTGCATAGGGCTGAATGTTTGCAGCGTCTAAAGCAGCGGCAATATCCGCTCTAATCGTTTCCATCGCCGGGCAGCCGGAATAAGTAGGGGTGATACTCACCACATACTTGTCCTCCACGACTTGCAGATCACAGAGCACACCTAAATCCCAAATACTTAACACGGGAATTTCTGGATCTTTAACTTGATCCAGCAGCTCCCAAAGGGACGTTAAGGTCGATTGCTTACGCCGTTGAGCGCGTTCATACCAAGCAAAAGGAATGACAGGGATTGATTTAGCCATCACAGTTACCACTGACAGCCCGGATAGGCGCGATGTAAAAACTGCATATCATTGAGCAGATGCCCAAGATTTTCAGTGTGATAACCCACTCGTCCCCCCCGGACTGCCCAATCATCTTTCGGCACTGTGAGCGTCGCTTCGGTCAAAATCGCCGAAACTTGCGCTAACCAAGCCGGACGCAATGCCGCGTTATGCACACCCACCCCCGCCTCGGCCAATTGCAGTTCGAGCGGATCAGCGTCGAATAACTCGTGGGTATAGCCCCAAAGTGACTCAAGTGCCCGTTGCATGCGCTGGTGGCTTTCTTCAGTACCATCGCCTAAACGTAAAGCCCATTCGTGGCTACGGCGCAAGTGATAGCGCGTTTCTTTAATAGCTTTCTGTGCAATCCCGGCCAGCGTGCTATCGGAAGATTTAGCAAGTTCTGGCAAATAATGGGTATTGAACACGTCCACCAATAATTGCCGCACCATGGTGTAAGCAAAATCGCCGCGAGGTAGTTCATGAATCAATAGATTACGAAACTCACGCATATCGCGCGTATAAGCAAGGTCGTCCTCAGTTTTACCATTGCCTGCTAACTCAGCGGCATAGGTGTAATACATCCGTGCGCGGCCAATATAGTCGAGTGCCACATTGCTTAGGGCAATGTCTTCTTCTAAGAAGGGGCCATTGCTCGTCCACTCAGAAATACGATGGCCTAAGACCACTGAGTCATCGCCTAAGCGTGTTGCATATTCTTGAGTAGCTGCTTTGAGATCGAAGTCGCTCATCATGACCTCACATATTGTTCACAGCTTCAGGAAGCTGATAGTAAGTTGCATGCCGATAAGGTTTGTCATCGGAAGGGTCATAGAAACTTTCACTATCATCTTCTTGTGACGCACAAATATCCCGCGAGCGTACTACCCAAATACTTACACCTTCACTACGACGGGTATAGCAATCACGCGCATATTCTAAGGCTTGCTCGGCATCTTGTGCGTGCAGGCTGCCGACATGCTTATGATCTAAGCCACGCCGCGCTCGCACAAAGACTTCGTATAATTCAAGATTGTCAGTAGCCATTGCGATCTCTCCTTAAGCAGCTTGGCGTTGTTCAGTGGTTTTAGCTTGTTGCTTAGCGTTATAAGCCGTCATGGCATCACGTACCCAAGCACCCTCTTCATGGGCACGCACATGATGTTCAATCCGTTGGCGATTGCAGTGACCATTGCCATTAATTACGTTATAGAATTCCTGCCAGTCGATCTCGCCGGAGTCATAATGCCCACGCTCTGCATTCCATTTCAGATCTTTGTCGGGATGCGCTAAGCCTAGGAATTCAATTTGTGGCACGGTTTGATCAATGAACTTTTGGCGCAAGTCATCATTGGTTTCACGCTTGATCTTCCAAGTCATTGATTTTGCGGAGTGTGCAGATTCAGCATCATGCGGGCCAAACATCATCAACGCAGGCCAATAGAAGCGATTCAGCGCATCTTGTGCCATCGCTTTTTGCTCAGGGCTGCCATGCGCAAGGGCAATCATCAATTCATAGCCTTGGCGCTGATGGAAGCTTTCTTCCTTACAAATCCGAATCATGGCACGCGAATAAGGGCCATACGAAGTGCGTTGTAGTGATACTTGGTTCACAATCGCCGCACCATCGACTAGCCAACCAATCGCACCAATATCCGCCCAAGTTTGCGTGGGATAATTGAAGATTGAGGCATATTTCGCTTCACCGGATTGCATGGCTGCAATGAGATCAGCACGCTTTACACCCAAAGTCTCACAAGAGCTGTAGAGATATAAACCGTGGCCGCCTTCGTCTTGCACTTTTGACAGCAATACCGCTTTACGGCGCAATGAGGGCGCGCGCGTAATCCAATTGCCTTCGGGTTGCATACCAATTACTTCAGAATGGGCATGCTGAGAAATTTGGCGAATTAAGTTTTGGCGATAGGTTTCAGGCATCCAATCTTTCGGCTCGATCTTTTCTTCAGCCTCGATTTTGCGCATGAAATTTTGTTCGGGAGTCATCATTTTGTTTCGCCTCCTTGTTGCTTGGCGACCAATGTCAATACATCATAATGAGCGACCAGCGCTCCCTCTTGATTTACGATAGCAGTATCCCAACGTACCTCACCGTAGTTTTCGGTTTCACGATTGGTTTTTTGCTTACAGGTAAATTGCACTTGCAGCGTGTCACCAGCATAGACTGGTGCTGAGAAGCGCAAATCATCTAAACCATAATTAGCCAGCACTGGGCCTTCATTGGGTTCAACAAATAAACCCGCTGCTAAAGACACTAAGAAATAGCCGTGAGCGACCCGATCTTTAAAGAAAGGATTGCGCTGTGCGGCAGCCTGATCCATGTGTGCATAGAATTTGTCGCCGCTGAGTTCAGCAAAAGCTTCAATATCTGCAAGGCTAAGCGTGCGTTTCTCAGTAATAACCGCATCGCCCACTTCTAATTCATCAAAGGTCTTACGGAAGGGGTGAATACCATCCGTATTACGCTCAGCACCTTGCATCCACACACCCGTGACAGCGGTCAGCATATCGGGTGAGCCTTGTACGGCAGTCCGTTGCATATAATGCTTTACGCCCCGCACACCCCCCATTTCTTCACTACCCCCCGCACGGCCAGGGCCACCATGAATCAGATGGGCTAGAGGTGAACCATGTCCAGTGGATTCTTTCGCACATTTTTCATCCAGCACTAAGACCCGACCATGATAAGGTGCGATGCCTACCACGATCTTACGGGCTACCTCTTTATTCGCCGTTGCGACTGAAGCGACTAAGCTACCTTTACCCAAAGCGGCTAATTCCACCGCTTCTTCATCGCTACTGTATGGAATCAAAGTGGTCACAGGGCCGAAAGCTTCTACATCATGTGCATTGGTAGTTCGTGCATCTTTACAGGCCAGCACCATCGGCGAGAGGAACGCACCCGTGTCATTATTCGCACCCAGTACATCCACCTGATGCATATCCCCGAACAGGACTTCATTTTGCTTAGCTAATTCAGCGATGCGCTCGCGTACATCAGAGCGTTGCTCTAAACCAGCTAAAGCACCCATTTTCACGCCTTCTTGATCAGGGTCACCAACTTGGATTTTGCTTAAGCGTTCTTTCAAAGCCGCCGCTACTGCTTCTAAGCGGTCAGCGGGTACGATAGACCGACGGATCGCAGTACATTTTTGCCCTGCCTTGACAGTCATTTCGCGCACCACTTCTTTGATATATAAGTCAAAGCTTGGTGTGCCGGGTTGCACATCGCTACCGAGAATCGAGCAGTTTAAGGAGTCCGCTTCCATATAAAAGCGTACTGAATTGGCAATTACATTGGGATGCTGTTTAAGCTTTTGCCCTGTCCATGCAGAGCCTGTGAAGCTTACTGCATCTTGGCAGGTCAAATGATCCAATAAATTACCTGTGCTACCACACACTAATTGCAAAACACCTTCCGGTAGAATTTTGGATTCAATAATCATTTTGACCACCAGCTCTGTCACATAAGCGGTTTGGCTGGCAGGTTTAACAATGGTAGGTACGCCTGCTAATAGCGTAGGTGCAAGCTTTTCGAGCATTCCCCAGCAAGGGAAATTGAAGGCATTGATTTGCACTGCTACACCCGTAATCGGTGTGTAGATATGTTGGGCAGTGAAAGTTCCATGGCGCGAGATTTGTTCCTGAGCGCCGTCTAAATAGATATTGCTATTCGGTAATTCACGGCGGCCTTTGCTGGCGAACACCAACATGGTGCTAATACCGCCTTCAATATCAATCCATGAATCTGTGCGTGTGGCGCCAGTCGCTTTCGAGCAGGTATAGAGTTGTTCTTTGCGCTCAATTAAATATTTGCCAAGAGCTTTGAGCATAAGAGCACGTTGATGGAAAGTATATTTACGTAAGTTGGAGCCACCTACTTTACGGGCATAATCGAGCATAGCCTGAAAATCGAGGCCATCACTGCTGATTTCTGCGAAGTCTTCGCCGGTAATCGCGTGCTTGATGAGAGCGCCTGCTGTTGAGGATGCATACCATTCTCCTTGAGCATAACTTTGCAGCTTCATACCCAACCTCTCCACTTGGTTATCTGATGTTGCAGATAGTAATATGATACAAAATCATAGTCAAAGTATTTTTTGTTGTATCACTTTGTGTTTTACTAAGGTCTGAGGAGTAGACGTAAAACGCTTAGACCGACTAAGCTTAAACCTAATAATGGAGGACTTATTCATGCCTTACTATGCCATTAATGGAATTCGCCCCGTGGTGCACCCTGAGAGCTATATTCACCCCACTGCAGTCTTAATCGGCGATGTGATTGTCGCTGCGGGTTGCTATGTTGGACCCAATGCAGTACTAAGGGGGGATTTTGGGCGTTTAGTATTAGAAGAAGGTTCCAATTTACAGGATACTTGCGTAATGCACGGTTTCCCCGGTACGGATACCGTGGTGCGCAAAAATGGCCATATTGGTCATGGGGCAGTTTTACATGGCTGCGAAGTCGGCGAAAATGCATTAGTTGGTATGAATAGTGTGATTATGGACGGGGCAGTGATTGGGCATTCGGCAATCGTGGCAGCGATGAGTTTTGTAAAAGCGAATATGCAAGTACCAGCACGGAGTTTAGTGGCAGGCACGCCCGCGCGGATTATACGTGAACTGAGCGACACTGAAATTGGCTGGAAAGAAGAGGGCACTCGTTCATATCAAAAGCTTGCTGTGCGTAGTATGCAAACCTTGGTTGAAACTACGCCTTTAACTGAAATCGAGGCCAATCGCCCCCAGATTGATGCTGATGGTCTTGCGCCCCTCTATCAAATTAAACAACAGGAACCCCGTTGAAACGTGACTAATCCGGCTCGACAACCCCAAATACAGATAGAGAATTCATTTAATCAAGCTGCACAAGCCTTGATTGATCAGTTTGTGCAAACCTCACCGATTCACGCGAACTCGCTGATTGTCACGGTTTATGGTGACACGGTTTGCCCGTATGGTGGCTCGATTTGGTTGGGCAGTTTAATTAAACTGGTCAAGCCGCTTGGAGTGAATGAACGTTTGGTACGCACTTGTGTGTTTCGTCTGTCTGAGAAAAATCTACTGCGTTCACAGCAAATCGGCCGGCGCAGTTTTTATTCACTGACTGAAAAAGGCTTGCGCCAATTCTCTAGCGCCGCCAGCCGGATTTATGCGCCCGATTTAGCCAGTTGGGATGGGCAATGGCGTTTAGTGATTACTCTTCTCGGTGAATTGAGTATTGAGCAGCGCGAGCAATTACGCAAGGAGTTATTCTGGCTGGGCTTCACACACATCACCACGGGCATCTTTGCGCATCCTACCGCTGATTTAGCCGAAGTCAGTGCTTTAATTAAAGAACTACAAATCGAAGAGCATGTTGCGATTTTACAAGCAACCACTCCTGAACCAGAAAACGTACCAGTGGCCAATCGCTTAATTCGCAATTGCTTTAATACTGCTGCTTTAGATGAGGAATATACTGAGTTTAACCAGCAATTTGCGCCTGTTTTAGATGCTGCTTTAAATACGCGGCAGCCTGATCCTGAATTATGCTTTTTAATTAAAATCTTGCTGATTCATAAATACCGGCGGATATTATTACGTGAGCCAGAGTTACCGAAAGAATTGGTGGAAGCCGATTCTGCTAGCCAGCAAGCGCGGAGAATCACTGCGCAATTATATGGGGCAATCGCAGCCTTTGCGGATGAGTATTTTAAGCAGGTGAGTGAGTCGGAGAAGGGGGCTTTTGCACAGCCGCCACGGGCTTATTATCGACGGTTTAAAAACTAGTTTATTGGCTTTAAAGCTTTTCGGACAAATCAGCGATCAATGGTAAAGTTTACAGCATCTAAGATTATCTAGGGCAAGCTTATGACCAAGGTTTTCATCAGTTACAGCCATGACTCTGATGCACACCGAGCTTTTGTGCGTGATTTGTCAGACCGTTTGCGTCGTGAGGGCTTAGATTGCCAGATTGATCAGTATATCAATGGCTTCCCGCCCGAAGGCTGGCAGCGTTGGATGGAAAACCAGCTTGAAGTTGCTGATTTCGTGTTATTGGTGTGTACGGAAGTTTATTTGCGGCGCTATCGCGGGCAGGAAACTCAGGGTGGCAAGGGGGTAACATTTGAAGGCGTGGTCATTTCGCAAACCCTGTACGACCACTACTACCACAACACCAAATTCATTCCGGTGATTCCATCACAGGGTGATTTTGACCATGTGCCTATAGCGTTGAAGGCATACTCCACTTATATGTTGCCACGTGATTACGATACATTATACAGGATGCTAACGAGGCAGGCTGAATATCTCGCACCCGTGATAGGTACACTCCGCTCTTTGCCAACTGCACAGATACCATCCCGCATCCACTCCGACCGCCTGCCCACCGTCAAGGGAGGATTCTTCGGACGCATTGCCGAACTGCAATTGCTCAACGACGCTTGGGCAGGTAATGGCACGCGCATCATCCAATTCATCGCCCCCGGTGGTACAGGCAAGACCAAACTCCTACGCCATTGGCTCGACCACACCAAGGGCATCGACGCGCTACTGGTGTGGTCCTTCTATGCACAAGGGGCAAGCGAAGACAAGCAAATCTCCGCTACACCGTTTTTCAGCCATGTATTCGGGGTGCTGAAATCCGACAAAACCCAGTTCAACACCGAAGAGGAAAAAGGTGAACACCTCGCTCATTTGCTGCGCCAACGGCGTTGTCTACTGGTGCTGGATGGCTTAGAACCACTGCAACATGCCGGTAGGGGAATGCGCGGTGAACTCAAAGACCGAGCTATTCGCCAATTGCTGAAAAGCCTTGCGGGGGAACATAACAGCCTGTGCATTATTACCACCCGCCTTGCGGTGCATGAACTCAGTGATCGCGCCCATGTCGTTTCCCACAACCTGCAAAACCTTGCCCCGCAAGATGGCGTTAGCTTGCTGAAGTCTTGGGAGGTGTACGGCAGTGAAACGGAACTGGAAAAAGCCGTCCATGAATACGGTTGCCATGCACTCGCGTTGCATTTGCTGGGCAACGCTTTGCACACCTATTTGGATGGCGATATACGCAAGCGCGATACACTGGATGAGTTACTAGGCGATTATGATGCTATTGAACGCCATGCTTTCAGGGTGATGCAGGCTTATAGCCGTTGGTTGGAAGGTACGCCTGATTTGCAACTGCTGCATTTGCTGGGGCTGTTCGACCACCCGATTGAAACCGAGGTTTTGCAGGTGCTGTGGCAGGCGCAAATTCCCGACCTGACCGCTGGCATTCCTGAAAAAGCGTGGAAAGTCACCATCCGCGATTTGCGCGAAAAACACCGGATGCTATCAGCACACGAAGGCCACCCCGATCTGCTCGACTGCCACCCGCTGATCCGCGAATACTTCGGCAAGCAATTGCAAAGCCAGCACCCCGCAGCATGGCAACAGGCACATGCACGGCTGTATGACTACTACAAAGCTTTGCCAGAAAAGGAGTTTCCTGATACGTTGGAAGAAATGCAGCCGTTGTTTAGGGCTGTAGCGCATGGGTGTGCGGCGGGGTTGCACCAAGAAGCATCAGGTCGCATTCATTGGATGAGAATATATCGTGGCGAAAAATCATATATTCTAAGAACGCTTGGTGCATCCAGCGATGACCTTGCTGTCATTGCAAATTTTTTTGATAAACCATGGAGCATTCCTTCGTCTAATTTGCACGAAGAGCTACAAGCCATCTATTTGAATAGAGCAGCTTTCCAGCTATCTGCAACAGGTCGAATACGTGAAGCATTAGAGCCTGCTGAGGCAGCAACGAAGATATTTTTTTCCAGAAAGAGTTGGCAACAGGTAGCAAGAGAGATGGGCAATCGAAGTGAGAGGGAAATGGCTCTTGGAAATTTTTCCGCCGCATTAGATATAGCTAAAATCGGCGTTGATTATGCTAAGAAATCTTCAGATAAAGTAGAAGAAATATTTGCGATCACTACATATGCAGATGTCTTGCATCAATCTGGTCATACAGAAACACCACTCAAACTCTTCATCGAAGCCGAAAAAATTCAGCAAAGGATTAATATAGCAGATAAGTTCTTATTCGGACTACAGGGTTTTCAATACTGTGATCTTTTACTGAGAATTAACAAAAAAGCTGAAGTACTTGAACGCGCGAAATTTACTATCAAAATAGCACGCAAAAACAAGTTTTTACTTGATATTGCCCTAGACCAACTTACTCTTGGTCGTTCTTATTTATTTCGAGGAAACTTTACAAAAGCCCTTGACTGGTTAAATCGGGCTACAACCAAATTCCATGAGGCCGAGTGTCAGGCATATACACCACTCGGTCTGCTGGCACGCGCTGCGCTTTACCGCACAACTGACGATTTCACTCGCGCTCGGCAGGATTTGCAGGAAGTGTTCGACATTGCCGAACCGAGCGGGATGCGCCTGCATTTGACAGATTATCATTTGGAGATGGCGCGGTTGTTGTTGGCAGAAGGTCGGGATGGGGGGAGCAGCAACAAAGTGGCTGATCATATCACCGCCGCTGCCCGCCTCATCCAAGAAACCGGCTATCATCGCCGCGATGCGGAGTTGGTAGAATTGCAAACCTTACTCATTGGTTATCCTTCAATGCTGCAAACGGATCAGTAAGCCGCAGCACTCCCTCAATGATTTGCCGGTGCTGCATGTCTTTGGAGTAAATTACTGACTGACCTCATTTAAGACTTGGGTACTAATCCAAGCGTCTGGTTGTTGAGCGCATTTTAGAGCTAAGGTAGCTTTTTCTGGTTCATCTTCAGAATAAAGATAAATAAGCACATTGGAATCGAGAAAAAACTTAGCGGGCATTGGCATCCTCACGATCAAAGCGATACCCAGCCGTTTTTAGTTTAATTGCATTAAATTGTTTCGTCGGAATTGATGGATTAGTTAAGTGCTGTAAGCGGTTTTCACGCATTAGTTTTTGCAAATAATCGAAGGTTAGGCCGGGGTACATTTCTGCGAGTCTACCGATTTTTGCCCAATAATCGACTTGTCCCCCTAAAGTACGTTGAAAGATTTGGGCTTGTTGGCGGGCAGACTCAATGGTCTCATCAGATAGTTTTACGCTAGCAGACATAGTAGACACCATTAGTTACTAGTAATTGGCTGTAGTAACTAATGGTAGTCAAGAGCAGTTCTGCCAACAAGTACTTAGGCCAATTTATGCGCCTTTATACTCCACAATCTTCTGCTCAATCGCCCCAAATACGCTCTGTCCCTGCGCATCCAGCATTTCAATCCGAATGCTATCACCGAATTTCATAAAGGAAGTTTGCGGTTGGCCGGTGTTGATGGTTTCAATCATGCGTACTTCAGCGATGCAGGAATAACCCACACCACCTTCAGAAACGGCTGAACCGTATTCGGTATCTTGCTTATTGGAGACCGTGCCAGAGCCAATAATTGCACCTGCACCTAAGGGGCGGGTTTTTGCAGCATGTGCGATGATTTGTGGGAAATTGAAGGTCATATCTTCGCCTGCATTGGCTTTGCCAAATAAGGCTTGGTTGTAAGTGACCAACAGTGGTAAATGCACGCGTCCATCTTGCCAAGCAGTGCCTAATTCATCCGGGGTGACTGCGATTGGCGAGAAGACACTGGAAGGTTTGGATTGGAAAAAGCCAAAGCCTTTGGCCAATTCAGCCGGAATCAAACCACGCAAGGAGACATCATTCACCAACATCAGTAAGCGAATTTTATCAGCACAGACTGCAGGGCTAGCGCCCATCGGCACGTCATCCGTAATCACTGCGACTTCGGCTTCAAAATCAATGCCCCAATCTTCGCTGGCTAAAGGCACAGGGTCGTGTGGAGCAATGAAGCTATCAGAGCCACCTTGATACATCAGTGGGTCATGCCAAAAGCTTTCGGGCATTTCGGCATTACGCGCTTTGCGGACGAGTTCAACATGATTCACATAAGCACTCCCATCCGCCCATTGATAAGCACGCGGCAGGGGAGACGCACAAGCACTTTCATCAAACGCAAACGCATGGCTAGCTTTACCGGCATTGAGCGCATCGGATAAGGCTTGTAGCTGTGGTGCGAGATTCGCCCAATCATCTAAAGCAGCTTGTAAAGTTGGCGCGATAACAGAGGCTTTCACTGCTTGTTTGAGATCACGCGAGACAATAATTAATTCGCCATCACGGCCTTGTTTTAATGAAGCGAGTTTCATGCAGCACCTCCAAAATGTTTGTTTAAACCATGCCAACAATCGACATAATCAGCTTGCAGTGCTGGGGTTTCGAGGGCAAAACGTGTGGGTTGAATCACATAGCGCGATTCAAACATAAAAGCTAACGTATTTTCATAACGCTGCGGTTTGAGTTCCACACTGCTTGCTTTCTCAAAAACAGCAGCTTCCGGGCCATGCGGTGAGAAGCTATTATGTAGGCTGCAACCCCCCGGATCGAAACCACCGCTATCTTTGGCATCATACACGCCCAAGATTAAGCCCATGAACTCACTCATGAAATTACGATGATACCAAGGTGGGCGAAAGGTATCTTCTGCGACCATCCAGCGAGGCGGGAAAATCACGAAATCCACATTGGCAACGCCCGCTTGCCCTGAAGGTGAAGTCAGTACCGTAAAAATGGATGGATCAGGATGATCGTAGCTTACGGTATTGATCACATTGAAACGTGCTAGATCGTATTTATACGGCACTGAATTACCCGTCCAAGCCACCACATCCAAGGGTGAATGCGTAAGCGCACAGCTATAATTCTGCCCCATAAATTTGGTAACTAATTCAAACTGGCCTTCACGATCTTCGAAAGCAGCAACCGGAATTTGGAAATCCCGGTCATTCGCATAACCATTCGCGCCGACTGGGCCACGCTCCGGCAGAATCAGTGGATGCCCATAGTTTTCGCACACATAACCGCGCGCACTTTCATTTAATAGCTCGACTCGCCATTTCATCCCGCGTGGGACGACAGCTATTTCACCCGGTACTACCTCTAAAATTCCGCATTCCGTATGTAAGCGCAGTCCGCCTTGTTGGGGTACTAGCAACATTTCACCATCGGCATTCAGATAAAAGCGATCTTGCATGGATTGGTTAGCCAGATACAGGTGAATGCCAATCCCTGCTTGCCCCGGCACGCTACCATTCACTGCCATCGTGGTTAAGCCTTGGACGAAATCAGTCGGTTGACTAGGAATCGCTAAGGGTGACCAGCGCAGCATATCCGGTGGTGTTGGAATTTCGGTGAAGGGCGCGCTACGGGTTAAACCATTATCAATAGCTTGGTAGCGACCTTGAATGACTGAAGGGCGAATCCGATAAAACCAAGTACGGCGATTATCGGCGCGTGGGGCCGTGAAAGCAGTACTGTTAAATTGCTCAGCATATAAACCGTGGTTGACGCGTTGCGGATTAAAGCGGCCAACTGGCAAAGCACCTGCTAAAGCTTCGGATTCAAATTCATTGCCGAAGCCGTGTAAATAGTTTAATTCACTCATAATTCTATTCATCGGTGGTGGTTAATTGGGCGGCGATACGCATCGCTTCGAGCAGAATCGCTTGATCACCAATATGATTGGCGAGAATTAAAATCAGCCGCGCATTGATACGCTCACTTTTACGTTCATCACCTTCACGATGGAGATCAGCCAGCGCTGCAAAAAAAGCATCAGCATCTGAAAAGTTAGCTTGAAGATTTAACTGGCTCATATCAGCTCCTTGCCTAAAGCTCGTTGCATGGCAGCCAGCACTTTATCGGCACGTACTTGCCGCCAACGGGCTGCTACATGTTGATCAGGGCGAATTAAATAAGCAGTTCCGGGTTGCAAGTCGTAGCGCTCTGTGACTAAACCTACGCTGTCTTTTAAGGTGGTGTAATTCGAGGAGACTTGCTCCGCGATCACGACTATATCTAAATCCGCTACCTGCTCAAGTTGTGCTAAAGCTTCACTCGGCAAAGCACGCCCATCCACTAATAGCACAAAGCGATCACCTAACTGCTGTAAGAGCCAAGGCTCGGCACTGTGCGCTGCATTCAAGGCCTTGATCGGTGCATCTTTACAACTAGAACCGGGACGGAGTGCTTTCGGGAAGTGATCAGTCGTTGTATCCGGTATACTTAAGGGTGAGGCTTCATAAATGCAGGGTAAGGATAAGCGTCCGCTATTCACTAAGGGGCGCGCAAAGGTGTATTGCTCGGCTAATTCTAAAACCGTATCACGGAAGAAGCGCGTCATGCGATTTTTAGGGGTAATAAAATCAGTCGCGCGTGTTGAGTTCAGAATATTTTCATCTGCGCCCTGACTGCGCTCTTGATCATAAGTTCTGAGCAAAGCTGCGGGGGCTTGCTGTTTCAGAACGCGGGTCAATTTCCAAATCAAGTTTTCAGCGGATTGTAAAGCACCATTCGCACCCCGTGCACCGAAAGGTGAAACCTGATGGGCTGAGTCACCGACAAATAAAATTTGATCTTCATGAATGAACGAGTCCATGCGTCGACAGCGGAAGCTATACACACTTAGCCATTCAAACTCGAATTCGATATCATCGCCCAGCATGGCTTTAACCAATGGACGGACTTTTTCAGGATCACGCCAAGCCTGACGATCAGCATTTGGCCCCAGTTGGAAATCGATCCGCCAACAGCCATCCGGTTGTTTATGTAGGAGGACGGACTGCCCCGGATGGAAAGGCGGATCAAACCAGAACCAGCGTTCGGTCGGGAAATCCGCCTTCATTAGAATGTCAGCAATCAAGAAGGTGTCATTAAAAATTTGCCCACTCGATGGCCGGCCTAAGCTTTCGCGGATGGGGCTATTCGCTCCGTCAGCGACCAATACATAGTCACAAGTCATCCGATAGTCGCCAGCCGGTGTAGTCACACTGACTTCAACGAGTTCGCCAACTTTTTTTACTTGAGTGACTTTAGTTTGCCAGCGCAAATCAATTTCAGGAAAGTCTTGAATGCGATTAACTAGGAATTCTTCTGGATAATATTGCTGGATATTGATGAAAGCAGGGCGCTGATGCCCGTCTTCAGGTAATAAGTTAAATTCGTAAACTTGCCGCTCATGAAAAAACACTTTACCGAGCTGCCAAGTCACCCCTTTATCCACCATCGCTTGACCACAACCCACACGGTCTAGGATTTCTAAGCTGCGTTTAGAGAAACATAAAGCCCGCGAGCCATAACTTACCGTATTATCTTCATCCAAAACTACGCTTGGAATGCCTTGTTTAGCCAGATCTAAAGCGCAATACAAACCTGTTGGACCTCCGCCGACAACGATTACAGGATGATGCGTGGGCGGATAGGCAGTTTGATCACTACTTGGCTTGAAGGCATAAACCGGATTTACATAAGTTGAAACCACACTATTCACTCCTCCAGTGAAGGTTGAAGCACTCAAGCCTTACTCTCATAGTAAGGCTTAGTGGAGTTGAACAAGGTCTTACTTACTGACCACGGCTTGCAGTGAATGCCACATTTGGTTATCGCGTTCTGCTGTCCAGATGCGTGGATCAGGATAGTCGCCCGCCTCGTCATAGCAGCGGGTAATATCGAAGGGTAAGCAGTGTTCAAAAATAACCCAATGCCCAAATTGAGGTTGCAGCAATTTATAGGTATCTGCATAGGTAGCGGCTAAATCCATCCCCGCTGCACGGCACTTTTTTACGTTGCCGTACATTTGTCCTAAAAAGTCACGAGTGCCATTAATCGCTTCTAAGCATTGCTCGGCAGTGACTAAGGCTTCGCCACGACCGGGTACTAATTTTTCAGGTTGAAGGGCTGCAATTTTTTCTAAAGTGTGTGGCCATTCTTCATGATAAGCATCACCGGTATAAGGGGTAGCACCGTATTCAACTTGATCACCGGAGAATAAAATCTTTTCTTTAGGTAACCACACGACGGTATCGCCTTTAGTGTGGCCTTTACCTAAATGCATGATTTTTACTTTACGTTTACCCATGAAAACAGTCAATTCGCGCTCAAACATAATATTCGGCCAAGTTAAACCGGGTATGGAGCTGGCATCAGCGAATAAACGTGGGAAACGACCTAATTCAGACTCAAAATCTTGTTGTCCACGTTCGACAATTAAGTCATAGGTATTACGGCTGGCGTAAATATTTTCTGGCTGATAAGCAGAAGCGCCTAACACACGTACAGCATGATAATGCGACATCACCACATGTTTAATCGGTAAATCAGACACTTCACGAATACGGCGGATCACATCCTGCGCCATCGTTGGAGTGGCTTGAGTATCGATTACCATTACCGAGTCATCACCGATAATAATGCCAGTATTGGGGTCACCCTCAGCCGTATAGGCATACACACCTTCGGCTAATTTCGAAAAAGTGACTTGCTTTTGATCTAAATCAGCGACCGATGCAAATTGTTTACCCATAATCTGGCAGACTCCTCGTAGTGTGGGCATGGAAAAATATTTTTGATCGAAACTAATATAGTTTTGTATAAAATCATTTGCAAGAAAAATTAATATAATTAAAATGTTGCAATGAAAAAATTAGAGCTTGATAATTTTCTGCCTTACCATCTTTCAGTCACTGCTGAAATGGTGAGTCGTGCTTTATCCAAAGTCTATGCAGGTTTTGGTATCACCATTCCGGAATGGCGGGTAATGGTGCACCTGAATCATCATGGTTCCTTAACCCCTAGCCAGCTTGGTATCGCCACCAGTATGGATAAAGCGCGAGTCAGTCGTGCACTTATCTTGATGGATAAAAAGGTTTTAATTAGTCGGCAAGTGGATCAGCGTGATAAGCGAGTCGCGCATATTTGCTTAACCGAAAGCGGCAAGGACTTATTCGTGCGTATTGAGCCTGAGGTTATGGCTTGGAATGCACGCTTAGCGTATGAAATGCCGGATCAGCAACATGATAATCTGTTGCAAGCTTTAAAAACGGTAGAAACTTGGTGCAAAGCTCAAGGCGTTACACCCAACGAAACTGAAAATGATTTCTGACGCTTAAACCTGTTGTTTAAGCGGTTCTAATAAACGCTGACCATCCAACCAAGCAAAGCCTTCGTTAAAACTTAGGCGCTCATCACAAAACCAAGCCACTACTTTCGGATAGATTTTGTGCTCTTCAACTAAAACTCGCGCTGCTAAAGTTTCGGCAGTATCTGCGGCTAAAACAGGCAGCTCAGCTTGTAAAACTACTGCTCCATCATCTAATTCTGCCGTCACGAAATGCACACTCGCACCATGTACTTTGGCCTGATCAGCCAAGGCACGTTGATGCGTATGCACACCTTTGTAAGCAGGTAACAGGGAAGGATGAATATTCAACATTCGCCCTGAATAATGTTCAACAAACTCTGTAGTTAGAATGCGCATAAAGCCCGCAAGCACCACTAAGTCAGGCTGGTAGGTATCAATCAATTCCATCAAAGCTTGATCAAAGCTTAGGCGATCTGCAAAGTTTTTATGATCGAGAGTTTGAGTTTCAATGCCTGCTAGGCGCGCGCGCGTTAAGCCATAGACTTCAGGGCGATTGCTGATAACTGCAACAATCGAGCCTTGAATTTCATGGCTAGCGCAAGCATTGATAAGAGCTTGTAGATTGCTACCACTGCCAGAAATTAAAACAACAATGCGCTTAGTCGACATAGGTGACATGCGGCTCAGTGGCATCAGTGCTAGCAATCTCACCAATCACCCAAGCTGGTACATGATCCAAGCGGCACGTGGTAAGAATATCGTCTTTATCCTGTGCTGCTACGACTAAAATCAAACCAATCCCACAGTTGAAAGTACGCAGCATTTCTTCTTCGGTGACATTACCCTTGTGTTGCAGCCAACCAAAAATCGCTGGGCGTTCCCAACTGTTGCGCTTCACGCGTGCTTGAATCCCATCAGGGAGGACGCGCGGAAGGTTGTCGGTGATCCCACCACCGGTAATATGCGCAATCCCGTGAATATCATGGCGTTTGAGTAGATTCAGTACTAGTTTGGTGTAGATTTTAGTCGGTTCTAATAAAGTGCGACCTAAAGTCGACTCACCAAAAGGTTCATCTAAGGATGCTTGACTGATTTCAATGATTTTGCGAATCAATGAGTAACCATTGGAGTGCGGACCACTAGAGCCAATCCCGATCAGTACATCGCCGCGATGGACTTTGGTTTGATCAATGATTTTATCGAGCTCTACCACGCCCACACAGAAGCCTGCTAAGTCAAAATCATTGCCATGATACATACCCGGCATTTCAGCGGTTTCACCACCGGCTAAGGCCGCACCTGCTTGTAAGCAACCTTCGGCGATCCCTTTAATGACTTGCTCAGCGACTTCAACATCAAGTTTCCCAGTCGCATAGTAGTCGAGGAAGAACAAAGGCTCAGCCCCACTGACAATAATGTCATTCACGCACATCGCCACGAGATCAATGCCGATAGTGTCGTAAATACCTGTATCTAGCGCGAGTTTGAGTTTAGTGCCAACCCCATCCGTACCAGAAACTAAAATCGGTTGCTTGTATTGTGGTGGGATTGCTAATAAAGCGCCAAAACCACCAATGCCCGAGATCATTTCTGGGCGGCGGGTTTTTTGTGCATGTGGTTTAATCCGGCGAACGAGTTCTTCGCCTGCGTCAATATCAACTCCCGCATCGCGGTAGCTTAGAGAAACACCTTCAGCCATTACCATGTTGTTCCAGAGTCAGGAAGTGCCGGATTTTACCATGTCTTTTGAGGCGCTGCCTGCTTTTCAATGTCTTTATCTAAGCTTGGGTTAGGTATTATACAAGGCTATTAACTAATAAGCGTTAAAGGTTTTATAAGCCTAACGTTTATGAGGTTCTATAATGCATGCCTATGATTTTGCAAATAATTATCTGGTGGTTTTGTTTAACCATTGTTATGATAAGAAAAATTTATGAAAAAAATTCAGCCTCAAACTTATTAAAATCAACTAAAGTTTGAGTTGCTGTTCTGGGCAAGCTAACAACGAATAGTACAAAAAAATGCAGGCTAGAACGATTGTATTGGGCTTTATTTTGAGCACCCTCGGCTTAACTTCTTGGCTATCTGCTTCTGAACAGCAGCCAACTAATCTTTTACAGGCAGACTTCGATCAGGATGGTTTAGTCGATAGTTTAGAAACCAAACTTAAAACGGATCCTGCTTTAGCGGATACGGATGGGGATGGCTTAAGCGATGGACTGGAGCTGGGTGCTAATCCACAACAACCGCGCGATAGTGATCAGAATTCGATTATTAATGCTTTAGATTGGGATGATGATGGCGATCATATTCCGACAGTTCTCGAATCCAAACGGGACACTGATCAAGATGGCTTAGCGGATTATTTGGATACAGATAGTGATAATGATGGTCAATCGGATACTCAAGAAGCAGGATTGGCTGGCTTAGATAATGATCAAGATGGCATTGACGATCGATTTGATGCTGATCTAACTAAAGGTAAGGATCAGAACGGTGATGGAGTGGATGATGCTAGTGTTCTAGCAACGGCTGTGACTACTTTTAATCAAGTAGTGTCCAATGCTGAAAAGCCTAATGCTATTCCTAATATGCCGAGTAGTTCAGTAGACACAACTGCTACCTTGGCCAATCCTAATCAGGTTTTAGAGGTTGAAGTGTCAGAAACCGCTGAGCTGAGTATGTTAGTGAATCTACCTAGTTCAGTAGTAGAGGGAGTTACTAAATTAGCCAAAAAGCCAGATACGGATGGTGATCGTTTACCTGATGAATTAGAAATCGGCCTTGATCCTAAACATCCTGTTGATACCGATGGTGATGGTATTTTTGATTTTCTCGACGAAGATGACGATGGCGATAATGTGCTAACTGTTGTAGAGGGTGAAGCAGACCGCGATGGCGACGGGCGCGTGAATTATTTAGATATCGATGAAAGCGGTTATTTCTATTGCGCCACCACCGGACGGATTATAGGGGGAATTAAAAACTTTAAGATTACACCAAGCGCAGATGTGGTATTACAAGCGGATGCAAAAAAAGGCCACTATCGTTGGTATCCGCTAAAGCCGGGTACTTACACTCTACAGTTTGTACTACCCAAAGGTTTACGTACTGTCACCGAGTTAGAAAAAGGCCAACTGTATGTGACTAGTGCAAATAAAGCTTTGGTAAATTTAGGCTGGAATGAAGATATTAATCATGAAGGGCAATTAGCTCGCTTTAATTCGCAGAAACTACCCCTTTGGTACAGTTCTTTTGTTATTCAGGCCGGTGCACCACCGATTATTAATCACAATATTCCTCTAATGGGTACCGCTTGCGATACGCCTAAATCTTAAGACGGCAGATACTTAGCTAAGCGCTCCACAGCCTGCTCTAACTCAGGCAAGTTGGTGGTGTAAGCAAAGCGTACATGTGTTTTAGCTAAATAATCACCAAAATCAATACCCGGTGTAAAGGCAACACCAGCCGTTTCTAACAAATTTAAGCTTAGCAGATGGCTATTCTCACTAAAGGCTGAGGAATCCGCATAAATATAAAAAGCTCCTTGCGGTATACTTTGAATTTCAAAGCCTAAATGTTGCAAAGCAGGTAATAAAAAGTCACGGCGTTTCGCAAATTCCAAGCGGCGAGCTTCAGTAATCTCTAAAGTATTTTGTCCAAAAGCTGCCAACGCTGCATATTGAGCTACAGTCGGTGGAGAGAGAAATAAGTTCTGTGCTAAGCGATTCAATGAATCTAAAGCATATTCTGGTGCAATCAGCCAACCTAAACGCCAACCGGTCATGCCGAAATATTTGGAGAAGCTATTCACGATCCAAATATCATCAGCAACGCTCAGGGCAGTTTGTGGCTCTTGTCCATAAGTTAGGCCTTGGTAGATTTCATCAACGATAAAAGTACGCTGTTGCTGTGCAATATAGTGATAGAGCTGTTGGATTAGTTCACTGCTTAATAAAGTACCGGTTGGATTAGCGGGTGATGCTAATAAAACTGCGCGAGTGTGTTCACTCCAAGCTTGTTGGATTTGTTTTAAGTTTGGCTGATAATTTTGTGCGGCGGTAACAGGGAGTGAAATAGGTTTGCCTTCAAATAAGTATAAAAAATGCCGATTGCAAGGATAGCCCGGGTCTGTGAGTAACACCTCATCTTGTGGATTGACCAATACGCCTAAAGCTAATTGCAACGCTCCAGAAGCACCGGGGGTGACAATCACTCGTTCGGGGGTAATTCTGACTTGAAACCGCTGCCAATACCAATCGGCGATGCGCTCACGCAGTTCGGGTATCCCACAAGCAGGTGTGTATTTAGTTTGTCCGTTTTTTAAAGCTTGCATACCCGCTTCAATAATCGGTGCTGGGGTGGCGAAATCTGGCTCACCTACTTCCATATGAATGATAGAGCGCCCTTGACTGGCTAACTGACGCGCACGTGCCAAAATATCCATGACGTGAAAAGCTTGGATGGACTTCATCCGTTCAGCCAATATGTTATGCTCGGACATAATAATTAATCACTAAAAAACAGGGTATACAAAATGTTCAGGGCTATCCAACTCTTTGCAGGCTCAACGCTACTCGCTTCTGCCTGTGTAGTGCAAGCATTTCCTACTCAGCAGGTAGTCCCCGGTGGTTTGGTTATTTTACCTTTGGCTAGCCAAGAGGAGCATAGGCCGATGGCTTATTATGCAGGCGCTAGGGTGACGGTTGTTCCAGAGGGTGATAGTTGGGTTGCCTTGGTGGGTATTCCTTTGGATACTGAGCCAAGTTTGCAGCAACTTAAGATAAACCTAGGTGGTGTGCAACAAACCATTAGTTTTGAGGTTCAGCCTAAGCATTACCGCACACAATACTTACGCATTAAAGATAACAATAAAGTTGAGCCTGACGACGATTCATCCGAACGGATTGTGCAAGAAATGGCTTTACAGAAACGCCTAACGAAACAATATACTGGTGAAGTATTAAGCACTGAATTTATTCGTCCGGTTGCAGGGCGTGATAGTGGACGGTTCGGCTTACGCCGTATTCTGAATGGACAACAACGTCAGCCCCATAGTGGGATGGATATTGCCGCTGCTACGGGTACACCAGTTAAAGTCGTTGCACCAGGCCGTGTGATTTATACCGGCAATTTATTTTTTAGTGGGAATGTGGTTTATGTCGATCATGGTGGTGGATTAATTAGTATGTACGCCCATTTGAACCAAATTAAGGTGAAAAATGGCGAGGTTTTGGGGCAGGGCGATTATTTAGGAGCAGTTGGAAGTACTGGCAGGGCTACAGGATCGCATCTTCATTGGTCTGTATACCTCAATGGTACGGCGATTAATCCAGCTTTATTTCTTTAAAAACACAATTGATTAAAAAATCGTCCAATCATTCAGGTTTGATTCAGTGCTATGTACCTAGAATGGGCTTCAACTTCAGCAGGAATCGCGAAAATTGGGGTTTGTGGTAGCGGTTCTGTCGTCACGACGATGCTGTAATAAAAAAATAATGTTTCCGCCGTTCTGACACTCAATGGCTTAGAGGTTTCAGAATGACGCGAGCTGAGGTTGCTGTTCTCAATTAGCCCTTACAACCGGCCATTCATTGGGGAGCTGGTTGTTGGGTAGGTTGAGAGCTAGATCAGGGATGTGCTGTGCTTAACGCTGTCCTTGATCACCAAAGACTGGATCTTTGGAGTTCTTGAGTCACCTTCACAAAGCAGGCGGATCAGTTTTTTTTGATCCGCTTTTTTATTTTGAGCAAGTATAGAAAATTTTTATTAAATAAACAAGACCTGAATAACAAAAGTCTATAAGATTTCCCTAAGTCTGATCCCAATCTGCGGTTAATGGCGCTAGCTGGTATTTTTGACGTGCACGGTCACAGGCTTCATTAAAGACATTCTTTTCCCACGAAGCATTGAATTCCCTGCAAGGCGACGGGCGTTTTGGATGAATATTGCAAAAAACTTCACTTCCTACTTGGCCTTTTAGGGCTACACAGCGCGGTTCAGCTTGATCTGTTCCCCGCATTGCTGCTCGATAAGGGGAAATAGGCTGAGTTAAGTCAGTGGGTACATAACCACCCGGAGTGGTATCGGACTCGCCCCAATAAAAAGAAACTCGAAAGCAAGCGCAGCAAGCACCACAACTTAGGCAAGGATTTGCTGATGTTTGTTGTTCTGCCATTATGTAACCTTCTTAATGTAGCCAACCTTGAGCATGTTCAGTGATTGCCTTGATGGCGGAGTGCGTGATTTTACGCTCAATCGAGATTGCATAAAAGTTTTCATAAATCTCACAGCTACGTCCAATCACTTCAACTCTACCTTCTTGCTCCAACGTTTCTTCTAAGGCGGTGGGAGCAATAAATACGCCTGTGCCTGCAAAACCGAAAGCTTGCATCAATGCACTATCATCAAATTCACCTACAATCATCGGTTTGACTTGTTGGCTATGAAACCAGCCCAGTAGCTTTGAGCGAATCGCTGCACCTTCACTTAACATCAGTAAAGCAGCTCCATCTAAACAAGCAGGAAATTCACCAACGAGGGAGGCTTTTAATTCAGGACTAGCGAAAAAACTAATTCCGCTCGAACCCAATTTGTGACTAAAACCTTTCACATTCATATAACTAGGCATCGGACTGTCGGCGATAACTAGCTCCATGCGATGCACCCCTAATTCGGCAAGCAAATCTGAGAGTTTACCTTCAGTGCACACAATCCGAATCTTTTTGTTCATGAGCATGGCAGGCTGTAATAAGCGATAAGCAATCGATTTGGGCACTAAGTCTGAGACTCCGACTCTAAACAATTGAGCACGGCCTTTAGGCAGTTGTTGCAGAATTTGCTCTAAGGCTTCACCTAATTGAAAAATTTCATTCGCATACTGCAAGGCAACTTGCCCTGCTTCAGTGAGTTCGAGATTACGGCCTTGGCGTTTAAACAACTCAGTTCCTAAAGACTCTTCTAATAAGCTGATCTGGCCACTTAAGGTCTGTGGAGTTAAATGCAGACGTTCACTAGCACGTGTCAGGCTACCAGCCGTGGCCACTTCACGCATGTAGTATAAATGTTTGTAGTTGAGCATAGGCTTAAAGTTCCGTTAAACACTTCGTTTTTAACGAAGTGAATATATTTAAAATTCGAATTTTTCTTAAGATTATTCTTTTATATACTCTCTCCATACCTTAAGTAAACCGTTATATAGGAGACGGCCAATGAAACTGACAACACAAAGCCAACGTGCAGTGATGGCGATGCTGGCGTTGGCATTACATAACGATCGCAAGGTACTACGTTTAAGCAATCTCGCCAAAGAACAAGGTATTTCCTTGTCATATATGGAACAACTATTTTATAGCTTACGCCATGCAGGACTTGTTGAAGGGATTCGCGGCCCGGGCGGTGGGTATCGTTTAGGGCGTCCAGCCGGGCGGATTTCGATTGCCGATATTGTACGGGCGATTGAAACGCATGGGGATACGGAGGATCGCGATGCAGCGGCCTGTTCCAATCAAGCGAATATTGATGCCATGCTAGTGGGGTTAGATGAGCGAGTGGCGGAGTTTTTAGAAGGGATTACCCTAGAAAGCTTAACCTATAAGCATAAAAAGCAAGAAACAGCTTATCGCCCCGGTACTACGGCAAGCTTGATTGCTCGTATGTTTCCAGCGCGTGGCGGTTTGATGCCTCAGCCAGCCGGTGCTTAGGCTGATTAGAAGTTCACTCTCAGCTGCCTGACTCCTCCTCCAATCGCTACTGGCAGCTTATGTCGAGCGGGGTTGTCGCAAACATCAGCCCCGCTTTTTAGCTTTCTGTCTAACGTCCTAAAACCCGATTAAACCATTCACCGATACGCGAGCTGGCGCTAGTTGAACTAGTTGACGTACTAGGTGTAGTGCTCGGATTACTGGGTGTTGGGGGAGTAGGTGTAAGTCCTACTCCAGTCGTTGAACGTACACCTCCATTAGAAAAGGCAATTAAGCGTTCCACCACTTTTGCTAAAGGTGAGTAGTCATTAGTCGCTGCTTGAATTCCTGCAGTGCGCCAACTGACTGGCATTGCACGGCGAATATCATCCCAAGTACCAGTAGCCACGGATTCATAGCGAGTTTGTGCTGGAATGCTTTTAGTGGGTGTCCACAAAAAGTCGGGGTGTTCATTGCGATACCATTCACCACCAATAATCACATCATTAGCATCCAACTCTAAATCATACTCATAAGCCACCTGCTGGATGGAGTCATAAGCAGGGCTATCGTCTTCACGTTGGCTTGGGTTGGTTTCTACTACATAAGACACCAGCATAGACACACCGACGACTGAACGAGCGATTGGGCTGCGGAAGCGTTTGAATTTGTCATTGGTGTAAGCACTGATGGCTACTTTGGCCTGAGCTAAGGTACTCGTGGCTTTGCGGGTTTGTGGATTGAAATAAGTATAGCTATAACCATACACTGGCTGATTCCAGACCTCATAATCAAAGGTAACATCAAAAACCATACTGCGCTTTGCAGCCCCAATCTGATTGACGACGGCTAAGTGCCAAGTACCGGGGTTAGTGTCAAAGCATTGTGCAGATACGACCCGCCCCGTGCTTTGATCCATCGCAGGATTTTTGTCATTGCAACGCCCGCCAATAAAGCGTGTGCGTGCTGGCATATTCGCCCACAAAAGAGATGATAGGGCTTTAATATCGGAGGGGAAAAATTTAATCGGAATATTGTCCGGTGTAACCACAGTAACCGAACGCCGAGGGCGTGCTAACATGTATGCAGCGGGTGACCAGCCATGACAAATACCCATCCACGTTTCGACGGAGCCGGTCGCATCATAAAAGCTTTTGCCATCAGCCCACATGCGCTTAGTCAAGGTGCTATTATTATCCCCCAGAATCGCATCGTATTTTTCTGAGGGTGCAAGCCGATTAATGCGTGAGGCACTACGGCTTTTTACAATCGCAGCAGCAGGATTCGCGACGATATAATTCCAGTTTTGTTGCCAATTATCGCTATTTGGGAAGCTAGGATCTGCATAGCGTGCACCTAACTCACCTTTATACAAACCCCAATAATCATCTGACCACGGTGATTCTGCTAGCTTAGCCTGTGTAAGCCGTGCGTTTTCCATATCGTGTAATTTGTTATAACGTAAAGCATCGACTAAATTAGCGGCGTTATCGTTTGCAGCAGCTGCCGCACGGGCAGTGCCATGTGAACCAACTGCTAAAGCTCGTTGCCGTGCAATATCGCGAGCTTCCACAAAGCGGCGATTAGTAATGGTGCTTGCACTAAATAAACTCACCCCAGCCACTGGGTGGCCATTAGTATCGTATTTAGTAGGTTTTTCATTCATGAAAGCTACTGGATTACGATTAAAGGCGTCTAGGCGGGCATTGATCTCAGCTTCTCTATCCATTGGGCAAGTCCTTCATTTGAGGTTGTTATAGTATGCATTGAGTATAGCTTGCCCGGATCAGTTTGCTGTTTGCTAGTTAGGGATTTAAGCTAATGGATCACTGTGTGCAATACACGACTTCGTTCAAAATAGACGGTATAACTACCGTAATCCCAAGCAGTAATTTTTGGCCATTTCTGTTTAACTTTGCCTTGAGAGACTTTCACCGAATGCGGTTTACCAAAGCGTTTACGGACTTGTTGCATACTTGCACCACGGCGTGGATAGGCAGTGCGCTTATAAACACTGTGTTGTAAGGCAGATGGCTCAGCGCCTCGTTCTGCATAAGCCACTTGGGGTAAAGAACTACTCAGGGCAAGTGGTAAACAAAGCGCACACGATAAGAGCCATGTTGGGGTTTTCATAACGTACTCCAAAACGTCGATACTTGTTTTATTACAGCAAATTAAGCTGTGATTTTGTGGTTCAAACGGTACAATCGCCACCCATGTTTAGACCATTAGAATTATTCATCGGGCAGCGCTATACACACTCACGGCGGCGTAACCGTTTTATTTCATTCATTTCCTTTGCATCCATGCTCGGCATCATGCTTGGGGTGATGGTGCTGATCACTATTCTGTCTATTATGAACGGATTTGAGAAAGAACTCAGAAGCAGAATACTGGGGGTGGTCGCGCATGTCACTGTTTCTGGGACAGATGGCAAGCTTTCTGACTGGATGCCAAATTATGAAAAGCTGGTCAAAGAGCCGCATGTGTTGGGAGCAGCCCCTTATGTGCAAAAACAAGTCATGATTGCTAATAGCAATCTGTTACGGGGCACGCTTTTACAGGGTATTCATCCAGATTATCAGGATCAGGTGAATGAACAAGGATTCTCTCTATTAGAGAGTAGCTTTAAGGATTTAAAGCCGCGTTCTTATGGAATCATTTTAGGAGCAGGGCTAGCCAATGCTTTGCAAGTAGTACCAGGCGATAAAGTCACTGTAGTGGTTCCCCAAGTACAAGTGACACCGGCTGGCGTATTGCCGCGTTTACGGCGCTTTACGGTGATTGGCATTCACCAGTTCGGCATGCAGGAATTCGATAAGATGACAGCATTTGTGCATCTGGAGGATGCTGAGCGTTTATTCAAGATGCCGGGACAGGTCAGCGGGATTCGTTTAAAACTCGATGATTTATTTGCAGCTCAGCCACTGGCTCATGAATTGCAGACCAAGCTGGGTAATCAATTTGAGGTCGCTGATTGGAGTAAGGAGCACGGCAATTTCTTCCGTGCGGTTAAAACTGAAAAAATTGCCATGACTTTGATTTTATTCTTAGTAGTCGCTGTAGCTTTGTTTAATTTGGTCGCTTCTTTAGTCATGGCGGTGAATGATAAGCAAGCGGATATTGCTATCTTGCGCACCTTTGGGCTGGAACCGAATCGGGTGATGCGTATCTTTATGATTCAAGGCAGTATTATTGGGATTTTCGGGACTTTGGTGGGGGTAGTCTTAGGTGTTTTATTGTCCTTAAATATTGAAACGATTGTTCCTGCCCTCGAAAATACGTTTGGTTTTAAAGTCTTTCCAGCCGATATTTTCTATATCAGTGAAGTGCCCTCCGATTTGCATTGGAGCGATGTGTGGTGGATTGCCGCCGCCGCTTTAGTCTTTTCAGTGTTAGCCACCATTTATCCAGCACGTCGTGCTGCAGCGGTACAGCCTGCGGAGTCCTTACGTTATGAGTAAGCCGTTTTTGCCGCTAGAGCTATTTATTGGCTTACGTTATACGCGTGCGCGCCGCCAAAACCATTTTGTTTCCTTTATTTCACTGGCCTCCATGTTGGGCATCGCGATTGGCGTATTGGTTTTGATCACCGTGTTGTCGGTGATGAACGGTTTTGAAGTGACCTTGCGGGATCGCATGTTGGGGATGTTGGCACATGTAACCATTTCTTCTCAAAATGATGCGCAACTAGATAGTATTGAAGCACCAGCCTTACGTTCTACTATCCAAACTTATCCTTATGTAAAAGCAATTTCGGCTTTTATTGAAAAACCAGTCATGCTCAATCAAGGTGATGAGGCACGTGGTGTCCTACTTCAAGCGATTGAGCCAGAGCAAGAAAGCCAAGTCGCTGATGTATTTAAGCATGTCGAAAAAGGTGATATGCAAGCCTTAGTTGCAGGCAGCAATGGAATTGCAATTGGTGCTGGGCTAGCCAAAGAGCTGAAAGTCGAGCTAGGTGATGCGCTCACTTTAATTAGTCCAACGGAAGATATTTTAGATACCAGTGAGCTACCGGTTTTGCAGCGTTTCACCGTTAAAGCGATTTTTCGGGTTGATATGCAAAATTATGATACTGGTTTTGCCTATGTGAATTTAAAAGATGCCCAACAAGCCTTAGGTATGGGTGAGAATATTACCGGCTTGCGCTTACGCTTAGGGGATGCTTGGCGTGCACCTAAGGTGGCAGATGATATTTATAATCGTCTTCTACCAGAATATCCGAATTTATGGGTCGGCGATTGGACTAGTCAGCAAGGTAATTTTTTTAAAGCTTTACAGATTCAAAAGAGCGTGATGTTTATTATCCTCATGCTGATTATTGCAGTCGCTGCCTTTAATTTAGTCTCCACCTTAGTGATGGTCGTTACTGATAAAGAGGCAAATATCGCTATTTTGCGTACCTTAGGCTTGTCACCTGCACGTATTATGGGGGTATTTATGGTGCAAGGTAGCTTGATTGGCTTCATCGGAACGCTTTTAGGTGTCGTGCTGGGTGTGTTGCTAGCGAGTCATTTAGAGACGATTGTGCCTTGGTTAGAGCGTCTATTAGATACGCATTTTATCTCGGCTGAGGCTTATCAGATTAGTGAGTTGCAATCTAAAGTGAATCCGGCAGATGTGATTGTGATTGCAATTTCCTCCTTATTAATGGCGATTGTTGCCACGCTTTATCCAGCTTGGCGTGCTTCTAAAGTGCAGCCAGCTGAGGCTTTACGTTATGAATAATGCTATTTCCCCCACCACTGTTATCAACTGCCAAGATTTGAGTAAGCGCTTCCAAGAAGGCCAGTTGGATGTGTCGGTTCTAAGTGGTATTAATTTAACTGTGCGTGCTGGAGATCGAATTGCAATCGTCGGTAGCTCAGGTAGCGGTAAGAGCACCTTGTTACATTTATTAGGTGGCTTAGATTTGCCTAGCTCTGGGCATGTCGAGGTTATGGGCAAACGTATGGAACAGCTTTCAGACAAAGATCGTGGTCTGTTGCGCAATCAGTCTTTAGGCTTTATTTATCAGTTTCACCATTTGCTGCCAGAGTTTACGGCTTTAGAAAATGTCGCTATGCCTTTATTAATTCGTGGTGTGAAAGTTAAAGAGGCTACTGAACAAGCCGAAGATATGCTAAGTAAAGTCGGTTTAGGTAAGCGTTTAGGGCATAAACCTGGGCAGTTATCCGGAGGTGAGCGGCAGCGAGCTGCGATTGCACGTGCTTTGGTGACACGTCCACATGCGGTGTTAGCGGATGAGCCAACTGGGAATTTAGATCAGAATACCGCTGAGCAAGTATTTGAGCAGATGCAAAATCTAAATGAGGCTCTACAAACCGCCTTCGTGATTGTTACCCATGATTTGAGCTTAGCGCGGCGCATGGACTCAGTCTATCGTTTAGTGGAAGGCCGCTTGCAAGCAGCCTAGGTTTCTTTCAACAGTGTCTTAGAGCTAAGAGCGCTGCTCATCTTTCATTTTCGCAGCTAGTGTATTGCTATCTGAGTTGAGGGAGGGAGTGATCAGTGTTTGGGCTTTCAAACTACCATTTTCTTGACGATCACGTCGGTCTCTAAGCTTTTGATTTACATGAAAGCGCCAAAAAAACTGGATACCGTAATAGCCAATTAGCGCCGAAACTACCGCCACTACTAGACAACCCACTACCATAGGTTCCCAGATTTGCCCGAGCGTTTGCTCTAGCCATTCGATATTCATCTCAAAATGAGGAATTTGCGGCTGATCTAGCAAACGCGCACCCACAACATAAGCACCATAAAACATGGGGGGGCCAGTGACTGGATTAGTAACGAAGACTAGTGCCACTGACATAGGAATATTGGCACGAAACAAAATTGCTAGGGCTGCTGCAAAAATGGATTGACCCGGAAACGGAATCCACATGCAAGCTAGGCCAATTGCAAAAGCTTTGGCTACACTATGCCGATTGAAATGCCAAAGAGCAGGCAAAAACAAAGAACTACCCAAATAACGCATGTATTTGTTTTGCGTAATCGTATCTGGGTGCGGCGAAAACTTTTTAAATAAACGCTTTGGCATTATTTAATTACTAACCAATAAAAATAAAAGGATCTTCCTTGATTGTTGCAACATGCGCGGACTGGCAATAAGTAGCCTCTTAGGCATTTGTGCATTAGTTTGGTTCACTCAGCTACCCGATCAGAGCTGGTGCCTCCTCATTGTGACCATCTCGATTTTAATCTCAGGATTATTAGGTCTAGTGCCCTTTAGGCGCAAGTACTTACTCTACATAATCTGCTTTTTTCTAAGTTTTTCTTATGCTTGTTGGAGCGCGAATACCGCCTTGCAAGGTCAATTACCACAGGCTCTAGAAGGAAAGGATATACACCTCATCGGTAGTATACGGGATCTACCTGAACGGCTAACGACCGGTTACAGCTTTCTTTTCCATGTGGAGCAAGTTTTGGCGGTAGATGGTTATACTAACCTAAACCCTGCATTCACTGGTTTAGTGCGTTTAACTTGGTATGCACAAAAAGGAGAGGTTTTACCTGAACTAAAAGCAGGCGAGCGTTGGCAATGGGTAATACGCGCTAAGCGCCCCCATGGTTTAAGTAATCCGGGGGGCTTTGATTATGAGCGCTGGTTGTTTGCTGAACGGATTCTCGCGACCGGCTATGTACGCGGGCAAGAGCAATCCCTACGCCTGAGTGCAGCAAAGTCTTTAAGTATTGATTCTATTCGGGAATACATTAGTGACGCCATTCGTCAAGCCTTAGGTGAGCAACCCAGCACTAGCTTAATTCAAGGTTTAGCGGTTTCTGCAACTGCAGGTATCAGTAAGGAGCAATGGCAAATCCTACAAGCTACTGGTACTGCGCATTTGCTATCAATTTCCGGTTTGCATATTGCGATGGTGGCAAGTTTTGGTTTGTTGCCGATGCTGCTGCTTTGGCGTCTATTTCCACAGCTCTATTTATATCTGCCTGTGCGTTTAGCGGGTGGGGTTTTAGGGGCGGGGTTTGCAATAGTCTATGCCTTACTCGCTGGCTTCAATATTCCGACTCAGCGTTCCTTGGTCATGGTGCTGATTCTCATGCTTGGGTTACTATTTAAACAACGCTTAGCATTTAGTAATAGTTTCGCCTTAGCCTTATTCGTCGTGCTTATACTTGATCCATTAGCACCTTTGTCGATTGGCTTTTGGCTATCCTTCGGCTCAGTAGCTTTATTAGCTTTACTAAGCCAACATCAGTCTAAGATAGTTTGGGTTAAAGTATTTAGCTTACAGTTAAGCTTATCGATTTTCCTAATTCCCCTAAATATAGGCTTTTTTGCTAGCTTGCCGATGTATTCACCGCTTGCGAATTTAATGGCGATTCCTTGGGTGACTTTGCTGGTCGTACCGCTGATTTTATTGGGGATTTTGTGCTTGCCTTGGTCTTTTGCTTTAGCCAGCAGCTTATGGCAGTTGGCTGCACAAGCTTTAGATATTTTAGCTTGGGGGCTGGAGTATTTAGCACAACTTCCCAATGCGCTGATCTATTTTCCAGATTTACCTTGGTACTACTTAGTCCTAGCTTTGTTGGGTGTTTTATTAATGCTCTTGCCAAGGGGCTTGCCGAGTCGTTGGCTTGGTTTAGTCTGTCTATTGCCGTTAGTTATTTGGCAACCGAGTAAACCTAAACTTGGTGAGTTTCGTTTGACCGTGCTAGATGTGGGGCAGGGTTTAGCTACGGTCGTGCAAACCGCTGAGCATGTTTTAGTTTTTGATACAGGTTCCAAATCCCCTTATGGTTTTGATATGGGCGAGATGGTGGTAGCACCTTGGTTGCATTCGCAGCAAATCCAGCAAATTGATACCTTGATGGTCTCGCATGGCGATAATGATCATCGTGGTGGTGCCGATTATCTCTTAGCTAAGTTTCAGGTAGCGCAAGTTGCGACTAGTCAATTGAAGAATTTTCCAATGCCTATCAACTCAAATTTAACCTTATGCACTGCAGGGCAGGTTTGGATTTGGGATGAGGTTAAGTTTGAGGTCTTAAGCCCCGATTCTAAACTGGCCTATTCCAAAACCAATAATCAGGCTTGTGTGCTAAAGGTGAGCAATGCTCAACATGCTTTATTATTACCATCGGATATTGAAAAGGCTACCGAACAAGGATTAATCAATATGGGTGCAGCTTTACAAGCTGATGTGGTGCTGATGCCACATCATGGGAGTAAGACCTCATCGTCTGCTCAATTTTTACAAGCTGTTGCACCTAAGTTAGCTTTAGTCAGTACGGGCTATTTAAATCGGTTTAATCATCCGCATCCACGGGTACTTGAGCGCTATCAAGTCTTAGGTGTGGACTTATTAAACACAGCCGAAGTTGGGGCTATTTATGTTGATTTCCCAAACCTAAGCCAAGAAGAAATGATAATTTTTTCTTATAGAAATCAGTATGCACGCTTCTGGAGACGTACTGTCGAACCTTCAGTGACAGCTATACTAGATAAATGATTTTATTCATGCCATGTTTAGCTCATGCGGCATAGTCTTGTGTGTAGATTGTGATCAGCAGCTGGATCCCACGATCAGCCGCAAACGCTGTCAGCAATAAATAAAATAAATATGACAAGGGCGCATAGTGGGCATTTCCTTTTTGAATAAAACTCTTTTGCAGTTTAGGTAGTCTAATATTTAGTACATGACTGTGTCTTTGTTATTTTCTGAACTATTTCCTTACATAGGTTTTGTGGTCATTGGGTTTTCGGTATGAAAAATGCAAAAGTAATCCTTATACCCATGTCTAAATTCATCAAGTTGTTGTTATTGCATTTCAATCAAGTCAGCTGGCTAGGTGAGCGGATCAGCTAAGCTGAGAAGGGGTTAAAAATGAGTATTTTCAGTCATTACCAGTCACGGTATGAGTCCTTAAAAGAAGAAGAATACACTCTGCAAGAATACCTTGAACTCTGCAAAAAAGAGCCAATGACTTATGCTACGGGCGCAGAGCGTCTGTTATGGGCGATTGGTGAGCCTGAGCTGGTAGATACTTCGCGTGATCCACGCATGAGTCGAATTTTTTCTAATAAGGTCATCCGGCGTTATCCGGCTTTTTCTGAGTTTTATGGGATGGAGGATGCCATTGAGCAGATCGTTTCCTTTCTGCGGCATTCTGCACAAGGCTTAGAAGAGAGTAAGCAAGTCCTATATCTGTTGGGACCCGTGGGTGGCGGTAAGTCATCCTTAGCAGAGCGTTTAAAAGCGCTCATGGAAAAAGCATCGATCTATTGCATCAAAGGCTCGCCGGTGAATGAATCACCTTTAGGTTTATTTAATCCCGATGAAGATGGTGCGATTCTAGAAGAAGATTATGGTATCCCGCGCCGTTATCTACGCACCATTATGTCGCCTTGGGCGGTGAAGCGTCTGAAAGAGTTTGGCGGCGATATTACTAAGTTCAAAGTCGTCAAGCGTTATCCTTCCCGCTTGAACCAAATTGCCTTGTCCAAAACCGAACCGGGTGATGAAAACAACCAAGATATTTCTTCCTTGGTTGGTAAAGTGGATATTCGTAAACTTGAAGACTTCCCACAAAACGATGCGGATGCTTACAGTTATTCCGGTGGCTTGTGCTTATCCAATCAAGGCTTGATGGAGTTCGTGGAGATGTTCAAAGCACCGATTAAGGTGTTGCATCCACTCCTGACCGCTACGCAAGAGGGCAATTACAATGGTACGGAAAGTATTGGTGCTATTCCCTTTTCTGGTGTAATCCTCGCGCACTCCAATGAGTCAGAATGGCAAACTTTCAAAAACAATCGCAACAATGAAGCTTTTATTGACCGCGTATCAATCGTCAAAGTACCTTACTGCTTGCGCGTAACTGAAGAGATCAAAATCTACGAAAAGTTATTAGTGAATAGCTCGCTGGCGACTTCTGCCTGCGCCCCTGATACTTTAAAAATGTTAGCACAATTCATTGTGTTATCCCGTTTGAAAGAGCCAGAAAATTCCAATCGCTATTCTAAGATGCGCGTCTATGATGGTGAAAACTTAAAAGATATTGATCCGAAAGCAAAAACCATCCAAGAGTATCAAGATGCGGCAGGGGTGGACGAGGGTATGTCTGGCCTTTCCACTCGTTTTGCCTTCAAGATTTTGTCTAAGGTCTTTAACTTTGATGCGGTCGAAGTGGCGGCCGATCCGGTGCATTTGATGTATGTGCTGGAGCGGCAAGTGGAGAAAGAGCAGTTCCCAGCAGAAGTTCAAGCACGTTATATCAGTTTTATTAAGGAATACTTGTCACCCCGTTATGTCGATTTCATTGGCAAGGAAATTCAGACCGCTTACTTAGAGTCTTATTCTGAATACGGTCAAAACCTATTTGATCGCTATGTGACTTATGCCGATTTCTGGATTCAAGATCAAGAATATCGTGACCCTGAAACGGGGGATTTCCTCGACCGTTCCGCTTTAAATGCAGACCTAGAGAAAATTGAAAAGCCAGCAGGGATTAGTAATCCGAAAGATTTCCGCAATGAAATTGTTAATTTCGTCTTGCGTGCACGGGCGAATAATAATGGCAAAAATCCCGCTTGGACGAGCTATGAAAAATTGCGTCGAGTGATTGAGATGAAGATGTTCTCTAGTACTGAAGATTTGTTACCGGTTATTTCTTATGGCGCTAAATCTTCGGCGGAAGAACAACGTAAGCACGATAATTTTGTGGATCGGATGATGAAGCGGGGTTACACCGAGAAACAAGTGCGCTTGTTGGCTGAATGGTATTTGCGGGTACGTAAGTCACAGTAATAATGGACTGTCCAAAGGAGTGCCGTAATGGCCTATGTTGTTGACCGTCGTTTAAATAGCAAAAATAAAAGCTTAGTCAACCGACAACGCTTTTTAAAGCGCTATCACGAGCAAATCCGTGAAGCCGTCTCGGATGCTGTGAGTCGCCGCAATATTACCGATATGCAGCGGGGGGATAGTATCACTATCCCTAAGCGGGATATTTCTGAGCCAGTATTTCGGCATGGACAAGGTGGGCAACGTGATATTGTCCACCCCGGCAATAAGGAGTTCGTGCAAGGTGATCGGATTCAACGTCCGCCTGCAGGGGGCGGTGGTGGTTCGGGTTCAGGAGATGCTTCTGACTCAGGTGAGGGTGTGGATGATTTCGTCTTCCAAATCTCCCAAAGTGAATTTTTAGAGTATCTCTTTGAAGATTTAGCGCTACCGAATATGGTCAAGCGCCAGTTGGTTGGTAGTGATTCATTTGAAACCCAACGTGCTGGTTTTAGTGAAGTGGGCAGCCCGAATCAGATTAATATCGTGCGTACCATGCGTAGCGCCCAAGCACGGCGGATTGCTTTAAGTGGTAAAGCGCGGCGGCGGCGGCGTGAGGTGCTAGCTGAGTTAGCTGATTTGGAAGAGCAAGAGGAGCCGAAAAGTGAAGAGGAGCGTTTAGCCCTCGAAGAAGAGCTAAGCCGCCTCAATTTTCGCTTAAATACCGTTCCTTTCCTTGATGATTTTGATCTGAAATATAATCTGCATATTCGTGTGCCTAAGCCGTCACCCAAAGCGGTGA
Organism: uncultured Thiothrix sp.; assembly: GCF_937873765.1. Lineage (GTDB taxonomy): Bacteria > Pseudomonadota > Gammaproteobacteria > Thiotrichales > Thiotrichaceae > Thiolinea. The sequence continues at coordinate 55,218 of NZ_CALMZC010000056.1, read as the reverse complement.
TGTTTTGCGTGATGGATGTATCGGGTTCGATGACTCAGGATATAAAAGAAACGGCGAAACGCTTTTTCTTTTTGCTGTATTTATTCTTGCAGAAGAATTATGAGCATATTGATGTGGTGTTTATTCGCCATCACACCCAAGCGCAAGAAGTGGATGAAGAAACTTTCTTCTATTCGCGTGAAACTGGCGGTACAGTGGTATCTAGTGCTTTGAATTTAATGTCAGACATTATCAACGAACGCTATTCACCGAATGAGTGGAATATTTATGGGGCACAAGCCTCTGATGGGGATAACTGGCAGGAGGACAATCAGCGCTGTCAAAAAGCCTTAGTCGATGGCATTTTACCGAATGTGCAGTATTTCACTTATATTGAAATTGGTGATCGTGACCCACAAGGCTTATGGCATTTGTATCAGCATCTAGAAAGCGATTATGCAGATCGCTTTGCCATTCAGCGGGTGCGGGATAATTCAGAAATTTACCCCGTATTTCGTGAGTTATTTAAGAAAACTATGACGGTTGATTAATTTAGCCTAGATGATTTTTTAGGAAGCAGCGCTAGCAACTAGCGCTGTGTAAGACTCTTTGTAGGAATAAATCAGTTCGTTCAGATTGCTTGTTTAGTGCTGGTTTGAGATCATTTGTTTAAAAGTATCTTTTAAGTTAAATCCGAACTAAACGCTAAGAGAGTTAGATTTGAGCAATTTTGAGTTAGTTTTAAGGTGTCCTGCTTGCCAGTCAGGTTGGCCAAACTTTCATATTGAGCTGCAATGTGCTTGTGGCTTTCAGGTAAAAGCTATTGAAGGTATTCCTATTCTCAGGGCTACTCAAGCAAATGAGCGTCTAGATTACTATTCAGGGCAAAAACTACTTAATCGGATTAATAGTAAGAATGTAGGCATACCACGAATCAATAATGCATTTGCTAGAAACGACTTGATGCTAGAGTTAGGTGCAGGTGTCGATGTATGTAATGCGCCAAATTTGGTCAAAACAGATGCTTTTATTTACTCCAGTCAACTTGACTATGTAGTTGATGCTCATTGCATGCCTTTTGAAGATAATAGTTTTGATTTTGTATTTTCCCTCGCTGTTTTTGAGCATCTCTATGCACCTTGGGTGGCCGCGAAAGAAATATTTCGTGTTTTAAGACCCGGTGGTAGAGTTTATATTTTGACTGCTTTTATGCAGCATATGCATGGTTATCCTTATCATTATTTTAATATGACAACGATGGGGTTAAGAGAAATTTTCAAGGATTTTGAAATTATCAAATGTATGCCTAGCCCTCACTGCCCGCTGACACAAATTGGTCATATCATGGATGATTTAGGGAAAATGACAGACGCACTACCTGCAAATCCGACTGCTCAAGAGCTAAAAATGCATTTGAGCAAAGCTTCGCAGCTCATTCCAATGGTGCAAGGCCAATTAATTAAGAAAGAGAGCAACTTTGATTTATGGCAGCAAATTGCTCCAGGAGTAGAGCTATTTGCGAGAAAACCAGCAGCGGAGATCTAAGTAGTCAGCTTTCTAGAGCACCCTAATACATACAAAGCTGGCTAGAACAACTTAGCCAGCTCTAATACGTAAACTGTTAGCGAATCCCTACTGTATTGAAAGCCTGTTTAACACTCATTACCGCTATGCTATCTGCACCATATAAATCCACAGCCACTTGTTTTAATGCGCTTCTGACATCTTTAAAGCTAGCCGTTGAAGATAGATAGAATAAAGCTTGATAGTATAAGTTTGTGGTGACCTCTGCACCTAAATCTTGGCTGATTAAGTAAGCGGCACGGTTGAGAATGCCAGAGTTAATGTGCACCCCACCCATATCGTTTTCAGCCATACAACGTCTGACTCGCAGTTGCTCATTGGTATGTGCGGGTTGTCCCCAACCGGTTAAAGCAGTTTCCAGTTTATAATTGTTATAAGTATATTCATCTGAACGGAAGCTCGGATCGTCCATGCGGCGCAGAGCATAATAGCCTTCTTTGCCAGCAGTGTTTTTTATTTTCATCACCGTTTCAGCGAGCAAATAAGGATGGGCATCACCTTTTTTTAGGCTGAACAACATAGACATGACATCAGACCAAGACTCATTAATAGCCCCCGGTTCATTGCAGTAAATTAAGTTAGTGGTGGCCTCGGAAACTGCATGAGTTAGCTCGTGTGCTACGACGTCAAAAGAACCCGCTAAGGGGCTAAAAAACTGGTCTCCATCCCCATACAGCATAGCTTGGCCGCTCCAAAAGGCATTATCCACGCCTTTGCCAATTTCTTCCTGATAATGTACTACGGAGAGTATCCCATCTACTAAAGCAAAGCCTGAGTCGGCGTACCAAGCATCCATGGAACCTAATCGGCGATAGAGATTTAAGGTCGTAATCGCTTTGGTATAAGCATCCACCGCACTAGGATCTTGCCAAACATTATCCGCATCTCTAAACAGGCGGTAATTACCACGTGCAAAATCATAGGTAGCATATTTCAGCTGTGGATGCTTACCTTGGTGACTGCGTAAAACATAAACACCTTCGCTATTTCTAGTGGTTTTGAACTTTCTGAGTTTACCATCCAAACCTTGACCTTCCCCAATTACTAGTTCGACAGTTTCACTATCACTATCGGTCAAAGGGCTTAAATCGGCTTTTAAACTGAAAAAAGCAGGTAAGGTGCTGGGTTTAAAAGCTTTGGCCAACTCAACCTGAAAGTTTGGCTGGGGCTTGGCAAAGCCACTCATACGATTTTCGGTCAGGATGACTTCACCGCTATGTGCATCAACCCAAACTTGATACTGAGCGCTAGGATGGGTTTGCGGCGGAAAGCGTAAGCGCCAAGCTAAATGCGCTGTCTCTTCCCAGTTTAAATAGACTAAATCGATTTTCTCAGGCTTTAGGTTTGCTATTTCTAAAGTTTGAGTTGCTAGCTGAATAGCGGTTGTTTTCTCAACCTGGGGTAAGGGCGAGATATTTAGATCGGTGACCAACTGATTGGCAATGGTACGTAATTGACTGTGCTGGAGGCGTGCAACTAATTTGCCGCCAACGACCTCTAAACCATTATACATTTGTTGATAACTAAGTAATTGTCCATTAGGGATTACAGCACTCTGCTTTAGAACTAAGCTTGATGCAAACTCTAAGCCTAGTAAGCTGCGATTTTTCTGAATAAAAGCGGCAACCAATTGTTGAGTGCTTTTGTGTTGAATAGTACTAAGTTGACCACTTAGATAGTTGGCTTGAGTGTGGGTGTCATTCCAAGTAATTTGTAGCTTAGGATCTTGATGGACGAGTTGTTGTAGTTCGCTCGAGGCATCGGCTGTAGCAGTGCTAAAATTGGCACAGAAAATGCTGGCGATTAACCATAAAGAATGTAGCTGAGGTCGTGCTGAGATGTTCTTGAGCATGCGAGGGGACCCCACCGGTTTTAGGGTTGGCACTAAAATGAACAACTTAATATGACCCTAATTTATTTACAAGTAAGGAGCTATAGTCAGAGTAGGTTCATCTGCTTAAAAATAAGCTAAAAGAAGAACTTAGCTAGCGGTATTTAAGGAAGCTAAAACCGATTGATATTTCACTACTCTCGACCAGTATCCTTTGCTAGAGTAGTTATAACTAGACTGCGTTAGCGGTAGATGCGCAGCAATTTCCCTACCTTGTAGGACTAAAAGATGAATAAAAATTATCTCTCAACTAGCTCCGAATGGACTTTTGAAACCATCGAGGCCTATGACCGTGAAATCGCACGCATTGCGCATGAGAAGTTTCGTTTAGATACTTATCCTAATCAAATCGAAATCATTCGTTCCGATCAAATGATGGATGCTTATGCTTCGATTGGCATGCCGGTTTTTTATAATCACTGGTCGTATGGCAAGCATTTTGTCAATGTAGAGCAGAACTATTCACGTGGACGCATGGGATTGGCTTATGAGATTGTAATCAACTCCAACCCATGTATTGCCTATTTGATGGAAGAGAATACCTTGACCATGCAAGCTTTGGTGATTGCACATGCCTGCTATGGACATAATTCTTTCTTCAAAGGTAATTATTTATTCCGTAGTTGGACGGATGCTGAAGCCATCGTCGATTATCTTTTATTTGCCAAAAATTATATCGCACACTGTGAGGAACGATATGGTGTACGCAATGTGGAGCTGCTGCTCGATTCTTGCCATGCGCTAATGAATTATGGCGTGGATCGCTATAAGCGGCCTACCCCGATTTCTGCTGCTGCCGAAGCTTTACGCCAGCAAGAGCGCGAGCAATATATACAACAACACATCAACGATTTATGGCGTACTCTGCCACGTAAAGCACAGGTCGATGAAGCGATTGAAATTCAAAAATTCCCGGCTGAATCTCAAGAAAATATTCTGTACTTCATTGAAAAGAATGCTCCCCTTTTAGAGGGCTGGCAGCGGGAAATTGTGCGGATTGTGCGCAAAGTAGCGCAGTATTTCTATCCACAGCGCCAAACTCAAGTAATGAACGAGGGCTGGGCAACTTTCTGGCATTACACGATTCTGCATGAAATGTACGATGAAGGCTTAGTCAATGAAGGCTTTATGATGGAGTTTCTGACTTCGCATACTAATGTGGTGATGCAGCCTGATTTTGATAGCCGCTATTATTCGGGTATTAATCCTTATGCGCTGGGTTTTGCAATGATGAAGGATATTCGGCGCATTTGTGAAAACCCAACCGATGAAGATCAGCGTTGGTTTCCTGATATTGCCGGTTCGGATTGGATTAGCACCCTCGATCATGTCATGCGTAACTACCGCGATGAAAGTTTTATCTTGCAATTCATGTCACCGAAAATCATGCGCGATTTTCATTTCTTTGCATTGCAAGATGATGATCGGCGTAATGTGATTGATGTCACTGCGATTCATAATGATGAAGGTTATCGTCTCCTGCGCGAGACTTTATCGCAGCAGTACAATCTCAGTTCACAAGAACCCGATATTCAAGTCGAAAGTGTGAATATCCGTGGGGATCGTTCTTTGACGCTCTATCATCATATGCATAATCGTCGTCCTTTGAGTAATGATTGCTATGAAATGCTGCGCCATGTACATCGTTTGTGGGGTTATGATGTGCATTTACATTCCGTCGAAACCGATGGGCGGCGGGTACGCAGTTATCACTTACAGGAAGGGCGTGAGTAATACTCGTCCCGGGTTTGGCTTAGGGCTACCGAGTTCTTAGGTAGTTCCAAGCTGGGATCGATGAGCTTATGAATTGAGCTTACAGCTTAATCCCGTAATGGAAATTTCAGGGCATACTCAGGTGTTTCTATCCCTGCTGGTAAATCAGTGGCCGGTATGGGTTCGCCATACACATGCGTTAACGGAATCACACCTGCCCAATATGGCAAATGCACGTCATCTTTATCATCTTTAGGGCCACCAATACGTACTTTGCAAGCAGCTTCATTTAAAGTAATACGAATCAAGGATGTGGCTTTTAATTCTTCTGGCAGATGCTCGCGATAGTCATCTTTGGAACCCGGAATAAGCGCATAAGTGATCTGATGCAATAGTTCAGCTTTTTCGGCTCCGTCTACGGCTTCCCCTCTACCATGTACCACTGCAGAACGATAATTTGCTGAACAATTCATCCCCGAACGTGCCACCACAATCCCATCAATCAAAGTGAAAGCGATACAAACTTCATGGCCTGCTGTAAGGTGTTTGATAATGCGTGAGGTGCGCGAGCCGTGTAGATAAATATGCTCATCAATGCGTGCTATCATCATTGGCAAAGCAAAGGGTTGCCCATCCACTGCGATGGAAACAGTGCCTACTAAAGCTTCATCAATGATCTTGTATAAAGTCGCTGCTTCATAATCGGCTCTAGCGGCTGTCTGTTTGACGGTTGCGCGCTGACTGGGCGCTTGATCGCGAGTTCTTGCCATGTTGTGCTCCAAATTAAAATTTCAGCTAGCCTAAAGGTTTTTATGGTTTAATGAAAAGAGCCATAAACTAACTATCGCTAGACCATAAATGCCGCTTAAACTTGCTCAACTCTCGCTTGATCGTGACCAAACTATACCTTTATCCCGTCAACTCTATGTGCAATTGCATCAGCAAGTGATACACGGCGAGGTAGTTTATGGTGAACGTTTACCGGCTAGTCGTGAATTAGCTGAAAGCTTAAAACTATCACGTGGAGTGATTGTAGAGGCTTATGAAATGCTACGAATCGACGGTTTAGTGGCAGGTTTTGGCAAAGGTGGGACGCAGGTCTGTTACCAGCAAGTACCACCCATGTTGGTGAAAACTAGCAAACGTATTTTGTCTTTATCCACCCGTGGCAAAACCATCACGCAAGCACGTCAATATACGCAAGCGCCAGCTTTGCCTTTAACCCCGGGCTTACCTGATTTAAGTTTATTCCCCCATCAACAATGGTTGAGCTTGAGTCGTGAAGCTTGGCAGCAAACGCAAGGCGTATATCAACGTGCCGGTGGATTAAAAGCTCTAAAACTCAGCTTGCGAAATTTTCTTGCTCAATACCGTGGTATTCAAGTAGATGATTTGAGCTGCTTATTGATTACAACCGGTTCTCAAGGTGCATTAAGCTTATTAGCAAGCTTGCTGACTGAAACCGGAGATATTGGTGTTGTTGAGCAGCCGGGATGGGCGGGTGCAGAAGGCGCTTTACGCCAAGCAGGGCTTAATCTGCACTATACTCGTTTAGATGCAGAAGGTGCTTTAGTTCCTCAAGATACTAAAGCGAAACTGGCGGTGCTGACTCCAAATGCACAATATCCCACGGGTTCGGTGATGAGCATGCAGCGCCGAGAGGCTTGGCTGCAATATAGTCAGCACCAGCATACCTGGTTGATTGAAGATGATTATGCTGCTGAATATAGCTATCAACAATACCCCACCCCTTCTTTACTGACTCATCCACATGCTGAGCAGGTCATTCATATTGGTACTATGAGTAAATTAATGTTGCCCGATTTGCGCCTAGGCTGGATAGTTCTACCTAAAGCTATTGCTAAGGAGGTTTGTGCCGCTCTCAATACTTTGGGCTTGCAGCCTGCCTATAGTATTCAGCAACAGCTTGCTTTATTTATACAATATGGCTATTTAGGGCAGCATTTAGCCCGCACTCGGGCGATTTATAATGAGCGGCGCAAATTCTCTACTGATCATTTACAGGAACACGCCAACGGTTTGTTTAAAATTGTGCCCTCGCAGAGTGGTATGAATTTAATATTAGAGCTGATACCTGAAGTTGATGTAGCTGGCCTGAGTCGTGCATTGAAGTCGGCTGCTTTAGGTTGTGCTGTGTATGTTGAGTCTAATCCGGTAAATACTAGTTCTAGAACTAAACTTGTGTTAGGACATGCTTGTTTGCTGGGGTATGAGCTTGAAGTCTGTGTAAATAAGCTCTTACAAGTGCTGAAGCTAAGTACAAGAACATAAAAAAAATGCTGCAAAAGACCTAAATTATTAGGTCTTTCATCTTGAAATTAGGGCTGGTTAAAATAACACCTGAATCACCGCAGCAACCAGCGCAAACATTCCCCAAACCATTAAGCCTAAGACGACGAAGAAAAATGCAACTAGAGCGATTAAGGTCAGGGTACTTTGTCTGGTAGTCTCTCTAGGATTTAATACATATTTACGCATTAAGTCGACATTACGTTGATTAGCTTTGAATGCAAAATCAAACAAATCCCCAAATATAGGGATAACACCGATGACACTTTCCAATAAAACATTTAAACCCATACGAGCAATAATAGCTCGAGGGACTTTTATTTTAACGGCCTGATATAAAATATAAGTAGAAAGTAATCCTGCTGATAAATCACCAATGCCCGGAAGCAAACCTAAGATGCCATCCAACCCAATTTTCCAAGAAGTACCTGGAACTTTTATGGAGTTATCCAGTAGCCAAGCTAATTTATCCAGCTTTTTACTGAGCAGCTCATTACTCATACAAGTTTCCTTTTAAAAAATGTTTATCACCAGCAAAAATTAAGGGTGCTTATGCAGAAAAAAAGACTTGAGTCTAATTTTAGTGCAAGTTTAGTTGAGTATAGGGTCGGCTAAAGCTTGGTCGAGGAGTTCAATCCAATGCACGACCGGAGTTTTAGCTTCACTCGCCAAATGCATCTGACAGCCAATATTAGCACTGGCGATTACTTGCGGTTGATTAGTCTGTAAATGTTCCAGTTTATTCGCTAATAATTGCTGTGCAAGTGCTGGTTGCAAAATAGAGTAAGTGCCTGCTGAACCGCAACATAAATGTGCATTGGCAACGGGGGTTAGTTCAAAACCAGCCTTTTGCAAAATGCTTTCAACCATGCCATTGAGCTTCAAGCCATGCTGCAAAGTACAGGGACTATGAAAGGCCACTTTTTGTAAATGTGCTGGAATATGCGTCGAGCCAAACTTACTGTCCGCGATCAGTTCACTGAGATCCTTGGCTAAAACCGACACGCATTCGGCTTTAGCGGCATAAGCGCTATCGTGTTTGAGTAGCTGCGCATAGGCTTTCAGCATTACGCCACAACCACTGGCACTAAACATAATCGCTTCTGCACCTGCTTCAATCAGTGGCCACCAAGCATCAATATTGCGGCGCATAAAGCTCAAGGCTTCTTCCGGTGCTGCTAAATGCTGACTGACTGCGCCACAACAACCCGCTTGCGGCACACTGACTAATTCGATCCCTAGTTTTTCTAAGACACGAGCAGCGGCGGCATTGGTGGACGGTGTAAGCACCGTTTGCACACAACCATCGAAAGCGAGCACTTTACGCGGCTGAGTTTTCGGTGACCATTGATAACGCTTACCTTGTTGTGCAGGGAGTTTCTTCGCCAAACTTGTGGGTAAGGCGGGCTTCACTAAATAGCCTAAGGCTAACAGCAGGCGGAAGCGTTGTGGGTAGGGAAGAATATTGCGTAGTGCTTTGCGTTGGAGTTGTTCTAGCCAAGGGCGCTCGGTTTGTTCCTCGATAATTTCTCGGCCAATATCCACTAAACGTCCATAGCGAACCCCTGAAGGACAGGTAGTCTCACAAGAACGACAGGTTAAACAACGATCTAAATGCGTACGTATAGTAGCAGTCGCTTCAGCGCCTTCAAGGACTTGTTTAATCTGATAAATGCGTCCACGAGGGCCATCTAATTCATCCCCTAAAAGCTGATAAGTCGGGCAAGTGGCTGTACAAAAACCGCAATGTACACAAGCGCGTAAAATCGCTTCGGCTTCTTGGCCTTGCGCACTATGCTTATATTTTTCGCTTAACTTAGTTTGCATCGTAGTCCCTTTTAAAGCCCAATATACAAGCGATTAGGATTGAAAATACCTCTCGGGTCAAAGGCTTGCTTGAGCTGGCGATGATAGCGCATTAGCTCAGAACTTAAAGCTTGGAAGCTGCTGGCAGTCGTTTGCGTTGGTTTAGCTGAGCGCCGAAATAAAGTTGCATGTCCACCGGCTTTAGTCACTAGTTCACGAAGAGATGCTGCGTCTAAATTACTGACCAACCAGCGCTGAGCGCCACCCCAGTCATAAATTTGCTCACCCTCTAGGGTTAATACAGCCGTATCGGCGGGTAAGGATAAACGCCAGAGATTTTGTTCAGTTTGGAAAAAAGCTAATTGCTGTTCACGCAACTTGAACCAGAAGTTTTCATGCTCTGGCAAAGGCTCACCGCCCATTATTTTCGCAGCTTGTTTTACCGAACCCTCACTCCCCGCTAAGCGTATATAAGCTTGTCCATCTACATAAGCACAAGCACTGAGTGGCAAAGGCAAGCGTGCATAAGCATTGGCTTGTTGTAGCATGTCTTTAGCACTTAAGGTTTTGATTAAAGTGAGTGTCGTTTCAGGTTTAGGTAATACGCGTACAGAAATCTCCAATAGCAGTCCTAAAGTCCCTAGAGCGCCTGCCATTAAGCGCGAAACATCGTAGCCAGCGACATTTTTCATGACTTGGCCGCCAAACTGGAGAATCTCACCCTTACCGTTAATGAGTTTGCAGCCCAAGATAAAATCGCGTGCAGCTCCTAAGTAGGGACGCGCTGAACCAGAGAAGTTGCAAGCTATTGTCCCGCCGAGGGTAGCGGTTGCAGCAAAATGCGGTGGCTCAAAGGCTAAGCATTGATTTTCAGCCGCTAAAGCAGTTTCTAACTCAATTAAGGGCGTGCCTGCGCGTGCTGTAATGACTAGCTCGCTAGGCTCATAATTCAAAATTCCATGATGGTTGGCAACTGAGAGAACTTCGCCTTGGCTAGGATTGCCATACCAAGCTTTGCTATTGCCTGCTTGGATATTTAACGCTCTACCTTGTGCATAAGCGTCTAATACCCGCGCTTGTAAAGCTGGACTTAAATCGTGCTCCTTCATTAAAAGCGCTCCAATTCAGCATGGGGCAGTTGTCCTTGATGCACATGCATTGCACCAAATTCAGCACAGCGTTGCAAAGTCGGTACGGCTTTACCGGGATTAAGTAAACCTTCAGGATCAAAGGCCGCTTTTACTGCATGAAATTGGGTGAGTTCTAAATTATTAAACTGCGCACACATTTGATTAATTTTTTCCATCCCAACACCGTGTTCGCCCGTGATGGTGCCGCCTACCTGAACACAAAGCTCTAAAATCTTGCCACCAAAGGCCTCAGCGCGTTCGAGTTCTCCCGGCTGATTCGCGTCAAACAGAATCAAGGGATGTAGATTGCCATCACCAGCATGGAACACATTGGCAACCGCCAAGCCAAATTCTTCGGAAAACTCATTAATCGACTGTAATACCTGTGGCAAGTGTTTGCGGGGAATTGTGCCATCCATACAGTAATAATCCGGCGAAATGCGCCCCACGGCAGGGAAGGCGGATTTGCGCCCTTTCCAAAAGGTAGCGCGTTCTTGAGCATCTTTAGCCGTACGCACTTCCGTCGCAGCACTTTGGAGCAAAATATCGTGAACACGCATGAGTTGCTCAGAGACCTCGGCATTTGTCCCATCCAGTTCACAGAGGAGAATCGCGGCTGCATTGGTGGGATAGCCCGCCTGCGCAAAATCTTCAGCCGCTTGAATCGCAGGGCCATCCATCATTTCTAAGCCTGCCGGAATAATCCCTGCAGAAATAATCGCTCCGACCGTAGCACCCGCTTTAATCACATCGTCAAAAGCTGCGAGCAACACTTGTACGCGCTCAGGTTTGGGCAGCAATTTAACTGTGACTTCGACAATGACTCCCAGCATGCCTTCCGAGCCAGTTATTAGGGCTAATAGATCATAGCCGGGCGCATCGAGGCTGTGACTACCTATCGTGAGCAGCTCACCTTCAATCGTCACGAGTTTAATTTGCAGAATATTATGTACCGTTAAGCCGTATTTTAGGCAATGTACGCCGCCGGAGTTTTCCGCCACATTTCCCCCAATCGTGCAGGCGATTTGTGAGGAGGGATCAGGGGCATAGTAAAGCCCTAAGTGATCGACCGCTTGAGTTATCGCCAGATTACGCACTCCGGGTTGAACGGTCGCGGTACGGCGCTCTGGGTTAATCTCCAGAATCTGGGTGAATTTCGCCAAACTCAATAAAACACCTTGTTCATGCGGCAAAGCTCCCCCCGATAAGCCTGTGCCCGCACCCCGTGCAACGACGGGGACTTTCTGGGCATGGCAAATTCGCAAAATAGACTGAACTTGTTCCAGTGTGTCTGGCAAAACTACGACAAGAGGTAACTTTCGATAAGCACTCAAACCATCGCATTCATAAGGCTTCAGCTCTTCAGGTTTAGTCAAGATTAAAGGCTTAGGGTGAATCGCTTGTAAGGCAGCAATTAATAGCTCACGGTCGGGCTGAAAATTTGAACTTAACATAAGACTCGCTGCTGGAAAGTGGCTGTATGAGTACTTTAGCGTGGATTAAGGAACAGGCAAAGTTATTAGGCAATCATTATTCAAACTAATGATTGCCAGTTAGAGACTAGTAGTAGGTGCTTAGTGAAGTGTAGGGTTAAAAGCAGGTTCGTCGGGTGGATATGCATCCAACACAGGAATAGTAAAGGCTTGATCCTCTTCAGCCGGTATGAATTTGATCGGTTTTTCTTCACCGTTTACATCAAGACCTAATACCTCAGCAACAGCTTTTAATTTGGCACGAAGCTGTTTTTCTTGCTCATATTCATGCACTAGTTGTTCTAAGGCAGCAATATATTGGAGGCGCTTACGCAGCAGAGTAACATTTTTTTCAAGTTTACCACTAAGTGCTAAGGCTTCATCGGTCTGATGGTCTTTAACATGCTGACTAATCGTCTCAATCGAAGCGTTTAAAAAGCCGCAGTCATCTTCACTGATGGCCTTTCGGCTAAGTACAAGATTTTCTTTTTCACTAGTGTGGGCTTGTAAGCTAAACGTAGAGCGTTCTAATTCAAGGCTAGCAATTTGAATCTCATCACGTAAATGAGTGCTAGTTGCCTTTCCGTTTTCAATATTCTCTCTATTGATTTTCGAACTTGCTATTAGTTGTTCAATAGCTCGTTGTATAGCCTGCGGGTTAGTCATGGGGATTCCTTTATTAGTGTAGGTTTTTGGAAACGTCTAAATACTCTTGTAAAGTTTTGATATATATAAGTTTTGTATTTATAAACACAGTGAATAGCTCTAAAGTTTCAGCTTGCTCGATAGCTTTTGTGGTATTTTTAACTTTTGTTAATTGTTTTATAGTGCTCAGCTGATTTTTAAAAGCGCTTGCATTTTGCATAGCAAATTGATTAACCAGACTTTTTCTAGCTTCATCATTATAGTTTTTAGAGCTGATATCTATATCTTGGAAGGAGTCTTTATACTGAGCTAACTCTAGTTTGAGTGTATCAATTGTAGTCCTAAGTTGCTGCAAATAGCTCTTGGTGTATTTTGAAGGCAAACTCACACTAAGGTGAGAGGTCGTTAGTGATAAAGCTGGTAAAGCTGGCTCAAACCTATCTTCAGTAAGACCTCGGTTTGTATCTAGCCACTCCTCCACTTCCTCATGAGTACCTACAAATAAAAAAGTACAGATGTCCTCACCCTGTTGGGTGACTAAGCGACTAGCATTATGTAAATCATATTTACGGCAATATTGAATTCTATTCTCACCATGATTAGTTAAGTTGAAGCCCTGAAATACCTGAGTATCTTTAAAAATATGTTGATTTTGGCTTTTTGCCCAAGCGGCTAGAACTTTATTGGCAGCTTTACGATAGTTGCCATTTTTAAGGTAAAAATTACGTAAAGAGGGCATGAAATTAATATGGGTTTGATACTGCATTATGTTCACACTCAACTATAAAACGCTCAGTGGATTTAGGGCTGGGTTTTCATCTACCACTGATTTTTCGAATCCCTAAAGGCTTATAGGGATTCATAAATGCTTACTAAGAAGCGGCTTATTACTGGTTAACTAGCCAAGCTATCAGGCCAATCCATAAGTTCTTATATAAAATAATACTAATATTGATTAAGAAGTTTTTTGAATTCTTCGTCAGCTTGTTGATAGTAGTCTTGAAAGTAGCGCTGATTCTTATAGGCTTCCTTTAAATTTTCTAAAATCTTAATTTTTTGAGCGAGGGCTTCAATTAAATCAAGCTCAGCACGCATCGAGTCAATAATAGTAGGTAAACTATGATGTTCAGCTTGTGAAAGTTCTGTCAGGTGATTGGCTAAGTTGTTGTAGTGCTTTTCACGGATACAACTATTCATAGTGGCAAGCTGTTGGTAGGCTGAGTATTCATCTTTTGGTAAAACATCTACTTGATTTTCAATGATTTGCTCAGAAATTTGGGTTAGGCGCTGTTGATTATGCTCAATTTGTTGTTGTGCTTCAGCAATTCTAGCTTGCAGTTCTCGTTTGGATTGTGTAGCACGAATTATTGCGGCTGCTAAAATCTGATAAGAGTTACCCACACGTCTTAGTAAAGGGTCGGCAACTTCAGTGATCTGGAGTTTAGTTTCAATAGATTCAGGTAGTTTATTATATTCTTGATCATTAAATACATGATTTTCAAAGATATTGTGCTCTAGGTTAGTATCATTATTAGAGTCATCGAATGGTGTCATCGTGTTAGCCTTTCTATTGTTGGTTTTAATCAGTTTTTTAATAATAAATACTCAACTGAAACCCAGCAATTATCGAGGATGAACGGTTAAGAACAACTTAATAGGTGAAATTTAAAATTGATATTTTTAATTCTAGTATTCTTATAAGCCGGCTAATTCTTATTTAACTAAGTTTAGTCAGCTAGCTTCGATTGAACTCAGCAAGCCCTAGTCAGTTTGAGTAGTTTTAGGCAAAATAAGCCCCTCTTATCTTGCTTTAGGGCTGACTCATGGCTGATTTCCCCGGTATGTTTCCCTTAACCCGTATGCGCCGCATGCGTCGGGCTGAGTTTTCACGGCGTTTAATGCGTGAGCATCGTTTAACGACGGATGATCTGATTTATCCCGTGTTTGTACTCGAGGGCAGTAATCGGCGGGAAGCGGTCACTTCTATGCCGGGGGTAGAACGGAAGAGTATTGATTTGCTGGTGCAAGAAGCCGAGCAAGTTGCCAAATTAGGCATTCCTTTAATGGCTTTGTTTCCGGTTACACCGCAAGAAGCTAAATCGGAAAAGGCGGAGGAGGCTTATAATCCGAATGGTTTAGCGCAACGTGCCGTACGGGCTTTGAAACAAGCCGTGCCAGAGCTGGGCGTGATGACCGATGTGGCTTTAGACCCTTTCACTTCGCACGGTCAAGATGGCTTGATGAATGCTGAAGGTTATATCGTCAATGATGAAACGGTCGAGGTATTGGTTAAACAAGCCTTGTCGCATGCGGAAGCGGGCGCGGATATTGTCGCGCCTTCCGATATGATGGATGGCAGAATTGGCGCGATGCGGCAGGCTTTAGAGCGCGAAGGACATATTCATACGCGCATTATGGCGTATTCGGCGAAATATGCGTCCAGCTTTTATGGACCTTTTCGGGATGCTGTCGGTTCGGCGGGCAATTTGGGTAAAGGTAATAAATACAGTTACCAAATGGATCCAGCGAATAGTGATGAAGCCTTATGGGAAATCGCCTTGGATCTGCAAGAAGGTGCAGATATGGTGATGGTGAAGCCGGGCATGCCTTATTTAGATATTGTGCGCCGCGTGAAAGATCAATTCAAAGCGCCAACTTATGTTTATCAAGTCAGTGGTGAATATGCCATGCTCAAAGCGGCAGGCATGAATGGTTGGATTGATGAAAAAGCCTGTGTCTTGGAAGCTTTATTGGGGATGAAGCGAGCAGGAGCGGATGGTATCCTTAGCTACTTTGCCAAAGAGGTAGCGCAGTGGTTACAGGATGCTGCCTTAAATCGCTAAAGCCAGCATTCAGCGAAGGTTTCACCGTTGGTCGGGAAAATGAGCCATTAAAATGCTTAGGCTAATTGATAAAAAGTAAATGAGGCTGAACCCATGTTAGAAGTAATTATAGCAGGCGGTGTGATGATGATTCCGATCATCCTCGCCTCTATTGTAGCGCTGGCGATTATTTTTGAACGCTTTTGGGCTTTACGTCGCAGTAAAGTCATCCCAGTGGCTGATGTCGAAATGGCACGTCAATTAGCTGCAGCCGGGCAGGTATCAAAAAATGCCATTGATAATTTAGGCTCAAACTCAGTAGTCGGCAGTGTGCTGGCTACGGGCTTAGCCAGTAGTAATCTGCCGCGCCATGTGATGAAAGAAAATGTCGAAGAAGCCGGACGGCATGCAGTGCATCGTTTAGAGCGCTACTTGCCCGCACTTGCCACCATTGGCTCGATCTCGCCACTGATGGGCTTATTGGGAACGGTGTTTGGAATGATTAGTTCCTTTAGTCAAATCTCTAAAGCAGGGGCGGGTGATCCCGCTGCTGTTGCGGGCGGGATTTCTGAAGCCTTGATCACCACCGCAGCAGGCCTAGTAGTCGCTTTAGTAGCGGTGATTTTTCATCGTTTCTTGAAGGCGAAAGTGGATAATTATGTCATTAGCATGGAGCAGGAAGCGGTTAAATTGATTGAAGTTGTCAATCAGCATAATAATCGCCGTCCAACAGCAAGTGCCAATGTTGCGACTAATCCAGCGCAGTTGAGTGCGAATGAGAAAGCCGCAGCGGCCATTGCGGCTGCCCGCCAACGCATGGCCAGTGGAGCTTGAGCATGAAATTCCGCACCCGCGAAACCAGTCATGTGGATGTCGATTTAACTTCCATGATTGATGTGGTGTTTTTACTGCTGATTTTCTTTATGGTGACCACGACCTTCAATCATAATTCGGCCTTAAAAATTGCCCTGCCTACTGCTAGCAAAAATCCAGCTACGCAAAATCTGCAGAATAAAATCGAGTTACTGATTGACAGTCAGGGGCGTTATTATGTAAATGGGCGGGAAGTTTTGAATACCCAACCTGAGACTCTCTTCCAAGCCATGACTGAAGTCTTAAATAGTATGCAGGGCACGCCGGCCTTGGTCATTTCTGCAGATGCGAATGTCAATTATCAAGCTGTGGTCACTGCGATGGATATTGCGGGGCGTTTAGGTTTAACTAATTTCTCGATGGCGACTACCCAAGCTGAGCGGCAGAAGTAGCGCGCATGTCTCAATCCCCTCGAATTGCTGGTTTACAAGTCTATCGACGTTTAGCCAGCTATTCTCTGCGCTATTGGCCGTATCTGTCGTTTGCCATTCTCGGTTTATTAATTGGCGCCATCACTCAGCCGATGTTTGCTTACATTATGGGGCCTTTGCTGGATAAAGCGATTTTACAGCGTGACCCAGAGGTGATTGCTTGGCTGCCTTTAGGGATTATGGGGATTTTCCTGTTACGCGGTGTGGCGATGTTTGTCTCCGGTTATTTCATGGGGCTAGTTGGGCGCAGTGTGGTGCAACAGATTCGCGGTGATGTGTTTAATCATCTCTTACGCTTGCCTGTGCCGTATTTCCAGCAGCATAGTGCGGGCAGTTTGCTATCTCACTTAACCTTTTACACCGATCAACTCGCCACTGCAGCTACCCGTGGGATTACGGTGCTCATTCAAGAGACGGCGACCATTATTGGCCTATTAGCCTTAATGTTTTATCGCAGTTGGCAATTGAGTTTAGGTCTATTGATTATTCTACCACTCATTACTATCGTGATTTTATATGCAACCAAACGCTTACGCCGTTTAAGTCAGCATGTTCAGAACTCAATGGGCGAAGTTACCCAAATTAGTAATGAACTGGTGCAAGGCTATAAAGTGGTGCGTATTTTCAATGGCGAGCAGTATGAGTCCCAGCGCTTCAAACAGGCGAATGAGCATAATATGCAGCTTGAAATGAAGCGCTTATTGACCGAGTTATTATCAACACCTTTAGTGCAGTTTTTAGTAGCCGTGGCTTTAGCAGCGATTGTCTATATTGCTACCCGTGAATCTACCTTAGAAACTTTGTCACCCGGTATTTTCATGTCTTTTATTTTGGCGATGATTATGCTGCTGACCCCTTTACGTAATCTCACCCAATTAAATGGGCAATTACAGCGTGGCATTGCTGCCGGGGAAAGTATCTTTCAGCTTTTAGATGAACCAGCAGAGGTGGATACAGGTACGCGCCATTTAGAGGGCTGTGCGGGGCGAGTTGAGTTTAAGAATGTTGGTTTTAGTTATCCTAATATGGATAAACTCGTTTTAAAGAATATCTCATTCACGGTCAATCCGGGGCAAAAAATTGCTTTAGTAGGACGTTCGGGTAGCGGTAAAACGACGCTAGTGAATTTATTAGTGCGCTTTTACGATTATCAAACTGGACAAATTGAATTAGATGGCCTTTCATTGCCAGAGCTGCGTTTGCAAGATTTACGGCGGCAAATCGCTTATGTCGGGCAGGATATTGTGCTTTTCAATGACACGATTCGGAATAATATTGCCTATGGCGAAATGCAATCTGCGCCTTTAGCTAGAATTCGGGCAGCCGCAGAAGCGGCGCATGCTTTAGAGTTTATTGAGCAACTGCCACAAGGTTTGGATACGGTGATTGGCGATAATGGGGTTTTGCTATCGGGTGGGCAGCGCCAGCGGTTAGCGATTGCCCGCGCAATTTTATCCGAAGCCCCGATTTTGATTTTAGATGAAGCCACTTCCGCTTTAGACACGGAGTCCGAGCGGCATATTAAAGCGGGTTTAGAACATCTCTTGCAAGGCCGCACCACTTTCATGATTGCGCATCGCTTATCCACGATTGAAAATGCCGATTGCATTTTAGTGATGCATGACGGTGAGATTATTGAATCGGGCACGCATACCGAATTACTGTCGTTAAATGGACAATATGCGCGTTTACATGCCATGCAGTTTTCTGAGTCAGCACCGGTATGAGTGCTGCTCAGCAGCGTTTAAGTGCTTGGTTGGAGTCGGTTTGGTATGAAAACCGCCCGCTTGCTCGCACTATCTTAAGCCCCTTGAGTTATCTCTTCTGCTATCTTGCCCAGCAGCGGCGTACTAAATTGAGCTTGGAGCAACAGCCTTTTCCAGTACCTATCATGGTGGTTGGAAATATCACAGTAGGCGGTACGGGTAAGACGCCATTGGTGATTTGGCTGATTGAGCAATTACGGATGGCAGGTTTTCAGCCGGGCGTGGTGAGTCGTGGCTTTGGTGGCAAGCAACTGGCTGTCAAACTCGTACAAGCGCAGGATGTAGCGGCTGAAGTAGGGGATGAGCCTTTGTTAATCGTGCAACGTACTGCAGCCCCGTTAGTGATTGGTAGGGATCGCAATGCAGCAATAAGCTATTTACTTGCACAAACTGCCTGCAATATCGTCATTTCAGACGATGGTCTTCAGCATTATCGCATGAAACGCGATTTAGAAATTGCCGTCATAGATGGCGTGCGGCGCTTTGGCAATGGCGATTGCCTACCTGCTGGCCCCTTACGTGAAAAGCCAGCACGCTTACAAGAATGCGATTTTGTAGTCACGAATGGACTTGCCCAGCAAGGTGAATATGCCATGCAAATGGGTGGCAATCAGTTACAGGCTTTGGTGGGTGCAGAGCAGCGTGAGCTAAGTTTATTTCAAGGCCGAAGTGTGCACGCTGTCACAGGTATTGGTAATCCAGCGCGCTTTTTTAGTAGCCTAAAACAAGCAGGTTTAATTTTAATTGAGCATGTTTTTCCTGATCATCATGCCTTTACTGTTGAAGATCTTAAGTTTCGGGATGATTTACCGATACTGATGACGGAAAAGGATGCGGTAAAATGTCGAAATTTTCCGGCAGACCTGACTAATAAAGTTTGGTATCTGCCGATTGAAGCGCGTTTAGATAAAATATTTACTGAGCGTTTATTGCAAAGACTCAAGGAGTTAAAACAGCATGGATAAGAAATTATTAGATATTCTGGTTTGCCCGGTGACGAAAGGGAAATTAATTTATAACAAGGATGCGCAAGAGCTCATTTCAAAAGCAGCGCGCTTGGCTTATCCGATTAAAAATGGTACCCCCGTGATGTTAGAAGAAGAAGCGCGTGAGTTGACTCAAGAAGAGCTTGAGAGTTTGGCCGAATGAAGCCGGTTTTAGTCATTCCCACCCGTTATGCCTCAACCCGCTTACCGGCGAAAGCCTTACGTTTATTAAAAGGCAAGCCACTCGTGCAGCATGTTTACGAGCGCGCTATTCAAGCACAAGATCGTTTTGAAACAATCGTGATTGCCACGGATGATCAGCGTATTCAAGCAGTCTGTGAAGGCTTTGGTGCAAGCGTGTGCATGACCTCAACTGCGCATGAAACGGGAAGTGATCGTTTAGCTGAAGTCGTGCAAATCTATGGCTGGGCGGATGATCAAGTGGTGGTCAATCTACAAGGCGATGAGCCTTTAACGCCTGTCGAAAATCTCTATCAACTCGCGAATAATCTGCAAGCCCATCCAGAAGCGATGATTGCCACTTTAGCTACGCCTTTGCAAAACGAACATGAATTGGCAGATCCGAATATTGTCAAAGTGGTGAAAGATAACAATGGGCTAGCCCTTTATTTTAGTCGGGCGCAAGTACCCTTTCAGCGTGATGCAATAAAAGCGGGGGCTTATTCCGTTTCACACTATGCCTTGCGGCATGTGGGAATGTATGCGTATCGCGCTGAATTCTTGAAAGCCTTTACTGATTTACAGCCTTGTTTATTAGAGCAATTAGAAAAATTAGAGCAATTGCGGGCTTTGTATTATGGCTATCGGATTCATGTGGATATAGCCCAGACGATTCCGGGGCCGGGGGTGGATACGGAAGCAGATTTAGAATTGGTGGAAAGCTTAATTTAAATTAACCTTATAAAATACCTCCTTGATCAAAGAGATTGATATTGCATGTATCTCTTTGATTGTTTTTTGTAAAAATGTAAAATTTACCCCTCCTTTCTCTAACTCATCTTATTTCTAAGCTATATTATTGAGTCTGATTAATTTACATCCATAACGCTACAGACACTAATACCTAGTTTAAGCCCTTTAAGCTAATTAACTTTAGTTCTTCTGTCGTAGTGCCAAATTGTAGATTCTGATTTAAAGGACGAAAATATGTCGTATTTCTGCTATTGGGGTAAGGCATCAAAAGACGATAGTAGCTACCATTTACTGCCCTATCATTCGTTGGATGTGGCAGCGGTAGCCAGTGTTTGGTGGGATTCAAGCCCCCCTATCCAAAAGAGCTTCATGCAGTATGCAGGGGAATTGTCTACCGTCCAAATGAGGGCATGGGTCATCTTTTTCATTGCTCTGCATGATTACGGCAAATTCGATATTCGTTTCCAGTGCAAGGCAGTGAAGGCTTGGGCTGCCTTGCAGCCGGACTTGGTTAACACGGCTTTGTCCCTGCCAACCATTGAAGCCTGCAAAACCTATGACCACGGCAGTGCTGGATTATACTGGTTTGAGCGTGATCGTACTGCTGGGGATGATTCATCCGGTGATTTTGACTGGATGATGCATATTGTCGAACTGGTTGAGGTCGTTGACGATTCAAAGCAAGCATGGATGGCGTGGGTCAAACCGGTCACAGGGCATCATGGTTTTGTTTACGCCATTGATCATCCCGTGCCTGAAAGGTCTTTGCGTAGTGATGTTGCTATTCAAATGGCCGAACAGGATAAAGCGGCGAGGCTGGCATGGCTGGGTGAATTGGAAAGGCTGTTTCTGCAACCTGCTGGTTTGTCTCTTGACAATACACCGCCACCGCCCTCTCCTTTGCTTGCTGGTTTTTGTTCGGTTGCCGATTGGCTGGGTTCGCGCTCGGATGAGGAAAACTTCTGTTATCAGGCTCAGGAAGTAGCTGACTTACAGGTGTATTTTGAGCAGAAATACCGTGAAGATGCACCGCGAGTCTTGGCTTTGGCAGGAATTAATGGCAAACCGAAGCCATTTCTTGGTATGCAATCCTTGTTAAAGCAGGATTATCAGCCGCGTCAATTACAAACTCTCGTCAATGATTTGCCTGTTACATCAGGGCTAACCATCGTTGAAGCACCCACAGGTTCAGGTAAAACCGAAATGGCACTGGCTTATGCGTGGCGGTTACTGGCAGATAATCATGTTGACAGCATTGTATTTGCCATGCCTACGCAAGCGACTGCTAATGCCATGCTGCAACGGCTTGAAAAGCTGGCAACAAAATTGTTTGAGGATAAACCCAACTTGATTCTGGCGCATGGTCATGCCCGTTTTAACGATAACTTCCTGAAAATAAAGCAGTCGGGGAAAACGGTACAGGAAAATGAAGAGGCTTGGGTGCAGTGCAACGAATGGTTGGGGCAAAGCCGTAAACGTATTTTTCTGGGACAAATCGGCATTTGCACGGTAGATCAGGTGTTGGTCTCGGTATTGCCAGTCAAGCACCGTTTTGTACGTGGTTTTGGGGTTGGGCGTAGTGTGCTGATTGTGGATGAGGTTCATGCTTATGATGCCTACATGTATGGTTTGCTGGAGGCCGTTTTGCGGGTGCAGCATGAGGCGGGTGGTTCGAGCATTCTGCTATCCGCAACCTTGCCACAAGCCTTGAAAAACCAGTTGTTGGCAACGTATGGGGGCGATGCAGTGCTAGATGCTTCGCCTTCACCCTATCCGCTAATCTCATGGTCAAATGGTAAAGCAATTCAGTCGTTCGTGCCGTCTGAGGATGAGCAACCGCCCTTACGTCAAGTTCAAATCGAGTGTCACAAGAGTGAAAGTTTGCTGCCGGATGTGGCACTTATCCAGCGTATTATTGCGGCGGCTGAACAAGGGGCGCAGGTCGCTATCATTTGTAATCTGGTCGATGTTGCCCAGCAATTGGCAAGGCAGCTTCAGGGGCAGACCAGCATTCCGGTGGATATTTTCCATGCCCGTTATTGCTTGCACGACCGCCAGCAAAAAGAGCAAACAGTACTCAGTCACTATGGCGCAGAAGGTCAGCGGGTCACAGGGCGCATATTGGTTGCTACCCAAGTGATTGAACAGTCTTTAGATGTTGATTTCGATTGGCTGATTACCCAGCTTTGCCCAGTCGATTTGCTGTTCCAGCGCATGGGGCGTTTACATCGACATGAACGTTCTCGCCCGACAGGTTTTGAATCAGCACGTTGTACGGTTTTATTACCTGTTGGCAATGACTACGGCACGCATGGGCTGATTTACGGCAATACCCGCGTAATGTGGCGCACTGCTCAAAAACTGCAAACCTGTCCTGACCAGATCATTGCTTTCCCTGCTGCATACCGTGACTGGATTGAGCCTGTTTACAATGAAGATGCTTGGGGTAGTGAGCCAGAGGCAGTTGAAGCTGGTTTTGCTCTGTTTGAAGAAAAGTTGGCAGAAAAACGCATTCTGGCGAGGCAGATGCTCAAGTGGGCGAAAGATGTTGCCTTGCATGATACCGACGAACAAATCCGTGCTGTCACTCGTGATGGCGAGTTCAACTTGAGCGTTATTCCCTATTTGCAAACCGCCAGCAGTAAACAGTTGCTTGATTCAAGTATTCTGGAGTCCTTGAATGAATGGCAACAAGCCGAGGCGTTAGCCATGAATACCGTGGGTGTTCCCAAAAGTTGGGGAAAGCTTCTGCCCAAATCGGATGAAGAAGGGCGTATCTGGCTTGCCATGCAACGAGATGGTGAGTGTTGGAAAGCCTCTAGCAAAGATATTTGGTTCACCTATCACCCCGTATGGGGTATGGAGAAATCTGCATGAATTTATTGACCGATAGCTGGATACCTGTTCGACCACAAGCAAGTGGGGCAGCGCGACAGATCAGCCTGCAAATGCTGTTATGTGGGAGTGAGCGTTGGGAGCTGGCATTGCCGCGTGATGATATGGAGTTGGCGGCTTTGCAGTTAATAATCTGTATCGTGCAAGTATTGTTTGCACCCAAGAATGGAGCGCAGTGGTGGGAGCGGGCGAGGTTGGCACAGACCAAGCACTTGAGTGAGGACGATTATCTCGTTGGAGTTAAGCAATATCAGGCTTGGTTTCAGCTTGATCATCCTGACTATCCATTTATGCAGGTCAAAAAAGTTGCTGCCAAAGACCCCACGCCGATGGACAAGCTGTTGGCGGGTTTGAACAGTTCTACCAATAGTCGTTTTGTGAATGAGCCAGACTTGGCAAAAGGTTTGTGTTTCGGCTGTGTGGCGATTGCTTTGTATAACCTTGCCAATAACTCACCCAGTTTTGGTGGTGGATTCAAGTTTGGCATTCGTGGCAGTTGCCCTGCTTCTACGTTTGCGCAAGGGGCTGACTTACGTTCGACCATCTGGTTAAACATATTGAGTCAGGAGTCACTGGACGAATATGTTCCTGATTGGAAAGCAAAGGCTAACCAGCCGCCGACATGGGTTGAACCGATCAAAGATAAAGCCACGATTCCTGCCCGCAGCATCGGTTTCTTGCGTGGCTTGTTATGGCAACCGGGGCATATTGCCTTGTCTCCTCCCGAAACGTCAGGGCAATGCAGTTGTTGCGGACACACGGCTGACAAATTGTTTACCGGATTCAACAAGGCAAAATTCAACTACACCATTGATGGCATGTGGGAGCATCCGCATTCCCCGAAGGTGTTTACAGTCAAGCAAGGCAAACCAGAAGCGCGTTATGTTGGGTTTACCCAATCCATTCCGGCATGGACACAGTTAAGCCGCTACGTCGTTAAACGTGATTTGTCAGAACTAGGCAAGAGCGAACAGGGGCAGATGCCAGCGATGGTTATCCGGCAAATACAAAAGTACCTGCCCAACCACGCGGGTAAATTTGAGTTGCTGGTGGGTGGTTATCGTAATAATCAGGCAGCGATTATCGAGCGTCGTCACGAGGTCTTGACCCTGAGTCAGGGTTGGGAAACCCACGCGAAAGAAGTCCATGAATTGGTTGCCCACGGCCTGAAATACAAAACAGCCTTACGCAAAGTCTTGTTTGTATGTGCGGAAGGCATCAAGGAAAAAGATCGCAAGCTCAAAGGTACAGGTTTGAAATTACAGGAAGTCGGTGAAGTGCAATTCTATCGGCGTTCGGAAGACTTGATGACCAAAGCCTTAGCGGATATTGATTTCAGTAATACCTTGCCGACTTTCATCACACTGGATTCGGGGCTGAAAAAAATCTGTGAAGCCATTTTCACCGAGCTGACCACCCCTTACGAACATGACCCCGAACTGTTTCGCACATTGGCGATTACCCGTCGGAGCTTGCAAAAGCACATCAAAGAAATTCGTGTCAACCCACCTACTGAGGATGCAGCATGAGTAATGAACTCCCCAACTTTGCAGGCTTTTATGCTGCATGGGAATCACTGAACAAAAGACCGGGGGCAACTGCCGATATACGTCGGGTTGTCACAATGGATGAGTTGCTGGATTTGCCCGCTTTTTACCGTTTGGTTGAGCCTTTTGGCTGGCAAGCTGACTTGAAACCTTGGGACAAAGAGCGTTGGCAGCGGTTGGTGTTTCTCATCAATCATGTGACTGATAAGAGTGAAAACTCATTGGGAAAAGCCTTCGCTCTATCCGGCAAAATCAGTGATAAACGCTTGTTTCAGATTGTCCGCGCCGATTCACCCAATGATCTTACCCAGCTTCGCCGTTTACTGAAACAGGTAGAGCCGGAAGTAAGCTGGCAAAAAATGGCTACACAACTTTGGCGATGGAGTCTGCGGGAAAAGCGCAGCCTGTTGGAAGATTTCGTTCTGAACCAGAAAGATTAACGTATTCGAGGATTTGTCATGTCACACAATTTTATCAACTTTCATGTACTGATTTCCCATAGCCCATCTTGCTTGAATCGCGACGATATGAATATGCAGAAAAACGCAGTGTTTGGCGGTAAACGTCGGGTACGGGTTTCCAGTCAAAGCCTCAAACGCGCTATGCGTAAGAGTGATTACTACCAAGCCAATGTGGGGCAAAGCAGCATTCGCACTAAACACATTGCTGATTTGAGCAAACAGGCGATTGAATACTTGAACGGGCGTTACGATGCCGCGCTGGTGACTCAGACCATTGGCCTGATTTCCGGTAAGGATTTGAATGCAGGTGACGAAAAAGGTGATGCGGTTGCACCGTGGGCATTGGAAGAAATTGCATGGTTCTGTGAACAGGTAAAACAGGCACAAGACAAAGGCGAAGATGAGAAAGCTATCAAGAAAAAACTGAAAGATTCGACCGAAGCGATGCGCCAAGCATTAGCTAGTTGTGTAGACATTGCTTTGTCTGGGCGTATGGCAACTTCCGGCTTGATGAGTGAATTTGGCAAAGTGGATGGCGCGTTAGCTGTCGCTCACGCCATTACTACGCACGAAGTCAGTGATTCTGACATTGACTGGTTCACGGCGGTAGATGATTTGCAGGAACTGGGGTCAGGGCATTTGGATACACAGGAGTTTTCCAGCGGTGTTTTCTACCGTTATGCCAGCTTGAATATCGGGCAGTTACAAGAAAACATGGGGGGCGCAAGCCGTGAACAGGCGTTGGAAGTAGCAGCCCATCTCTTACACATGTTGGCAACCGTTGTGCCATCCGCCAAACAACAAACCTTTGCTGCCCACAATCTGGCAGATTTGGCGTTGGTGTCCTTCGCGGATTTGCCCGTTTCATTGGCGAATGCGTTTGAAAGTCCCGTCAAACTGGGTAAAGGTGGTGGTTTCCTTAAGCCTTCATTGGAATACCTGAACAATTATTGGAGCAAAACCCACAAGGGTTACAGCTTGAATGAACAATGCGCCGAATTTACCTTGGCGGATGATCTGGACATTCCGGCAGGTATAACCAAGCAGGATTCATTGGAAGCACTGAAAAACTGGGTACGCCAGAACGGAGCATAATCATGCGTGACCATTTGATCCTGAAATTGCAGGGAGTCATGCAGGCATGGGGGGAACATACCTTTGAAGGCTTACGCCCCTCTACCAACTTCCCGACCCGTAGTGCCTTGGCTGGTTTGCTGGCGGCTTGTCTTGGTATTGATCGTAATGACCGGAAACAGCAACAAGCCTTGGCAGACAGTTTTCTGTATGCCGTGCGGCAAGATGAAACGCGGTGGAGTGTCATCAAAATGACCGACTACCACACGGTCAAGGATGCACGGGAAGATTATGTTGGCCTGAAATCGCATGAAACCATCATTACCCAACGTGAATACCTGCTGGATGCTGCCTTTACCGTCGCTATTTGGAACACAGAAGGTGCAGCGTATTCACTGGATGCGCTTCAGACCGCAGTCTGCAAACCCCATTACACCCCGTTCCTTGGGAGACGTAGTTGCCCGATTACCCGCCCATTGTTTGATTGCCGGGTACAGGCCGTCAATTCGGATGAAGCATTGAAACTGGTTGAGCCAGTCGCAGGTGTCATTTACAGCGAAGATGATTTGCCAGTAATTGCGGGCAGAAATAAACAGCGTCACCGGGTGCGTGATGTGCCGTTGCCCAATCAGCCGCGCCAATTTGCCAGCCGCATGGTTTACGTTTACGGGAAGGACAATGCACATGTATCTGAGTAGGTTATTGTTGTCGGGTGAGCAATTGCATAACCCGTATGAAATTCATCGTACCTTGTGGGCGGCTTTCCCAGATACGCCGGATCAGGCACGCGATTTCCTGTTTCGGGTAGAGCAATCTTCATCCCGACAGGCGCAAGTGTTGATGCAGTCGCAACGGCAACCGATAGCAGAAGCTGAACATGCCCGTTTGTTGGCAAGCAAACTGTTTGAGTTGAACGTGCTGGAAGGTAGCCAGTTGCGTTTCCTGCTAATCGCCAATCCCGTAAAAACCATTGTGGATGAGCAGGGTAGGCTGAATAGCAAGGGCGAAGTGAAAAAATGCCGTGTTCCCCTAATCAATGAAACAGAGCAAGTTGCATGGCTGCAACGCAAGTTGGCTGATGCTGCATTGGTGAGTATGGTGGAGGTTGAAAAACAGTTGCCGCTGCATTTCCGTAAAGGTGGAAAGCCGGGAAAAATCCAGCCCTATGCATTCAAAGGTGTGTTACAGGTGGCGAATGCGCAAGCCTTGCAGGATTTACTCCAGTATGGAATTGGTCATGCTAAAGCATTTGGGTGTGGTCTTTTATCTTTAGCTAGATGATCCCAATCACCGTACTTTTACTAGTGCTGATTTGCTAGGTAAGTCGCAAGTGACGGATGCTGAGGTGTTCACTCGTGAGGTTTTGCTTAAAGGCTTGGAGCGTTCCAAAGCCTTCGGTTGTGGTCTACTCTTGGTAAAGCGATACTGACTATGGGTTGGGCGGCGCTAAACTGTTAGTGACTAGTACATGAAGGAGCTAGTATGACAAAAGATGAGATACTGTCCTTAAACTGTTAGTGACTAGTACATGAAGGAGCTAGTATGACAAAAGATGAGATACTGTCCTTTCTGCGGACGCACAAGCTGGAGATGGCTGAAACCTTTGGGGTTGCTAGCGTTGGTTTGTTTGGTAGTTATATACATCATGCCGCACGTGAAGATTCGGATATTGATATTGCGGTCGAGTTTTTACCAGAGTGTAAATCGTTGAAGAATTTTTTGGGTTTGAAGCGTTATCTGGAGACCCATATGCAGAAAACGGTGGACTTAGGCATTGAGAGTACTCTCAAACCTTCTGTTCGTGAGTCAGTCAAAAGGGATATACAGTATGCCTGATCAGTCTCAGGAGCTTTATGAGTACTTTGGTATTGATTTGCAAATTATTTGGAGTGTGATTGGCGAGGAGCTTCCTATATTGCTGAGCGGTGTTCAGCAAATTCTTACTGATATGTTTTCAGTAGATTAAGAGCCTAACCCATGGCCGATACTCCCTTCCTCCCCCTCAAACCTTTAATGATGAAAGATCGTATGTCAATGGTGTTTTTGCGGATGGGGCAGATTGATGTCAAAGATAATGCCTTTGTACTGATTGATGAGCGTGGCGAGCGTAAGCATATTCCGGTAGGGTCAATTGCCTGTATTTTGTTAGAGCCGGGGACACGGGTGTCGCATGCGGCGATTAAGTTAGCGGCAGAGGTGGGAACGCTTTTAGTGTGGGTCGGTGAGTCGGGGGTGCGTTTGTATTCTTCGGGACAGCCGGGCGGGGCGCGGTCGGATCGTTTGTTGTATCAGGCGAAGCTAGCTTTGGATGATGATTTGCGGCTTAAGGTTGTACGTAAGATGTATGAATTGCGCTTTGGTGAGCCAGCTCCAGCCAAGCGTAGTGTAGAACAACTACGTGGGATTGAGGGTGCGCGGGTGCGCAAAACTTATGAATTATTGGCGCAAAAATATGGGGTGACTTGGAAGCGGCGTAACTATGATCCGGATGCGTGGGATGTGAGTGATGTACCCAATCGGTGTATGAGTGCCGCGACTTCTTGTTTATATGGGATTACTGAGGCCGCAGTGTTGGCAGCAGGTTATGCCCCAGCGATTGGTTTTATTCATTGGGGCAAGCCTTTATCCTTTGTGTATGATATTGCAGACATTTTTAAGTTTGATTCGGTAGTTCCGATTGCTTTTAAGATTGCCGCTCAAAATCCACATGATGCGGAGCGTCAAGTGCGTTTAGCCTGTCGGGATGTGTTTCGAGAACAAAAGATTTTAAAAAAGATCATTCCGCTGATTGAAGAGGTCTTAGCGGCTGGTGAGATTACCCCGCCTGAAATGCCCCCTGAATCTGTGCCCCCTGCGATTCCTCCAGCGGAGTCGCTAGGAGAGGCTGGGCATAGGAGTAAGTAGATGGCTATGTTGGTGGTGGTAACAGAAAATGTGCCACCCCGTTTGCGGGGGCGTTTGGCAATTTGGCTGTTACAGGTACGGGCTGGGGTGTATGTGGGCGATGTATCGAAGCGCGTGCGTGAGATGATTTGGGAGCAGTGTTCTGAATTGTATGATGAGGGGAATGTGGTGTTGGCGTGGGCAACGGATACTGAGTCTGGGTTTGATTTTCAGACTTTAGGTAAAAACCGGCGTATTCCGATTGATATGGAAGGGCTGCGTTTGGTGTCTTTCTTGCCAGAGGAAGGTGAGAATGCTCTTTAACAATGTAGGAAAAATAGGCAAAATAATCGGTAGATTTTGGGTGGCCATTTTTCTTTTTTAAAACCAATAAGTTATGATTGGTATGTTCCCCGCGCTTGTGGGGATGAACCGCGTGTGGCTTTACGTCCACATCAGTAGTTGGCATGTTCCCCGCGCTTGTGGGGATGAACCGCCTCATGGTCTTTGGACACTCGATGATATTGAATGTTCCCCGCGCTTGTGGGGATGAACCGCGTTCACGCAGAAAAACGCCAACTAATACTGTATGTTCCCCGCGCTTGTGGGGATGAACCGCAGGCAAATGCGACTGCATAGGCGAGGTAGATATGTTCCCCGCGCTTGTGGGGATGAACCGATAACCTGCTGCTGCATCGCTTCCTGCTCGCGATGTTCCCCGCGCTTGTGGGGATGAACCGGCTGCTTTATGGTACCGAATCCGCCCGTTTTTATGTTCCCCGCGCTTGTGGGGATGAACCGCGTTTGATAGGCGAGAGCGATGATGCGTTTCGATGTTCCCCGCGCTTGTGGGGATGAACCGCTCACGTCATTATAGGCAACTCAAAATTGTATATGTTCCCCGCGCTTGTGGGGATGAACCGATGGTTACAGCGCCACCAGCATAAACTCCATAATGTTCCCCGCGCTTGTGGGGATGAACCGGCTTATTACCGTGTATTCTGTTTTTTCTGGCGATGTTCCCCGCGCTTGTGGGGATGAACCGGGGTTTTTGCCAACAGAACGCATCACAGCGGTATGTTCCCCGCGCTTGTGGGGATGAACCGGCATCGTTAGTAATTACTCGTAAGTTGCGAATATGTTCCCCGCGCTTGTGGGGATGAACCGCCGATTTTTTGAACGCGGAACCCTAAGCATTAATGTTCCCCGCGCTTGTGGGGATGAACCGTTGCGAATTTTCGGGCGGTCAGCAGCGCTGCCATGTTCCCCGCGCTTGTGGGGATGAACCGACTCTTGTTGAATTTTAAGCCCCTCTTGTTCAATGTTCCCCGCGCTTGTGGGGATGAACCGTGGAGCGTGCTGTGGTTGCGGCTGTGGTAGAGATGTTCCCCGCGCTTGTGGGGATGAACCATACAGTGATAAATGTTTGCGATTAATTAATTCATGTTCCCCGCGCTTGTGGGGATGAACCGCTGCCTTAAATGCAAATCATGCGGCTTTAGTGATGTTCCCCGCGCTTGTGGGGATGAACCGGGCAGCAAGGTTGACCGCGCCGAGAGTGTCAGATGTTCCCCGCGCTTGTGGGGATGAACCGTTTCCACCGGTCAGTGATGCTCCATATTGAGCATGTTCCCCGCGCTTGTGGGGATGAACCGCCTGCGCTCTGTATATCGAGCGATACGGTGATATGTTCCCCGCGCTTGTGGGGATGAACCTTCAGTTCTCATTATGCAACACCCCTCTCAGTTATGTTCCCCGCGCTTGTGGGGATGAACCGATCGACAATGGATTGTGCGTAGCCTGACGAAAATGTTCCCCGCGCTTGTGGGGATGAACCGCCCTATACAAAAATGCAACTATTTGCTATTGCATGTTCCCCGCGCTTGTGGGGATGAACCGTTTGCATATCCGGGTTATTATTAACTACCTTCATGTTCCCCGCGCTTGTGGGGATGAACCGCCCTTTCTCCCTACTCTTACCCATTCTCTTTTATGTTCCCCGCGCTTGTGGGGATGAACCGTAAATTCAACACCGAGAACTGATGCAGTACTTATGTTCCCCGCGCTTGTGGGGATGAACCTTATCAACATTAACGATTAGTTGGATGGGCGCTATGTTCCCCGCGCTTGTGGGGATGAACCGGATTTAGCCGATTAGGAATCATTCAACTATCCATGTTCCCCGCGCTTGTGGGGATGAACCGGTTCACAAGGTCAGCGTGGTGAGCAAGGTCAGATGTTCCCCGCGCTTGTGGGGATGAACCGGTGATTTTTCTATGGCGATTGATTGTGCTAACATGTTCCCCGCGCTTGTGGGGATGAACCGCGGGTTTAGTGTTGTGTGTTAATTAGGTTTAGATGTTCCCCGCGCTTGTGGGGATGAACCGCCCTTGTACACCATCAACCCCTTGAGGGCCAAATGTTCCCCGCGCTTGTGGGGATGAACCGCACGTCATTAGTATTGTTAAATCATTAGGAGTATGTTCCCCGCGCTTGTGGGGATGAACCGGTAAATAAAAATGGAACTAGAACAAATATCAAATGTTCCCCGCGCTTGTGGGGATGAACCGCCGATCTAGTCGACCAGTACTAGAGATAAGCCATGTTCCCCGCGCTTGTGGGGATGAACCGCATGTTAGCCTCTGCCTGCAACTGCTTAACCAATGTTCCCCGCGCTTGTGGGGATGAACCGCAGGCAGTAGATCAAGCTAATCGCGTTGGTAAATGTTCCCCGCGCTTGTGGGGATGAACCGCCATGCGAGACAATGGCATATCACCGCACAAGATGTTCCCCGCGCTTGTGGGGATGAACCGCTTGGGATATTTACCGAACGGCAATTCGACGAATGTTCCCCGCGCTTGTGGGGATGAACCGTCAGATTTATGACTTTCGATTAGGATTGGCAAATGTTCCCCGCGCTTGTGGGGATGAACCGTGTTGAGCACAGGTAATCATACTGGCTCTTTTATGTTCCCCGCGCTTGTGGGGATGAACCGAATGCCTGTGATAGATGATATTAATGAACACAATGTTCCCCGCGCTTGTGGGGATGAACCGCCAAATTAAAATTGTCGCTGTTAGCAGCCAAGATGTTCCCCGCGCTTGTGGGGATGAACCGAGATCCAATATCGGGCGTCGCACGCACTGCAAATGTTCCCCGCGCTTGTGGGGATGAACCGTGATGCAGCAACAGGCTCGAGCAGCTCAGCACATGTTCCCCGCGCTTGTGGGGATGAACCGCTTGGTTGCTGATCAATCGCTACATTGGCGCAATGTTCCCCGCGCTTGTGGGGATGAACCGCTCTAGATTCATCGTTATTGCTCTTACCTTTTATGTTCCCCGCGCTTGTGGGGATGAACCGCGCTCTTGCTGGTCTTTCAGCTTCGCCCAGTCATGTTCCCCGCGCTTGTGGGGATGAACCGACATGGATCAACCTAATACACTCACAGACGATATGTTCCCCGCGCTTGTGGGGATGAACCGGCGAGTATATTGTGAGCCGTGTCTCTCACAGTATGTTCCCCGCGCTTGTGGGGATGAACCGCGATTATATTTATAATTATTAGCATCTTAACGATGTTCCCCGCGCTTGTGGGGATGAACCGGCGCTAGTGGCACGATGAATGTCGTGATACAGATGTTCCCCGCGCTTGTGGGGATGAACCGTCATACCATTCATAAAGCTTGGATAGCGGCATATGTTCCCCGCGCTTGTGGGGATGAACCGTTTGACCTTAAGGCATCTGAAGAGACTGATAAATGTTCCCCTCGCTTGTGGGGATGAACCGCCGAACCACCCACGCGACGATAAATCCAGCCCATGTTCCCCGCGCTTGTGGGGATGAACCGTAAACACCCCCGGCGAGTGGGAAATGTATGAAATGTTCCCCGCGCTTGTGGGGATGAACCGCTGGATCCAACGCAGTGCTCATCAAGATGGTTATGTTCCCCGCGCTTGTGGGGATGAACCGACCTGTTCAAGCTGTGGCGAGTCTGGCATGGAATGTTCCCCGCGCTTGTGGGGATGAACCGATAGGCGATGTAACGTACAAAGCCACGTTACAATGTTCCCCGCGCTTGTGGGGATGAACCGTTGACATCATGCAATGGTACGAATGCGGCCATATGTTCCCCGCGCTTGTGGGGATGAACCGCCAAGCGGTTTTGGATGGAGTCGAGCAAACCGATGTTCCCCGCGCTTGTGGGGATGAACCAGCCGATAACACTGGGGATATTGTCACGCAGTTATGTTCCCCGCGCTTGTGGGGATGAACCAGCGGGTTAAGTATTACGATGTGCTGGCTGACGATGTTCCCCGCGCTTGTGGGGATGAACCGTCACCAGTCGCTGTCAAACCTTCCATCAACATATGTTCCCCGCGCTTGTGGGGATGAACCGGACATTATGGGCAATTTTCTAGCATTTGATCTATGTTCCCCGCGCTTGTGGGGATGAACCAGATATGTAGTCTTTACCCCAATAAATTCTCCTATGTTCCCCGCGCTTGTGGGGATGAACCGCTCATGCCACACCCCCCATTTGATGCAGGGGAATGTTCCCCGCGCTTGTGGGGATGAACCGGATGCGCTGGCACGTCTACAGGAAATCAAAATATGTTCCCCGCGCTTGTGGGGATGAACCGCCGTCCAGATTTGAGCCTCGATCAGCGCCGCTATGTTCCCCGCGCTTGTGGGGATGAACCGCGGTGGTAAGGGTTGAAGAAGCTGATTGACCCATGTTCCCCGCGCTTGTGGGGATGAACCGTAGCCGCGTCGACTTCAACTTGCAGTGCGTCGATGTTCCCCGCGCTTGTGGGGATGAACCGCTGATAGCGCCAGTGCTATCAATCGTAAAATCATGTTCCCCGCGCTTGTGGGGATGAACCGCATCTGTTAGCCCCTCGCGCTTGCCAGTCTTTATGTTCCCCGCGCTTGTGGGGATGAACCGCACAGGCTCTAAACTATATGGCAAGGTTAGAGATGTTCCCCGCGCTTGTGGGGATGAACCGGTTGCCTCTTGCATGAAGAGGGGGTTGAGCTGATGTTCCCCGCGCTTGTGGGGATGAACCGCGCTTCATCGCTATATTGACTAGTTATGGACTATGTTCCCCGCGCTTGTGGGGATGAACCGCCTAGCTAACCAAGGGCTAAGTCTCACCACAAATGTTCCCCGCGCTTGTGGGGATGAACCGCATCGCCAAGAACAAGCTAATAGAAATCACTAATGTTCCCCGCGCTTGTGGGGATGAACCGCCCGAACCATTACCCGTGGCGGGCATGCTGCTATGTTCCCCGCGCTTGTGGGGATGAACCGGCATCGGCTCACTCGAAGATTGGGTGAATACCATGTTCCCCGCGCTTGTGGGGATGAACCGCAGATTCCATGCCTCTTGTTCTGATTCTGCTTATGTTCCCCGCGCTTGTGGGGATGAACCGTAGGTGATAATCCCAGCAATTCCCGCTTTGCTATGTTCCCCGCGCTTGTGGGGATGAACCGTTGAGCGCATTAAGGCCGTGCTGATTGAACTGGATGTTCCCCGCGCTTGTGGGGATGAACCGGTAGGTCGTTTGATGAGAAGGGGATGCTGCAACATGTTCCCCGCGCTTGTGGGGATGAACCGCAATGACCGCACGTAGTTTAGTTTTATCCCTCATGTTCCCCGCGCTTGTGGGGATGAACCGCGCTTATCAACACTGAAAGACAAGCAATCAACATGTTCCCCGCGCTTGTGGGGATGAACCGACCCTTGCGATAGCAGGGGTTATCTGTGGAGTATGTTCCCCGCGCTTGTGGGGATGAACCGTTTACTGGGGTTTAGTAGTAGGTTTCACAGCTATGTTCCCCGCGCTTGTGGGGATGAACCGATCAACAGCAAAAGAGATGCGGCTATTTTTTAATGTTCCCCGCGCTTGTGGGGATGAACCGTAGTAAATATAGTTTATTACTCATCAATGGTTATGTTCCCCGCGCTTGTGGGGATGAACCGGACTGCTTATCGCTCCTCTTCGTCTTCCCGGAATGTTCCCCGCGCTTGTGGGGATGAACCGATGACTTAGGGTCAATAAGTCAATCAGTAGAGATGTTCCCCGTGCTTGTGGGGATGAACCATGCTCAGCTTAGGGCTGTCTTCGTCTTTGTCCATGTTCCCCGCGCTTGTGGGGATGAACCGGGATACAAGCAAAGCTGGTACGTTATACCGAAATGTTCCCCGCGCTTGTGGGGATGAACCGGTAGTTTGAATGACCGCATTCCCACCCGCATAATGTTCCCCGCGCTTGTGGGGATGAACCGGGATACAAGCAAAGCTGGTACGTTATACCGAAATGTTCCCCGCGCTTGTGGGGATGAACCGCAATGGGCAATCACGGGCGAATACCAAACCAGATGTTCCCCGCGCCTGTGGGGATGAACCGGGTTCAGGTCGATTTAAGCGCATGACCTTCCAATGTTCCCCGCGCCTGTGGGGATGAACCGGGCTAGATTTTCGATGCTTTAGGGTGCAGATAATGTTCTCCGCGCTTGTGGGGATGAATCGCGGGGAGGGGAGGAGGTCAATTAGCCTCTCATCAGCCAGTTAGAGATTCTAACTGACCGAGGCATATACTGATTAGCAGGAGAGGGAGCAACTAAAAAACCTCATCCTCAATAAGAACTACAAAAATTCAGTATAGCCATCAAGTACAAGGAGGCTATCATGCACAAAGAACCCTTGGCCAGTGCGCGGATGTTGGTTTATATTCTTATCATAGCCATGTTAGTGATTGTGGGTGGCCTGATTCGGTTAGTGGCTTAGAGCCTAAATTGTTTAGCAGTAACTTTTTGGAAAGGCTTGTTATTGTTAATCTAAAGTCTTTCTGAATTTTTTGATCCCAATCAGCAGCACGACTAAAATAAATACACAAAGCGGTAGTAGATGCGGCCAAGCTTCCTGCCAGCCATTACCCTTAAGCATAATGCCTCGCACTAAACGTAAAAAATGGGTATTTGGCAAAACTTCGCCAATGATTTGTGCCCAGTGTGGCATGCCTCGAAACGGAAACATGAAGCCAGATAGTAAAATAGAAGGCAGCAAAAAGAAAAAGCTCATTTGCATCGCCTGAGTCTGGTTACGCACCGTACTAGAAATGGTAATGCCGATAGTTAAATTCGCAAAAATAAACACCATTACGCTGAATAGTAATAAGCCCAAACTGCCCACAAAAGGCACATTAAATAAAATCCGTGCCATCAGTAGAATCACTGCTACTTGTACATAGCCAATCAAAATATAGGGAGCGATTTTACCAATCATCACTTCTAGAGGTTTGATTGGGGTGGCTAGGAGATTCTCCATCGTGCCTTGTTCGACTTCGCGGGTAATCCCTAAAGCGGTCATCATAATCATAGTCATGGTGAGAATCACCCCCATAAGTCCCGGCACGATATTGTATTGAGTGATCCCTTCAGGGTTATATAAGCGGTGAATCCGTAATTCAAAGCTATGAGTGGGAGGCGCTAAATAGCCTAAGGCTCCATTGAGGTCATGGCGTAAGGCTGATTGAATTAAGGATTGGAGGCTAGCAATGGCATTGCCCGTCGCCGCTGGGTCAGCCGCATCAGCTTCAAGTAATAAACTGGGGTAACCGCCACGAATGAGATCACGTTCAAAATTCGCCGGAATGGTCAAAACAAATTGCGCCTCACCGTTAGCGAGCATGTCAGCCGCTACTTGCGCATTTGCATCATTATTGACAATCTGAAAATAGCCGGAATTTTGTAAGGCCTGCGCCAGACTCCGCGTTAAACGGCCTTGATCGTAAACTACTAAAACGGTGTTGAGATGCTTAGGGTCGGTATTAATCGCATAGCCAAACATGAGCAATTGCATGATTGGAATTCCGACCATCATGGCGAAAGTCAGTCGGTCGCGGCGCAATTGAATAAACTCTTTGAGCATCATCGCCCATAAGCGTCGCCAGCTCATGTCTTGCCTGCAGTTTGAAAATTATCGGTGGCTTGCTGCATCAGATAAATAAACACATCTTCAAGCGTGGGCTGACCTTCTGACCACTGATAGTGGGGATAAGCAATTTGAAAAGGCTGTAAAGCTTGGGCTAAAGCCTGTGGATCTTTGCCGCTAATGTGCAGGGCATTACCAAATTGGGTGTGCATATCAACAGCCGATAGTGCAAGGAGTTGCTTGCTCAATTCAGACAGGGCAGCACCTGATACCGTCCAAGTTTGTAAACCACTTTGCTCGATGAGTTCCTGCGGTGTGCCGGTTGCCAACAAGCGTCCATAGGCAATATAACTTAAACGATGACAACGCTCCGCTTCATCCATGTAGTGAGTTGAGACTAAAATAGTAATCCCCTCAGTGGCTAGTTGATGAATTTGTTCCCAGAAATCACGTCGTGCTTGTGGGTCAACCCCTGCGGTTGGTTCATCTAATAACAGTAATTGAGGTTGATGTAAAAGCGCAGCAGCGAGGGCTAAACGTTGTTTCCAGCCACCGGATAAACTACCGGCTAATTGCTGTTGACGTGCGACTAAGCCTAAACGTTCTAAGGCCGTATTCACCCGCTGTTTGCGTTGATCCATGGCATAAACGCGTGCTACAAAGTCCAAATTTTCCCGAATGCTTAAATCGCTGTATAAGCCAAAGCGCTGTGTCATATAGCCGACTTCGCGTTTGATGTCGGCGGCTTGGGAGAGAATATCTAAGCCTAAAGTTTGTCCTGTTCCACCATCGGGGGTTAATAAGCCACACATCATCCGAATCGAGGTGGTTTTGCCAGAGCCATTCGGGCCTAGAAATCCGTAAATTTCCCCCTTACGCACCTGCATGGATAATTGATCAACCACCACTTTATCGCCAAAGCGCTTGGTGAGATTTGCAACTTCAATCGCGTATTCGCTGGAGCTGCTCATGGCTACTGAGTAGCTGGAGGAGTGAGCCAAATACTCACAGGCTGTCCCGCATGCAAATGGCTGGTGTCTGCGGGGCTAGCTTCAACGAGATAGACTAATTTAGCGCGTTGTTCTTTAGTATAAAGTACAGGCGGTGTGTATTCGGCTGAGTTAGCAATAAAGCGAATCGTGGCTTGTTGTATCGTTGGGCAGCCATCGCATTCATATTGGAGTGGATCACCTACTTTAAGGCTACCAAGAGCGATTTCTGGTAAGAAAAAGCGGATTTTATATTGATCGGGGGCAATCAAGCTTAAAACGGGCGTACCTGCATTCACCCATTCTTCCGCTTGGTAATAACGCTTTTCCACTTGAGCTATTTTGGGGGAGCGAATCGCTTCAGAGTCTAAGGTGAATAAGGGCTGATCTTTAGCCACTGGGTCGCCAGTATTCACATACATTTGCTTGATGCGCCCACTGGTGGTGGCGGATATGTGTAAGGCTTCGGTTTCAACATAGCCATTTAAACTCGGAGTAGCAACTTGGCAAGCGGCGAGCTGAACACTGAAGTTTAGAAGTAAGGAGCAGATACTATCCCACATCGCTGCCTCCTATTGATCGACTAACACTTGTCATGCTGCACCTGAAGAAGCTTAAGTTCTAATCCCAATCCCACGATTGAGTAGATACATACTAAAGCTAGCTAAGAGTGCAATGAAGCCCAAAATAATCAGGTAACTAATCCAAATCGGAATATCAGCAATGCCTAAGACACCATAGCGAAAGCCATTCACCATATATAATACCGGATTGAGCAGTGAAATCTTTTGCCAAATCTCAGGTAGCATGGAAATGGAGTAAAAGACACCCCCTAAGTAGGTTAAGGGTGTGAGCACGAAGGTCGGTACAATCGAAATATCATCGAAGCTTTTGGCGTAAACACCGTTAATTAAACCTGCGAGGGAGAAGAGGGTAGAGGTCAATAGGCCGATGGTAAACATCACGAAGAGATGCTCGATATACAGCTTACTAAAAATCAAAGACACCATCGTTACTGCAGCCCCAACCGCCATACCGCGTGCAATACCTCCACTCACGAAGCCGGCTAAAATAATCCAATTTGGTACGGGCGACACTAGCATTTCGGCGATATTGCCTTGGAATTTACTCCCATAAAAAGAAGAGACGACATTCGCATAAGAGTTGGTAATCACCGCCATCATAATCAGGCCGGGGACGATAAACTCCATATAAGTGAAGCCATGCATTTCACCAATTGCCGGGCCAATCAAATTCCCGAAAATAATAAAATACAATGCGGTGGTGATCACTGGCGGCAGAATAGTTTGAATCCAAATTCGTGAGAAGCGCAAAATTTCGCGAATCAGAATCGTGTAATAGGCTGTCCATTTTTGTTGAGCATTCATGCTTTATTCCCCTCGACTAAATCAAGAAAGAGTTGTTCGAGGCGATTGGTTTTATTGCGCATACTTAAGACTTGTAGACCTTGCTGATTCAGGAAGGCAAAAATTTGATTCAGAGAGAAATCTTCTTTGTGATAAGACACTTCGAGTGTAGTGGGGTCACGCAATTCAAAATGGCAAGCCCCCATCTCTTTAATCTGCTGGATGGGTTCAACTAAATCGAAAACATAAGTTTCAGTATCTAAACGACTTAGCAGACTTTTCATACTGGTATTTTCGATTAATTGACCTTGGGCAATAATGCCAATATTCCGACACAAGCTTTCGGCTTCCTCTAAATAATGGGTGGTGAGAATAATCGTGATCCCTGATGCATTCAGGTCGGTGAGAAATTCCCACATCGAACGGCGAATCTCAATATCAACGCCTGCGGTCGGTTCATCTAAGATGAGTAAGCGCGGTTCATGCACTAAGGCACGGGCAATCATCAGGCGGCGCTTCATCCCGCCGGACAAAGTACGGGCTTGTTCTTTACGTTTTTCCCAAAGCCCCAGTTGCTTTAAGAGCCTTTCAGCTCGTTCAGTGGCAATAGGGCGCTCAATTCCATAATAGCCACCTTGATTAATCAGAATTTCTCCGACTGGCTCGAAGACATTGAAATTAAATTCTTGCGGGACTAAACCAATTTGGGATTTGGCCAGCTCGCGCTGTGTATCAAGGTCATAACCAAAGATACTCACA
The DNA here is from genome assembly GCF_937873765.1 of uncultured Thiothrix sp. Lineage (GTDB taxonomy): Bacteria > Pseudomonadota > Gammaproteobacteria > Thiotrichales > Thiotrichaceae > Thiolinea. The sequence continues at coordinate 14,961 of NZ_CALMZC010000056.1, read as the reverse complement.
GTACCAGACGTCTTATTGACTAAGGAGCTGATAATACCAATCGTCGTGGATTTGCCTGCGCCATTCGCGCCCAATAGCGCATAGAAGTCGCCTTGTTGTACGCTCAAGTTAATCCCTTTGAGCGCTGTAAAGCCGTTATCGTAAGTTTTGCGTAAATTGGTTATTGCTAGAGCCGCTGTCATGGATTTTCCCCAGTTGCGAGAGCGCGGATAGTAGCATGATCCCCACACCGCTGAGAAATCTTCCCCAAGGCCAAGGAGTTAAGGCATGTATTCTTATCTAAAAACCTTATTAGTAGTAGTCATGTGCTGGGGTTTACAGGCTTGTGAACCGAAAAAACAAGCGGCTATCTCTGCAAACACGCTAAGTTCAGCGCAACAAGCTCAACTTGAGCAGCAACTGCAGCAAGCCTTGATTTTGCAGCAGTTGCAGTTACAGCAGCAGATACAAATGCAAGCCATGCAGATGGTTCAGAATCATGCCAATCAAGGAGATGAGCAATTGAGGGTTTTTTCGGCGACACAGGCTTGTGCAATTGCTGGGAATTGTCGAGTGGAGACGCGGATTGTGCCGGCGCAGTGAGTGGATTAAGTAAATTTTCAAAGTAGAAAAAAGGGCGCAGAAGTTTTTTTACAGCCTCAACGTCAACATGAAGGGCGCGGCGGGGAGTAAGTCGTTAAGAATCGCGGGCTGTCACCGCATCCGTCGTCGAGCCACTTGTTGGCGCATTAATATTGTATCTGAGCCTTATTGATTAACCGATGCATCCCTGAATGCCCTCAGAACACTATTGATGCGTGTTTGATAGCCTGTCCCCTGAGCTTTAAACCACTCCAGAACATCCTGATCTATGCGCAAAGAAACAGACGCTTTAGCTGGTAAAGGCTTTAAACCTTGACGGACGATACCACGGACAACATGACGAACCTCTGCTTCGGGATGTTCTTCTGTTGGCTCACCTTGAGTACCTGACGCAAGGCGAACCCAATCAGTATTGGATTGAGTCATAATAAATCACCTCTTCTTGTTTGGTGTCTTTGCGGAAGGGTATGATGCGAATTTCATGCTCATCTTCCGTGTGGACAATGGAAACCACCACACCAGTAAGTAAACCAAGAGTAATAAAGCGCTGCTCGCTGTACTCGAACCTGTCATCTTCAAAAGTGAGGGTGAGACCCTCAAACACGCGAGGCGCATCAACAAAATCAAGCCCATGTGATTTTGTATTGATTGCACGTTTTGTCTCTGATCATGTGAATCTCATGCCTTGAAGTGTATATACATTTTGTAGTGTCATCAAGGGCGGAATTTATTCGCATTTTGTACAACTGTCTCATTTTTTCGCTGGTTAAGTAACTGATTTTCCTTCATCGCGTGTCTATGCGGCGAGATTTTCGTTCAGTTGGCATCAATTCTTATGTTTCGGTGATTGGGTTGGCGGTTTTGGCTCACCGCGCATCAGCGCGGTGTACCAGTTCTATTTTTCAGTGTTTAAATCTGGCACAGCATTTCCCGCGTTAGCGTATGACGAACCCATTTTTTATCAACTTATCAATCTGGTGACGCTTATTTGTCATAGCCCCCGCCAACGTCATGGCTGACGGGCGCGGCAGGGAGTAAGTTGTCGAGAATCGCGGGTTGTCACCGCGTCCGTCGTCGAATGAGTTGTTAGATTTCTTTAACGTAAAAATCTTTAGCTTCAGGATGTGTTTTTTCTAGCACGGCCTTTGCCTCAATAGCTTGTCCTTTTGTAGGGTAATTGCCAATCAAAATACAATGCTTGTCTTTTACTTTAAGTACTTGGGAATCATTGAAAATAGTCTTTATTTTTTGTAATTCAAGTTGGGCACTATTTTCGGAAGTGAATGCTGCTGTTTGAATTGCAAACCATGATGTTTTATTTGTTTTCTGAGGCTTTCCATTGAGATGGTCAATCGCGTATTGGGCTTTTTTATTATTCCTGTTTAATACCAGTGCTTCAACATAAGATTCTTTTGCTTCGTTTAGTAAGCCTTGTCTTTCATAATTCCAGCCAAGATAACGCCAAGACTCATCGCTTTTTCTAAGTTTTAGTGATATTAAAAAAGCATTTTTAGCTTGATCATATAGACCAAGTTCGGAAAGGCTCCATCCATAGCCGTGCCATGAGCTTGCATTATTAGCATCAAGTTCTAATGATCTTCTGTAAGCAGGTAGTGCAGCTATATGATCATTGGATTTTGCTTTTGCCCATGCCAATTGTCTAAAATCATCAGAAAGTTTTTTATTTTCGGTAGGTGGCTCGGTATTATTCTCTTTAACGGAAATCGTGTCATTTTTATATTCTATTGATTTTGATATATCTTCTTTGCTGTCAACGAAGTCTAACACCCCTTTAAAAAGAGTAACTGCATCTTCCGCTATATTTACACCTGTTTTTAGCTTATCAATTAGTTGGCTAGCATATATATTTTCTGAGAAAATGAGTGCAGCTAAAAACAGGAAGTTCAGAACAATTTTAATCATCTTTGTCTCCAAAATGATTGTTTAGGGTAGGGAGATTTAAAATCTAACGTATATTATTCTCCAGCAACGAAGTTGTCTGGAGCAATCTCTTTGTTAAGTTTAAACATTGAATCATAGGCCAGCCAAATGACCACTGGAAGCATAAGTAAAACTATAACCACTAAGGTGTAGGCAAACCTACTTGTAAGCCCAAAGGTCAATTTTAACCATTTAACAATGGCCTTAATAATTTTCCTTTTAGTTCCAAAAACTAATGAAAGATATGTCTTCTCAATAAAAAGAAGAACTCCATTATTATAGAGCCATCTAATAGGAGCTGGTGCTCTTTCTAAGCGTTTCTTAAACCAGTTGTTAGTAGCAATAATGGCATCTAAGACTACTATTACAGTTCTTAAAACTGGTACATAAAGATACTTAGAAAAATAAGGAAAAAGAAAATCATCAATAGCTACAACGGTTTGCTTTACAGAAGTAAAAGCAGATACCATAAACTTATACAATTTATTCATTTAAAATAATCCTATTAAAAGTTAAAAATCTAAAGGAGAAAGGCATCCATTTGCACCTTTATTAACGATATGCAAATAGACAGAAGTGGTCTTCAGGTCAGTATGACCCATCAGTTCCTGTAAAGACCTAATGTCATACCCATGCTCTAGTAGTGAAGTAGCAAAGGTATGTCTCAGGCAATGGGGGTAAACACTCTTCCTGATACCTGCTTTGATACCAGCACTATGAAGAGCACGTTGAACAACAGTTTCATGTAAATGGTGTCTATAACAGCCACCGGTTTGCTTATCAACAAATGGACGAGAAGCAGGCCATAGATACCTGTAGCCTAACTCCTTTTGCTTACTGACAAGCTTTGAACCTTTTAAAAAGGGTATCTGAACAGAGACCTCTATTTTCGTATCCTTCAGGTGAAGTAGTGCTACAGCAGCCACCTGATCCTTCAATTCTGAAGCAATATTAGCTGGAAGCATTACAACTCTATCTTTTGCTCCTTTCCCACTATGTATGTGAATCTCATTTCTCTCGAAGTCTAGGTCTCTAATACGGAGTGTCATGCACTCCATAAGGCGCATACCTGTTCCATAGAGAAGTTTAGTAATCAGTAAATGAGTTCCACTCAGTTGAGCAAACAGATTCTTCAGTTCCATTTTATTTAGAACCGTAGGTAGCTTAACCGGCTTAGAAGATAACTTTAAATTCTCCATTTTATCTAATTCAATATTCAAAAACTTGTTATACAGAAACATAATTCCATTAAATGCTACTCTCTGAGTAGAAATAGAAACCTGTTCTTGATTAACTAAATGATTAATGAACCCAGTAATGTGAGACGAATCCAAACCAGAAGGGTGTTTTCCATAAAAGGAATAGTATTTCCTAATCCAGTAGCTGTAAGCCACTATAGTCTTACGAGAATAGCCCTTAGTTCGCATAAAAGTAGTAATCCTACCTACCATAGTGTCTATGGATTCTAATTGAACTGAAGTCATTTTCTTCACAGATTGATTGTATTCAAACACAGCTCGTAAAGCTGACTTTTCAGATATGCGAATATCTACATGCTCAGAAGCAATATGCATAATTCTCCTTTTTAAAGAAGCTAATAACTTATTCCCCTTAGAAATTAATTCTTCTGGTAATTCAAACTTAGAAAAGAAGTAAACTTCATGAGCAACTAATTTCCATAAAGCAATAGAATCAATATTTTTATTCATTTAAATAAATCCTATAGTATAAAGTGGGTGGGGGCTAAACGAAGTGATACCCCCTATGGAGCATAAGGGTTATAAACACACCAGGTGTATAGACAAAAAGTGGAATGAGAGTCATAACTCCCAGTATTAATGGGAATATAAAAGCACTATAAACCGTGAATTTCACGGCTTTACAATTATTAAATTTAAGATAAAAGCCCCAGTAAGTGGAGCTATAAAAAAATAATTAAAAGAATAAAACTATATTCTTAAATTAAGTTAGAAAACAGACTAAAAGGGTATTGACAAATGATTAATTCTATTTAAGTTGAGAATAAGGAAGCAAAATATTATTTTAATTATTTACTTAATACAAGAATAGATAAAAAAAAGGACTAATGCTCAACAATCAGTAGTCCTTACAAAGGTTAGTGAGATTACCTTAGAAAGCAAATCTCAATAGGTATTACAATAATGAGTAATTATATCCAAAATATAAATATAAAGGTAGAAAATTATTTACCAGAAGATTTTAATCTTTCAGCAAATTGGAAAGATAATATGGTTCGGCTAAACGATATTCATGAAATGGGAAACCAAGTAAGAATAGCAAAAGGATTTCCAGAAAAAGGATTAGAACATTTTCTACGTTCTCCTTCAGTGAACGAATTCTTCCTAAGTATTCAAAGAAAAGAAAATTTAGCTAATTCTATTTCTGCGGATTCCGCAGAATTAGAAATCATAGATGGCATAGTAGCTAACCGTGATTCCTTAAACCTTACTGTTATAAAGAACAAACGTGGAAGGTATGGCGGCTCATGGGGACATCCATTAATCGCCTTAAAACTCGCAGCATGGATGGATTCAGACCTTGAAGTAGAAATCTATACACAATTCTTAGAACACAAGATTCTGGAAAAACGGATAGAATCATCAGATGCATGGAATAAATTGAGACATGCATATGCAACAATGGTAGGAGAATCCTACAGATTTTATCATTTCATCAATATTGCTAATGCTATTTCAAATAAGATAGGTGTATCAGATTGGGATACAGCTTCTGCTGACCAGTTAGAAAAAAGAACAAAAATTCAAGATACTCTATCATTTCTAATTGATTCTAAAGTCATTACAAGCAAAGAAGGATTGTTTAAAACGATAACTAAAATAACAGTTTAAGTGCTTCGGAATATAGAGAATTACACTATTAGAAAACTCTAATAATAGGAAACACTTATATACTAATAAACAAAATAGGATAAGGGAAAAATGCTTTATCCTTTTTTTTCTTTCAGAAAGGAAACAACCAAATGAAAATACCAGATTACCTAAAGCCTACTGGCATAACGTTAGGACTCATAGGACTTAGTTCCTTCTTAGCTTATAAAGAAGATAAAAGCCCAGTAAGAGAAGCAATATCATCAAGTATTGAAACTGGTGCAGGTTATGCGGCCTAAACGACAGCAAAGAAATTACCTATTCCTAATAAGATACTAAAAGAAACAGTAGCCATAGGAGCTGGCATCGGTGGATTTGCTTTAGCAGCAGCAACAGGAATCCCAGATTACATTAGAAGTAAAGGGAGCTTATCAGTTAACAGATTCTAGACACCTAATGCACTGTGCACAATGTTATAGGGCTACAACCCTTATCACATAAGGCTTTGAAGCTGATGCACCCACATAGAAGTTGTATCTTACCGTGCAGCTCAAATCTGAGTAGCTATATCACATAAGGCTTTGAAGCTGAGTGCAAACATAGATGCGATAGGGCTACAACCTATATCACATAAGGCTTTGAAGCTGAGTGCAAACATAGAGATAATGCCATAAGCTAAGTGAGAAAGGTCTAAAGACTACCTTTTATACTACCGTTCGTCGGTTTACATCGTTCTGAATCCTAATTCTATTCCTGTCGAATCGACAGAATAAGAAAAACGGCCATAACCTTCTTACTTTAAGTAAAAAATAAAACAAAAACGCCCCTTGAGTTTCCCTATAGGAAAACAAATAAATAAACCATATAAATGCTTATCTAAAAAAATAGATAACAACTTCATTTATTATCTTATATATCCCTAAAGAGATATAAAGACACTACCTATCTATATCTCCAAAGAGATATATTGATACTGTTCGTCAGAAACTTGTTGTTTTACCTCTTGACAAGATTTATAAAAACTTATCCCTCTGAAAGGGGGGAAGGAAATTAAACGAAGGAGAGAAACGACTGAGATTAATGACTGGGTTCACCACAGGAATTATTAAAAATAATTTCTGGGGGGTTTCTGAAGCTCCTTATAATCACACTTGATGCACATCCACTGATTTTCCAGTGTTCTATATTGAAGTATCCAGAATGACAACCAATAAGAAGACACTGACCAGTAAACAATAAGTCTATTTCTCCCAGTATTGCTCTCTCGAATCGTAAGAGAAGAGAGAAACTTATAGCTCTTAGAGACGTATCTTAGTTGCCTTAGCAACAAACTAATAACATCCTTTAGAAATGTATCCCTTTTACTAAAAAGAAAAAGAACTACAACATCTTCTACTCCTATAGAAAAATAATTATATCCAATAGGAAATATAACTAAGTAAAAAGAACTAATAACTTCCCGAAGGGACATGTTGCTCAAAGCAACCTAGGATATGCTTTTAGGTGAAACAATACACGTAGTGTGTTGTTGAACTGCTCTTATCTTTGTGAAACAAGACACGTAGTGTGTTGTTGAATGCTCTTATCTTTAACTCCTTGACGTAATGTAGAGAAGCGGAAGGCGAAGTCAATAATAAAGCGTAGGGAGTGAATGAGCCTGAGTTGAATGTGAAGCGATAGCGAGAACATGAAACGAAGATTAGCGAATGAACGAGTAGTTTTATTATTTACTTTGACTGAGCACTCTCGGAATGAAGACAAGGGTGCTCTATGAGTAAGACCCGAAGGGGATTACGAATGCTCTTACATGAAAAGAAGTATTGCCACAAATGGGAACTACGAAGAAAGGTAAATCACCTTAGAAGTGAAACAAACTGATATGCAAAAGGTGTATAACGAAGTGGTATTTGAAAGTATCTAAATTAAATGGGACATAGCCCTAAGGCTAAGATTTGAAGCTATATCAGTATGAAAGTAGACTTAACAGGATAGGTGTTCGTAATGTCCCAAATTTTGGGATTTGTTCTCCAGTGAAGCATCTCATGAGCTATCTCAACAGACTTAATCACGACATCTTTAACACTGCTGAAGAAGCAATAACCACTGCTTCTAGCACTACAACCCTTTTGCGGTAAGCAAAGAAAAGGCAACATTACTTAACGAAAATAGCTGAGCAGAACTGGCATAGCCAGTTTCTGACTCAGCGACTTGTTGGTTGCTTGCGAGATAGTTATAAGAACTCCGTTTATTGAATTCTACACCGACAAATCGGAATTAAAGGAGTCTGCTGCAAAAGCATCATGAATTCAGTTAAGACTAGAAATTTCTGTCAATAACTACGTTTTGAAGAATTTCTAGTCTTAACTGAATAGCATGTTTTTTTGCTTTTTTCAGCTTCTTCTTATAATCTGAGATTTGTCTTTCAAATCAATAAATTGGTCTTGCTATCGCAACCAACAGTTTATTAGACAGAAACTATGTCTAACCAGTTATACATAAAAGCTCTGTATAGTAAAACTATACGGAATTAGTGTTGTAGGGTAAGGTGCTGTATTCATATGGCTTTTTCGGCGATGCTTAGGATTTATTCAAGATTATACAGATGACCAACGGCTATTTGAAGCATCATTGAGTTTAAAAAAATAGCCATTAATCGATTCGATGAGGTAATAATTTAGGCACACTAGGTATAGTGTAGCGAGGGGTGAAGCTCTAGCCTCTTGAGGTAACTGCTGTTGTAAATTTTGTTTTGCTTGAACATCTAGGTTGAATGATAGGCTTTGGCTTATTTACAAAAAAACGACAATGATGTATATATTCATCAATTTCACTAAAAATCTAAATTTTGATAGCTATATTCATCATGTTAGCAGCACTAAGCCAAGCTATTCGCCAAGCTCGCCGTACTCAAGGTTTAACTCAGCAGCAGTTAGCCGACTTATGTGGTTTAGACCGTACTACCATTGGAGCTTTAGAGCGTAATGACTACTCCGATTTAGGCATTCGTAAGGTAGAAATGGTGCTTAATGTATTAGGTAAAGAGTTATGTTATCGGGATAAAAGCTTGCCAACCTTGGATGAGTTGCGAGGTCTGTATGGCGGATATTGATGTCTATTTAGAGCATACTGACGCGCCCGCATTTATTGGACAGTTACAAAAAGAAGCTAACCAGCATACCTTTAGTTATCAGGCTCGCACAAGCGATGCACTATCACTTACCATGCCTTTGCGGGTAGCCAGTTATCAATACCCTGAGTTACATCCCATTTTTCAAATGAATCTACCCGAAGGTGCTTTGCGTTGGGTTTTGGAGCAAATGACGGCGAAGCACTATGGTAGTGATGATTTAAGTTTATTGGCTTTATTAGGCCGTCACCAAATTGGACGTTTAGCTTATAGTGTGGCGGGTCAGCCCTTGGCCTTTCCAAGAGACCAGCCGCTCACCTTAAATCAATTAGTGAGCAGCACGGACGAAGATCTATTTGCGCAATTACTTGTGCGTTATGCGACGCATTCAGGGGTCGCTGGGGTACAACCTAAAGTACTCATGCCCTTGCAACAGCATCTCACTCTGCCTTTGAGACATTATATTGTGAAAACCTGGGCAGAGGATTATCCGCATTTGGCTTGCAATGAATATGTGTGCTTAAGCATTGCACGTGCAGCAGGTTTGGAGGTCTCTAATTTCTATTTGAGTGATAATGCCCAATTACTGATTAATGAGCGTTTTGATTTAACCTGTGAAGGTGTTGCATTAGGTTTTGAGGATTTTTGTGTTTTGCAGGGAAAGCCTACCAGAGCTAAGTATGATAGTTCTTTAGAGGCTTGTACTCACACTATTCGTCAGTTTGTTTCCCCTAATCAACAAACTCAAGCCTTAGTTGATTTTTATAAACTCACTTATTTGAATGTGCGAGTACGCAATGGGGATGCACATTTAAAAAATTATGGCGTCTTGTATTCTTCACTAGCCGATTATCAGACTGGAACTTTGCCTGAAGTCGAGCGTAAGTTAGCACCAGTATTTGATATTGTTAGTACAGTGCCTTATTTACCAAAAGACTCTATGGCTCTGTTATTATCAGGTTCTAAGCGCTGGCCTAAGCGTAAAATATTGCACCAGTTTGCTCGCCAGCATTGTGGCTTGAGTCTAAAAATGATTGAGCAAATCGACTCAGAGGTAGAGTCAGCGATTGAAACTCAATTCGGCTTATTATCAAACCTTGCGACTCAGCATCAAGATTTTGCTCCCTGCGCTGAGCAAATGGCTTTATTATTGAATACGTCTTTGCGGTAGTGTGGTGACACAGCTTTGGTAAAAGCACCGATTGTCCCCACGCAGTGAATTGGTTAGAGTGTCTATTTTTCTAGGATAAACTTCGGCTTTGTTGGCATTACCTCGCTTTAAATTAACTTATCTGCATTGGTTATGGCGGATTCCACTTTTATTGTTTCTGCTCGTTGTCCTGCTGTTGCTCATTTTTCGTGTAGCCCCAGTACCCACTTCATCTTTTATGTTGCAACAATCGGTAGTATCTTGGTTCGATGACTCAGTGCCAAGCGTGCATCATCATTGGGTGAGTATGGAGGAGATTCCGCCACAAGTAGCACTCGCTGCGGTGGCTGCAGAGGATCAGCTATTTCCTGAGCATTGGGGGATTGATCGTGGGGCAACCGAGCGCGCAATTCAAGCCGCTTTAGAGGGTGAGTCGAATGGTGGTGGTAGTACCATCACTCAGCAGGTGGCGAAGAATTTATTTCTCTGGGGTGGACGTAGTTATGTGCGCAAAGGCATGGAGTGGGGTTTAGCGGTTCTCATTGAAACCCTATGGAGTAAGGATCGCATTCTTGAGGTTTATCTAAATATTGCCCAATTCAGTGCAGCGGATTATGGGGTAGGAGCTGCTAGTGATTTCTTGTTCAAAAAGCCTGTTGCAAAACTATCCGAAGCCGATGCAGCTTTATTAGCGGCAGTGTTGCCTTTGCCCGAAGTATATAGTGTAGTGAAGCCCTCACGCTATATTCAAAAGCGCCAACGCTTCATTTTGCGGCAAATGCGGCAATTAGGTGGTGTAGCCTATTTAGAGCGTCTTTAAGCTTTTTATTGCGAACGAGTCAGTGCTGCAAGTCAAGCAGGTTTTTACGAGTTTCATTAGGCTTATTTATGGATTTGCTCAGTTTATTTACAGCTTTATCAATACGATAGGTTTAGAATAAAACTGCCACAGTGGCTTAGGAGATCAGTATGAGTGAGGAAAGATTGGATGATGATGCCAAGCTGTTAGCGAGTATCGGCTATAAGCAAGAGCTATCTCGGCGCATGAGCGCATTTTCAAATTTTGCGATTTCATTTTCAATTATTTGTATTTTAGCAGGCGGTATTAGTGCCTTTCCTTCAGCTTTAGGGGCTGGAGGAGGCGCAAGTATTGGTATTGGTTGGTTAGTGGGGGCTTGCTTCGCAGGTTTAGTCGCGGCAGGCATGGCGCAAATTGCTTCTGCTTATCCCACTGCAGGTGGTTTATATCATTGGGGTTCGATCTTAGGTGGGAAAGGCTTTGGTTGGACAGCGGCTTGGTTTAATTTACTCGGCTTGGTATTTGTTACTGCTTCAGTCAATTTCGGGGTCTATGACCCGTTTTTTAAATCCCTGTTTTTACCCACGCTGGGTGTAGATACCAGCGGCTTTGGTTTCTGGCATCAGACGTTATTTATTGCGGCGATTACCCTCTCGCAAGCCTTGTTGAATCATTTTGGAATACGTTTGACAACTCGCTTAACGGATATTTCAGGCTATTTAATTTTCGTAGTAGCCATCTTACTAATTGCGAGTTTGTTGATCTATTCGCCGGTTCCATTAGAGTTCGGGCGCTTATTCACTTTAACTAATTTCACGGGTGCTGAAGGCAGTGTTTGGCCACAACATCAATCGGTGATAGTGGTGTTTTTGCTAGGTTTATTACTCACTATCTACACCATCACGGGCTTTGATGCTTCTGCGCATACCGCAGAAGAAACGAAGCAGGCTGCTGTCAATGTGCCAAAAGGGATTATCAATGCTGTGTTTTGGTCAGCCTTATTCGGTTACATCATGGTCTGCACTTTCGTATTAGTGATGCCAAACCTAGCTGATGGTGTGAAGCAGGGTGTGGGCTTTCTGGATGCTCTGTTAGGTTCAGTGCCGTATTGGTTAAAATTAATCTTGGCAACCGGTATTTTAGTATGCAATTACTTATGTGGTCTGGCCTGCGTGACTTCAGCTTCACGGATGACTTATGCCTTCGCGCGTGATGGTGGTTTGCCTTTTTCTAATAGCTTAAAGCAAGTACATGATACGTATAAAACTCCAGTCAACGCGATCTGGACGGCGGCCGTTGCAGCGATTATTGCCACGCTATATGGCGATGCTTTCTTAGTTTTAGCCACAGGTTGTGCGGTGCTGTTATATATCTCGTATATCATGCCAACCGCAGCAGGTATTTGGGCAGAAGGTCGCACTTGGACACATAAAGGACCGTTTAATTTAGGGGCTTTATCTAAAGTTGTAGCGGTGCTAGCGACTATCGGTGGTTTAGTGCTGGTTTGGGTGGGTGTACAACCGCCTAATGATAAAGTGTTGTATCTAATTGTTGCTTTAGGTTTAGTTTTATTGGTTTTGTGGTGGGGCTTAGGTGTGCGCAAGAGCTTCCAAGGGCCTCCAAGTTTAACTAAAGCGATGCGTTAATTAGTGTTAAAGGATTTGGGGCAGATTACTATTACTCTGCCCCAAGTTTTGAACTTGAACTAGAGTACTTAAAAACGTTTAGCTGACAGCTTTCTTTTTCTTCTTTAAACCGCAGTTTGATTCAGTATCCGCAATAAAAGTCTCAAAGGCTTTAATCGCATCACGTCCACCACCGGCATCTCGAAAGGCCGCTGCTCGCTCGCCGGAGGTTTTGCTCATAACTGCCAAAGTACTAGTAGCCACGAAATTAGCATAAGGAATTTTCTCAGCGATTTTGTCGATGGCACAGACACAGCTATACATATGATCATAATTTTCGCCGCCATATTTATTCATACAGCCAAACACATATTCAACACGTGCTTGGGTCGGATAATCATTTGCTGGTGGCGTGGTGTCTGCAAGGGAGTTGCCAACTGTGCAATAAGTTAAAGCTAAAGCACCCAATAGACGGCTAGTAATTGTTTGGATTTTATGAGCACTGAATGACATTGGCTTACTCCTTGTTAGGCTAAGGCAGGAAAAGAATTAGGCTGCTCCAGTATTGACAATTTCTTGCAGGATTTGGTTAATTTCATCTACAAAAGCTTGTTCGGCAGCATTATTCGGTAGTAATAGAGTTTCAATCACAACTTGATTATTTATTTGGCGCACACTAATGCGGCAGGGCATGTGTAAAGGTGAGGCAATATTTTTTTCCAATAGCGCTTGCGCATAAGTGAGGTTACAAAAATGTAGGACAGTTAGTTTTGGAAAGCTTTTTTCTTCGCGCGCAGCAATCGCTTGTCCAATAGTGGCTTGTTCGGTTAAGCGAAAATTGTGTTGGCTAATGGCAAATAGTAAATCATCAATAACGGTATCAAAGTCTTTTAACGTATTTTTTTGATAAATCGGTGCACTAAAGTTTAAAGATGCTTTCTGATTGGTAGCGGTAGCCTCAGGCAAGATTTTAGGGATTTCAGCCGCAATTTGCAGTAAAGCGCGGCGAGTGGCTCCCATTGTCTCGCCTTTAGCTTCACGGCTGAATTCGACCAATGGTTTACCGGTTTTAACCTCAATCACTTGCACTATTAAATAGGCAAATAAGAAGCTGGGTTTTTGCACGCGCCCCACTAACACATAATCAGCTTGTAAGGCTTTACCAAGCTCGGCAGCTTTAGCGGGGTGATTAACTAAATAACCGAACCCTTGATTAGCTTGGGTTTGTAGCTGCTTGTCTGTGGCTACCAAGTGATAACCTGCAGCTTGTAAGGCTTCAGCTAAGATGTTTTGTGCTGCCTGAGTACGCTCCAATTCTTCAGGAGGGGTAGGCAATTGTGTGAAATCATGCAGTTCAAATTCTAGAACCGCGATTTTAGGCGGTGCAGACGCACTAGCAGGAAAGCTAAGCGTCTGCAAAGAGCAAAAGGCGAGCAGCAAGCTAAGCAGCCAAAGTTTTAAACTTAAGCTAATGCGCATGCTGATCTTTCTCAATTTAACTTACCCCTGTTTAAGGAGGACAGTGGAAGCTTCTCTTAACGATTTAAAATATATAGATTGATTTCAAAGCCATAACGCATATCTTTGTAGCTGGGTTTAGTCCACTTTTTCATTACAAGTTCTCCTAGTTAACTTACAAGTATGACCTAAATAGGTCGGTTTATTGCTGTTCCTTAGGGAGCACGCAGCAATAATTCTTTATGCGCGACGGGTTGATCAGCGCTCGCGCCAGGTACATCAGTCACGATTTTATAAATGCCTCCCGGTATTTCGGCAGACACAATAAATTCATAATGTTTATTCACGAAAGCTTGGTTATTAAATTTGCCTTTATCTGGATCATTTAGATAAGGTTGAATACTGACTTTTTTACCTTTTAGGGTTTTGCCAGCATAGTTAAAACTCATTTCACTTACATCGGATTTCTCGAGTGCAAACTTGATATATTTTTGAAAATGTCGCCATTGCCCCCCATTAATGCGCTCCATATCGTGAATGTCCGTTTGCAGAAATAGCATTAAAACCGGATTACCTTCGGGATCAGTAAAAGGTGGTACCCAACGATTACGCTCACCAGTCATAAACTCAATTGTGGTTTCCTTATGACTTGCATCTTTTGCAGTTAATTTCATAGTGACGGTGTCTTTAATGGCTTCAACCATACTGCCCGATTGTTGCAGGTCATAAACTAGGGTTTGCTCTGGTTGCACGGCTTGCATGTGATTAGTAGCAAATAATAGGGTGTTAGCAGGTGAGAAAGCACCAGAGTCTGTGCTGGCACTAGTATTGTCCGCTTGGAGAGGCCAAGACAATACTAGCGCAGCACAGGTAAACAGTTGTAACCCGATCCATTTCAGCTTAGACGACTTGTTCTGTTGGCAAACGAGCTTCATTAGAAACGCTCCAGATTGCCCGCTGGAATAACATTATCGGAACGTGCTTTCAGATACGCATAGAGGTTCTCGATATTATTCATAATGTTCGGATTGTCTTTCCAAGTGGGCATTACGCCAATTTGGCCTTTATAGCCATTAGTCACACGATCTATAAAAGTAGCATGATCCAGTTGTTGTAATTTGAGCAACAAGCTAGGGGCAATGGTACTGCCGCCGCCATCAATCCCATGACAGACTTGGCATTGACCAAAAGTACGAAAACCTTTGAGTAGGAAACTATCGATTTTACAGGTACTGCCTTCACATTTGACATGACCTTCGTACGGCTTTCCACCTGCAGGGGTAACTGCTACTTGGGTAGGAGTGGCAGCAGGTGTTTGCTGAATAGAAGCTGCAGTTGGGGCTGTTATAACCGCTGGAGCCATTGTAGTCTGCGCTGCAGGTGCAGGTGCAGGTGCAGGTGCAGGTGCAGGTGCAGGTGCAGGTGCAGGT